>JAPOOS010000340.1 GCA_026713305.1 Paracoccaceae bacterium
CAGGCGAGCCCATTCCTGTGCATGGTGCCTGCTTTGGCGTGTCGAGTTCTCCTTCGGCCCGGCCCTTCGCTCCACCAACTCCGCCGAGGCTCGCACCCCTTTGTTCGCCGGCTTCGTCACTGCCATGGCCGAGTCTGACTTCTTCAAACCGTATGTCATCGGTGTCGGAGCTTGCTCCTTCCCCTTGCAGCCTGGTATGAAGACCTCCCAGGTCCCGGTGTCGTGCCTGCCTGCATGCGATGGTTTTTCGACGCCGCGGAGCCCGCCTGTCCTCATCAAATCGGACCAGACGCATGTTGCATTCGACCGGCATGACGGTCTCGGCGCTCTGGATGACCGATGTTTCGGCGCTCAATGGCCTCGCCTGCATGTACCGCTGCCGACGCTTCGCCACTGCCCTCACAATCAGCAACGCACGGCTCGCGGGAAAGCTGGTGGTTGACCTTTCCCTTCTCGGGACTTTCACCCGTAACACATACAGCAGCTAGCCTGGCGCACCATGCCGCCAGTCGCTTTCCCGAACGGCGTGGATGTGGTTTCCGGGCAAGTCTGGCCAATCATTGTCAGGAGTGTAAACGAAGTGGGCGCAAATGGTTCAGGAAATTCCGATCCACTCCGCTTGAACATTGCATTCCGGCCGCTTTGGTTGCTACATGTCGGATCTTGTGGCAACCATTTGTTGACCCAACTGGGGGAGTGAAGGCCGTGTTTCGGAAATTAGCCTTGCGAGGCTTCGCAATGTCGTTGTCAATCTTGCTGGCGGGCTGCGTACCCGCGACGCAAGAAACCGCGGACGGAAACCCGAACCGTACACAAAGCTCAAATCTTGCACATGCTCTTAATCAGCCCCAGAAGCCAGGGGTTCCCAAGAATTCCAACCTCACTCAAGGCAATGTCCAGCTTCATCTCGAAGTCGGGAAGACCACAAAGGCCGAGGTGCTGGAAGTGTTCGGCGCCCCGAACATCACCACTAGGGACAGCCGAGGCAATGAAGTCTGGTCATACCAGAGGAGCGCTCAGGTCTCGCAGGCGTCCGCACAGACGACGGCGGTGTGGGTCGTGGTCGTGGGGCAGTCCGCTTCCAGTTCCGGGTTCGAAACATCGTCAAGAATGACTACTTTGATCATTGAGTTCGACAGCAGGGACGTGGTCGTCGACTTCAAGAGCAGAACTTCGAATTTCTGAGGAGAGAACCATGACAAGAATTGCGCTGCTGCCGGTCGGGCTAGTGCTTGTGCTCCTCACAGGATGCGCACAAGCGCCGCAACCCACGTTGCTTCCGCTGCAAATCCAGAGCCTGCAGACAAGGGAGTACCAAGCCGGCAAGGATGCCGTGTTTCAAGCCGTCATCTCGGTCTTTCAGGACTTGGGCTATACGATCACGAATGCCGACAAGGACACCGGGTTGATTTCCGCGGAGAGCGCGGCGCAAAGCGACCGAGCTTCTCAATTGTGGGGGTATACGGACGTGTCGCAAACCAAGGCGACGGGATTTGTCGAAACTGTCGGCGGTGTCACGAGAGTCAGACTGAATTTTGTCGAGGTGCGGACAAAGTCGTCAACGTATGGGCAACAGGACAGGCAGGACACGCCAATTCTTGACGCCGTGATTTATCGAAATGCCTTCAACAAGGTTGAATCCGCGATTTTCCTGCGTTCGTGATTAATGGCTGCGGCGGAAGGAAGCGTGTGCCTCGGTCAGCATGCGGGCAGGGGCATCCGCCCTTGCGCCACCAGCCTGAATGACAACAGAAGCAGTCAGATTTGGCGCCATTGCGATTCGATCTTCCAATTGACAGTGATCGACCCCAATGGACTGCCGCAATCAGCAGTCCGATCTGCAATTGAGTCGTAGGACAATGTGGATTGCAGGCCACACCTGTTTCAAATGATGTGCCACGGCGTTCCTTTGACATGAGCGCACTGCGAGCGTTCGATGCCACCTGTCGAACGGCATGCTTCGAATGCGTGCCGGACCAAGGCTTCTCCCTTGTGTTCAAAGCGGCCATGGAGCGACCCAATGGGTCGCCCGCTGCCTGAATTCGGCCAACTCG
Organism: Paracoccaceae bacterium; assembly: GCA_026713305.1. Taxonomy (GTDB): domain Bacteria; phylum Pseudomonadota; class Alphaproteobacteria; order Rhodobacterales; family Rhodobacteraceae; genus MPNP01. The sequence goes on from JAPOOS010000340.1 coordinate 2,055, forward strand.
CCCAATGCTGTGGTGTGCCGCGGAAATGGCTGGTCCGCACTGTCTGGCCTCAACAGGCTGGAACGACGCTTTCCGACGACAGGATCCCTGTATCCAACCGTGACGAACGTCCGCCAACTTCATGATTCGCAACAAGGTGTGAGGGGCACACGCATCTTGCCAGAAGTCGATCGGACGATTGGCAGTGGAAAAGGCGTCATGCGGCAAATGCGTGCGAATGGGAAACGTCCTGCAACTGGTCGCACTCCATGACACCGAATGCCGAAGGCCAGTTGCCTGCGAGTGGAGCGCCCACTCGTCTTTGGATTGGCCAAGGAGACTGAACCACTTTGGCCTGCCGTTTCTCGGGTGCGGTCTTGCAATGTCCCTTCACAGGAGCATGAGGCAGAGAACGGCTCTATCTCGCGAGATGTCAAGACAGTTGCGTCGCCTGTATGCACGCTGATCTCGCATTCAAACTTCGCCTTCCAATGCGAGCAAGGTTCATGTAGACTTGAACAAGCTCTCCCGTTCAAGGAAGCGCGGGGATGCAGTGATGTGTGGGTCAGATGAACGATGATTCGAGTGTTGATGCAAACAAGACTTGCACAGCATGAAACAGTTCCCGTTGACCAGCCCGTCATGGGGGACAACGAAACCCTTTCCGAGCAAACAAACTAAGGCATTCATTGACGGGTGTCGCTGGAAGGCATTGGCCGGAACGCGGGCTGTTTGAGCAAATGTCTTGTCACAGTGGAATGGTCAGATGGCGAAGCGGTCGGCACTAAAGCGAATAACGGACGTACTCAAGCCGCAACCAGCCGTCCTAGCGCCGATTTCCCCCGTCGAGCTGCTAGACGTAACGAAACTCGCCAAGGATCTTGAACTGGAAGAGGAGGGAAGAGCCCGCGGCGAACGCAACATGCCCGCAACGGATTCCACAGTTCCCGACGACATCGAAATGAAGATTTCGTCACACATCAAGAATGCCGTGATCAAGGTGCAGCAGGAAGCCCAGGATCAGCTGCACACCTACGATCAACGGCAGGACAGCATCTCCCTTGAAGAGCAGTTCTCGAAAATAGACCAGGCACGGTATGAAGCCATTACCGAATTCCGGCAGGAGGTGCAGGAAAAGCTGAACGACCTGCACCTTCCAAGGCGAAGGCTGCTGGAGGTCGAATACGAGCGATGGTACTTCCGCAACAGAAATGGCCTGCAAAGCCGCACCCCGCAACCGGAGGCCACCACCGGCGCCTTTCAGTTCCTGAAGATACTGGTGCTGATCGTAATTGTCATTCTCGAGACATACCTCAACAGCAACTTTCTTGCCAAGGGGAGCGTGCTGGGCCTCCTTGGCGGAATCATCGAGGCGTTTACATTCGCCGTCATGAACATCGGCTTTTCGTTCCTGCTAACCATGTTCGGGATCAAGCAAATCGTTCATGCGAACTTTTTCAGGAAGCTCATTGGATTTCTGTCGATTCTGGCCTGGATTGCGGTGATTGTCACAATCAACCTCGCCTTGGCGCACTACCGAGAGATTTCCGGCTCCTTCATTGAAGATGCCGGGCTCCAAGTGATCGAACGCATCCGGAGCAATCCGCTCGGCGTCACCGAAATGAAGAGCTGGGTGCTCTTCGGCTTGGGCCTGCTGTTCGCCTTCATCGCAATGGCCGATGTGTTTGCCCTCGTCGACAGGTATCCCGGCTATCACAAGGTTTGGAAGAAGTGGCTGAAACTTCACGAAGAATATCACAGCTCCTACAACCTGGTTTTCCGGGATCTCGTAGAGGTCAAGGACGACTACAGCGCTGACATCGAAACCATCGGCCTGGATCTTTCCAAGCGCTTTAAATCATTGCGCTACGTTCTCAAGTACCGGAAACAGCTTCCGGTCAAGTACAAGTCCTATCTCGAAGGACTCCAGGGCGCTGCCGACTTGTTGTTCTCGATCTACTACACAGCCAACCGCGAAACACGAACGGACCCGCCACCGGATCGATTCAACCAACGATATCTTTTGAAAGGGCTACCCTTGGAGGATGGGAATCAAGGCGCCGTGGACTTGAAGGAATTGAAGAAAAAGGTTGAGACTGCGAAGGAGATGCTTTTGAACCTCCTTGAAGAGATTTACGGCGAATTCGAAAGCAGCCGAAAGGAATACCGGAACCTGGACAACCTCATCGACGGACTCCATGAGGCTCTCGACAGGGCCAGGGAGTCAGGAAACGACGACATCGTGATTGCCTACATCAATGGTGCGGCAATCCAACGCCTGAACAAGGGCGGAGGTCAGGGCCAAGGCGCCAGTCCGGAAACCAGCTCAAGCTGAGGCAATGCCCCGACGCAGCCGCAGACGACGCAGGAAAAAGAGCCAGTTGGGGACGTATTTCCTGATTGGAGCGCTGGTCCTGCTGATAGTCGCTCTCGTGGGTCCGGCAATCTATCTCTACACGCAAACCGAGGATGAACTTGCGCTGGACGACGAGACACTGTGTCCAACCGGCGGGCCCTCGCAAACCACGGCCATAATCGTGGACGCCACCGACTCCATTGGCGACATTACCAGGCTGGCTCTGATGAACAACTTGAGGGGAATCATCGAGCGCATTCCGAAGTACGGGCAAATCACCCTCTACGTCATCGATGCAAACGGCGCCGCCATGGAACCCGCCTTCAAGTTCTGCAACCCCGGCAAGCTGGAGGACCTCACCGAACTCGCCCGGATGGGAATCATTGCCAACCAGGAGTTCATCCGGCGGCGCTGGGAGGACTACCGGTCCCGGACGCTTGCCGAGATCGAAAGGGCATTGGACAGATCGTTCGAGGCCGACCGCTCGCCGCTTCTCCACGCCATCCAGCTGGTGACTGTGCAGCTTCCGCAGGTGCGCCAGGATCTTGACCCGGACAGCCGCCTCAGAAACCGGATAGTGATGTTTTCGGACATGCTCGAACACACGCAGGACTTCTCGGTCTACCGGTCCGGGATCGACATCGAGGCATTTCGCCAAAGCAACGCCTACAGAAAGTACACAATGGACCTGAAGCCCTTTGTCATGGAAGTCCACTTCGTGATGCGCACGGAATCGGGAGCCAGGAACCTTTCCGAATACGTCGAGATCAGAAACTTCTGGCACGCGATATTTGTCAAGGAATTCAAGGCCTACGACATGTTGCCCATGCGGCTTCCGGGAGCGAATTGATGAAATACCCGGGCGATTCCTTGCACCATCAAAACAGAAGAAACGCCGTCATCTTTCTGGCATTCGCCATGCTCGGCGGCGTGGCAATGCTCTTTTTGAAGAACCGCCTGGGCGTTCTCGAGCTGGAGGAAAGAGTTTTCGGGTGGGAGACGGCAACGATAATCTTCTTCCCCGTCGTCCTGATGATCATATACGCGCTGATGGCCAGCTATGTTCGCACGTTCAGGTTGCGTCGGGACCAGACTGGAGACAATCTGTACTACCTCGGCTTCATCTATACCCTGTGCTCCCTGTCGGTCGCTCTCTGGAATGTCGCGCACGGTGCGGAAGCCATCAGCATTCTCCGCTCCTTCGGCATTGCGATCACTTCCACGCTTGTGGGCGTCACGCTGCGCGTGTTCTTCCAGCAGATGAGGGTGGACCCCTACGACGTGGAGGAAGCGGCCAGAGTCGAACTGGCGGACGCCACCAGCAGAGTCAGGCGGGAACTGGACGATACAGTCATTCAGCTGGAAGACTTTCGTCGAAGCGCAGTCCAGGCAATGTCGGAGGGCTTTGGAGAAACGCAGCAATCGGTCGACAAGATCACGAAGGACATATTGAAGTCGTTCGAGGCAATCGGCCAGTCCGGAGGCAAGGCAGTCGAGGGCGCCTCCCGCGAGCTTGTCACGACGCTTGGCAATGTCGATGTCGGCGTGCGGACATTTGCCAACCAGGTGGGGGCGGTCGGCCAGATGATCGAGGGTCTTGCCGAGGCCGGAAGGGACGCGCAGGCCTCGTTTGTTGACCTGTCAGCCTTGCAGAGAGAGTCTGCCGAAACCAACAAGATCCTTTACGCCGAGCTTAACTCGCTGGTCACGGAACTCAAGCGACATCTGCATTTTCAGAGATCCACCGTCGAGGCCTCGCAAGTCAGCATTCGCAACGTTGGCGAACTGGTCGCCAAGCATCTCGAGGTCTCGCAAACGGCCGGTGAAGAAAACAGAAAGCTTGGTGCGCAGCTGAACTCCGTGGTCAGGGAACAGTTGCGGATTCAACAGGCCGCTGCGGACGCCTCTCAGGCCGAGCTTCGAAGTCTTGGGGAACTGATCAAGACGCATCTCGAGATTTCCCGGGACACTGGCGAGGTCAACAGGATTCTCTGCTCGGAGCTCCAGTCGCTGGCCAGGGACCATGTGCAGGCTCAACAGTTCGCAGCTGATGCGTTGCGAGACGAACTCCGGAATTTCAATGAAGCGAACAAGGTCCGTCAACGGCAACATGATGCGCCCTCGGCAGCTACTCGAGATCTGGCTCAATCGCCTTCCAACTTTCAAACCCGTCCAGGGCTACAGGAAGCGTCTCCGGAAGTTTCGCCAGGCATAACCCGCGAACGGCCGGACGTGGGGGTCAGACCGGAGATCAAGCCTGTCAAGGACACATTGACCGCAAGCGCATTGGACAATGATGAAGACGGCAACCAGAACGAGCGGAAGGACGGTTTCTGGAAGGTTCTTTGGAAGTTCGGCAGGTAGGCAGGCATGCCTCAAACATCTGTTGGCAGCCACAATACAGGCTACCGTAGAGGCGTAATCCTAGGTCTCACGATGGCCGAGATCCTGCTGATGTTGCTTTTCTGTCTGTTGGCTGCGTTGATCTTTGTCACGAGAGACAAGGCTGACATTGAAAATCAGTTGGCGCAGAAGACTGCAGAAGTTGAGACCTTGCAAAGCCAAGTCGCTAGCTTGGACACACGTTTGACGGCCTACATCCAGCGGGTGGTTCTGCTTGAACGGGAAGCAGCGGCGCTTGAGAACCAAACTGCAAGCCTGCCGCCCGAGGCAGCCCAGATCAAAACTTTGCGGAGCGAGGTCGCAGGCTTGCAGAGCGAAGTGCAAGCGTACGCGCAGCAGGTGGAACGGCTTGAGCGGGAAGCGGCATCGTCTGCAGCGCAAGTGGAAAGCCTGACCCGAGAGTCAGTCGAGACCGAGACTTTGCAGAGCCAGGTCGCAAGCTTGCAGAGCGAAGTGCAAGCGTACGCGCAGCAGGTGAAGCGGCTTGAGCGGGAAGCGGCGGCACTTGAGAACCAAACTGCAAGCCTGACGCCCGAGGCAGCCCAGATCAAAACTTTGCGGAGCGAGGTCACAAGCTTGCAGAGCGACGTGCAAGCGTACGCGCAGCAGGTGGAACGACTTGAGCGGGAAGCGGCATCGTCTGCAGCACAAGTGGAAAGCCTTGTCAGTGAGGCAGCCTCATACCATGAGGCGGATCCCCAACTTCTCGCTGCGCTCGCCAACATGAAGATGGTCGACCCGGTGGCCTATGAACAGATCTTCTACGTTGCGACAGAGACGCAGGATGCAAAGACCGGTTCCATCGTTGTGCCAAGAGATCAGTGGGAAAAGCTCACAACAATTGAACAAGCCTACTCGAATGTGGTGGTGGCCAATTTCATTCAGGAGTTCAACGAGAGTCAATGGAATGATCTGGAAGAAGCCATTGCAATCATTAGTGATGGAGGCTGGGAAGGCAGGGCGCAGGAGCATGACTGGCCGCCCATTGTCCACCTTCGAGAGACCGACGACTACAGGTTTCAGCGTGGCAGCGCTTTGCTTGACGAGAACTTCAAAACCAAGCTCGAAACGGTCGTGTTGGCGCTGGTCAAGGATATTGTGAACGAGTATGGCACCAACGTAATCGAAGTCGTTGGGCACACCGATGAAGAGCCAGTGGGCAGGACTCGATCAAGCAATCTGGATCAGGCCGCAATTTCCGCTCTTCAAACAGACGACAATGCACCGGTTCTGACGGCCGCGGACAACGCCGGGCTCGGCCTCGCCAGAGCGATTGCAGTCACCCGCGCTTTGCGGAGCTTGTTGGCCGATGACCCGCAATTCAAGGATGTAACCGTATTGCCCTACTCTGGCGGTCAGATCATCAACTTGGACGAAACGATCAGCGAGGGTGTGACGGGACCTGTTTTGGCAGACCCAAACAGAAGGCGCATAGAGATCAGGTTGCGACGCACGGATCAACCAGAAGGCGCCAACTTGCAGGACATTGCAGGCAGTTCAGCAAACCGGTGAGAGCCACAACTCCATCAAACTGTCGAACGGGCGGCGTCGCCGCCCAACCGGGAGTCTTTCCGTTGGGCGCCATGGCGCGAATGCGATAGCAAACCGCAACAATGCCCGCCGCGTTCGACCAGACCACAATTGTCGTCGTGTCACGGTTGCTTGCGCCCAAAGCCAACTCCAGTGCGCCTTGGTCTTCGGTTTCCGGCCATGTACCCGCTTGTTTTCACATGCTGCTGACATTGATCGGAGTGCACCCCAACATGGGCGGCATTTGTGTCAGTCAAGACTTTCGGGAGATTGGCGCCCGGACATTCAGAACTGCGCATCCCAAGACTGTGCACGCGAGAGTGGCCAAGCAAACTGGGCAGTCGCCTTGCACCGAAGTCCAATTGGCAACGCGGCAGGGAGGCTTTTTCAGGTCGGCCGACATGGAAGTTGCGGATGCAGGTGAGAAAGGGCGCCGTGCATCGCAACGGTGGACGGAACGAATTCGCATCAAGCCCGACATTCAAGGAATGGGCCAAGAGCCTCAACTCCTGTTGACATGCGTGCCTTCAGCGCATATCGGCAAAAGCCCATTGTCGTTGCTGAGTGTTGGAGACCCCGCAATGCTGCCATTGATCGCCATTCCCGTCCTGCATTCTTCCGGCATGTGGATCGCGTCCACCGCTGCCTCCGGCTACCTCGCGGGAACGATATCCGGCACTTGGGTCGGTGCATTTGTGCTTGGCAACTCAGGCCTGCTTGGTTCATTGGGAGTTGTGTCGGCAGCCGGAATTCTTGGCGCCTCCGGCGGCCTGACAACCGCAGTTGGTTTCGGGCTTTCAGCGATCGGGCTGGGAGGCGTTGCCGTGTCCCTTGGTCTTGCGCCGGCCACGTTCCTGGGCCTGACTCCGGTCGGCTGGGCAATCGCTGGCAGCGCCGCGACAATTGCCGCGCTTGGCTACTACCTAACTCGCAAGTCAATGCAGAAAATCAACGAGGAGCGTCAAAAGGGGGGACTTGAGGACACCACAATTCGAGGCATCATACAGGAAATTCGACAGTTCGAAACGGATTCTCTCAATGAGATCCTGTCGAAGCTGGAGAGCGAAAGAGACGATGTCATGCTCACCGAAGCCGACACGAATGTGGAAATTGACGGTCGGGCCTTTCCGATTGCGGGTCTGAAGTATGTCATCAACAAGGATGGATCGGAGGAACTTGTTCATTTGCCAAAGGGCGCTCGAAAGGAAACTGCGCTGGTCGTCAAGCTGCCAAGCGAAGTCGATCCTCAGCTAAGCCTTCTGAGCCAAGCGGCAAACGGGAGGGAAGGCGTTTCACTCTCCGACGACGACAAGACAATGGTGATTCACGACAATTCCTATTCGCTCGAGCAGCTCAAATATGTCATCAACAACGACTGTTCGGAGGAAATCCTGCACGCCCCGAAGATCGGTCGGAAACGAAGAGTTCTGCTCGTCAAGCCAGCAAGGAAGGTCAATTTCTCGCTTGAACGTCTGGATCCTCGGGAAGACGAGCGGGACGAAATCACCGGTTCGTTTGCGATACTGTCGAAGCTGTTGATCGAGTTTGAGGACGTTCTGGTCAGCGACGACGGCAAGAGCATCGAAATCCATGGTTGGACATTGCCGCTGGATACTCTGAAGTATGTCATCAACAAGGATGGATCGGAGGATCTGGTGCATGTTCAAGCGGATGCTGCGCTTCGCGTCAAGCCGCCAAGAGCAATTGACTAGCTGCATGACAATATGGGTAAAATGGTTGACGTTGAATCAACCGATGCAATCTCCAGGCATGAAGATCGCGGTCTGCTGCAAGGAAGGATCCGCGGGATGCCGGAGTGACGGAGATCATCGCTTGCCACTTTCAGGCAAACAAGCGGAGAGAAAGTCTCCGCTGCATGCAGCAATTGGATGGTCAGGAAATTTTGCATTCAACCGCCTGTGAAGGGCGCTTGGCCCTTGACTGGGCAGATTTGGAGGATGTTGATGGATAGGAATTGCAGGGAACGCTTGATGGCGCTGGACATCGACTCTGTCATTGTTGATCTTCGCGCATTCAAGACCAGGCTGGCGATTGGGAGCAATGAGCAAGCGGTCAACGAGAACTTCGCCGCGTTTGAGCAGCAGGTGGATTTGGCGGACGCCGACGGTGAGGGCGGCTCTTCGTCGATGGTTGCCGTTAGGCAGTTCAAGGAATCAGCGTTCTTGAAGGCGTTGGGATTGACGACGACATTCACGCCCGTGGGCTGGGTGTTCTTTGCGGCGTCCGTTTCCGGCGTGGGCTACATGGCAGTGCGACGGCAGATCCAGTTCCGGGCTGGCCCTATGGGGGATGTGCCGAGCTATGTCCGGACCCCGATCGATCAGTTTGCGGTGGAGATATTCGCCCTTTTGGCTCCGCTTGCGCTCAAGATCGCCGGTGCCGACGGCGAGTTTCATGTCCGGGAGATCGCCCGCGTGCAGCGGCACTTCACGCGTTCCTGGGGCTATGATCCGGCGTTTGTCGAGTTGGGCATTGAATGCTTGAAGGAAGAGCTGGAACTGTCGAAGACCGAGGATGTTGCAAGGGAGTTCGCTCAGCTTTGCAAGGCCACGCCGGAATGCAAGTATCAGGCCATCAAATTCAAGCTGGTTAGTTTCCTCATGGAACTGATCGAGGCCGATGGCATGATCTACGAGAGCGAGGTGCGCGAGCTGAGGGCAATCCAGAAGGTGTTCGACGAGGTTGAGGCAGAGCAGCAAACGGTGGCAATGGAAACTGCAGGGATTACCTGACCCATTGGCCCTGCGCTGGCTCAGTCTGGGCCGGCCAAATGCCGGTTTCTTGCAGTGCCAGCATACTGGATGCGTTCAGAAGCAGTTGCAGCGAGCAGGACAGCCAGTGCACGCAATTGTTCTCCTGGCATGGGAATTGCCGGTTGATGGGCCACAGGCATCCCCTCAAAGGACTGCATGGAGCAGGAAAGGTATGCCTGGCGAATGGTCAAACCGAAACAAAGACAACCGCCTACAAGCAATTGGGACCATCAAATGAATCGCGTCGGCACAATGTCTTGGAAGTCCTTGCTGTAAGCCGCCATGTGCGGGACTGGATCGCCGGGCCGCTCCATTGATTCCATGAATCTCAAGGGTAGTCTCAAATTCGTGGAAAGACCGCTACCTTGACCTCTGCATGCGCGGAAAATTGCCATGGCGCCACGGACGTCGTTCCTGCCTATCCTTGCAAATGTCGTCCTTCAAGTCGTCGAGCCAATGCACTTGGTGTGCCCTCAACTGGAGTTCCCTTGAGACGCCACTCCTGAAGACCGCCAACTGGATCTGCTTGCCGGTCTCTTTCAGGAAATCGATGGCATCCAACAGGTCACCGTCACCGGAAGACAACAAGAGCGTGTCGTAGTCATTGCGGTGCTTCAATGCCAGTGTTGCAATGCCAACATCAACACCTTTCTGCTGTTCCCTTTGGAGTATGTGGCCCTGTCCGTCAGCACAGGTCAAGTTGATCTGCTTTCCACATTCCACGCAGTATGCTTGGTCCGCTCTCGCTGTCTTGAGATTGTACAGCTTGATGGTCAGACCAGGACCGTCAGGCGGGTCCTTGCAAAGCCAGTTATGAAATCCTTCAGTCTTGTCCGACGGAAAATTCGCAACTGAGTTAAGGTAGTAGGCCTTCCAAATGGGTCCGGATGTTTCAAGCTTCGTTCGAAGTTTCAGGTAGTCGAACCAGTAGTCATGCCCCAATGACTTGCTGGCACGCAACAAATAGGCAGCGTCGATCAACCAAAGTCGTTTAGTCATGTTCCTCCTCAGCCAAGCCAGTGGCGCGACCCGATGCCGGAGTCCTTCGCATGCCAATGCCGCAATATCCAGCTTTCCGCCTCTCGCCTTGGAACAGCTGATTCATGGCCAATGGGCAAGTGTCGCCGGATGAAAGGAAGCTGCCCAAAGGGAACTCAACGAGCGAGGGCAGCGTGCAGGCGGTCGGCGAGAATTGTTTCTTGCATGACGAATGGTGGCAGCTTGAGCAAATCCAATTGCACGGCCACGCTCCCAGTTCTTGCTTGGAGACAGTTTGTCGGAACTGACGAACAATATCAATTGGATTGTGTCGCTGAAGTCGAAACTGTTGTGCGACGTACATTTGCAAAGAACAAGGCAGAGGTTGGAGGGAAGGGAGTGTTGATGGTCCCGACATGTTGACCGATCCATCGCTGCCAACCTTGTTGGGCAAGACCCATTGCCCATGTTCGCGCAGCTCTTCACTCTGACTGCTCCCATGTCCAAGAACTTCCGAGGCGAATTAGGTTGCGGTTCCTGAAACAGCTGTCCAGGACAGACAAGCGCCGACCCTGCTCAATTGCGGCACATGCTGCTGTCAATGTGCCCGATCAGTCTTGCGCTTCGAAGCGTTGGCTCGCACCTTCGAACCGTCCACCGCAAGCCTGTCGAACTTCAGCAGACCCCTCTCGACCGCCAAACGAACAACGTCCTCGAACAGTCGCTGGAAATCGGACAGA
>JAPOOS010000341.1 GCA_026713305.1 Paracoccaceae bacterium
CCCACAGGCGACGCACATCGCAGTCGCCATCCCTGTATTGAGGCACCGGCATTTCGCAGGTCTCGTGCCAACATCTTTCCAACACCAACTCGGCGCGTGAATCTCGATTCGAGAACAAGTCCGGAATTCCAATGTTGCGAAGTTCTCTAGCGCTGTAGGTTGGAAACTGGATCGTTTTTCCGGGACTTCGCATAATTTGAAGCCTCCCAATCGTCGAGTTCATGAAGACAGCCAAGGCCTTTGCTTGAGCACTGCTAAGTCCAGCGACCGGATACCAGCCATTGCCAACAAATTTCTCGTCGTCTGCGACTGCGGTTAGTCGGCCGGTATTGTTTCTCTGCCCGGCAGTGATCAGCAGACGGCCAGATTTCTTGAGTATCGGATGGCTGTCACTTGCTGCCAATTCCTTCCTGTGCTCCATTTTTGGAATACAGAATTGATCCGGAAAACTGCGAATGTACTTCTGTCCATCAGTGCCCTTGGATTTCACAATGGGAAACGCCCCTTCCCCACCTGTGTCCGCCTGCTGGAATTTACCGCGCAAAACCCGCCCTGTTTCGCTTACCTTCAAGCCAAGATTGCCAATGCGCTTCAATTGTCCATTCTTGGCAACGTCTGCAGCTGCCTCGGCAAGCTGGCCGGACCGCCAAATCGCCCCAGTCCAGTCCCCGGTCTCTATCCGGTCTGCAGGCCACTCAAAAACCTCGCCCCAACCATTCTTGATCAATCCTGTATCGCAGGCACGCAGGTTGCTGTGAAAGTCCGCAGCTTCGTCTTCATTGGCAGGCATTCGATCGAGTTGGATAATCCTGGTCGATGGTCGAGGGCCGTCATGCCTGCAACATATCACCAAGCTTTCGTTGATGTTAGTGTTTTGGCTTAGATTGCTCTGCCCTGGAACGTGGCATGTGAGAATCGAATGAACGTGATACCTTTTGGCCAAGACAACCCTTTCGCGCTTTCCGGAAGTTGCTACCAGTGCGCTTGTCGGATTTATCAGTGCCAGAATGCCGCTTTCATTGTTTAAGCAGCGGTCGGCGAGAGCCACGAAAAGTGGTCCTATGGAGTTCTTGTCCACAAAACCTTTCAGTTGACGGTCGCATTCAACAAGCCTCCGCTCCAAGCGGTCCGTGCGGGCTCGCAATTCAGCCTGAATTTGCTTCGGGAACTTTTCTCCCATCTTGGATCGACTTGTGAAGGGCGGATTCATCACGATGATGTTGGCATTGGAAGCAGCCTCAACCGCATCTTCCAGTTCCGGATCGTCTTCTCGGGTCTGGAGATTCTGCGCGTTGATGTCGACATCGGGAAGTTCGAACTCACCAAGTCGCGGCACGATGGCTGATTGTCCAATCAGCTCAAGAGATCCTGCCGCCAAGTCGTTTGGGTTCTGACCTCTTGGACCATAGGGCATCCGATGAAGCCCCATTGTGCGATACCTGATCTCCTGGTTTCCCGAAGTAATACCAATACGCTTTAATAATCATTGATGTCCTTCCGTTCGG
>JAPOOS010000279.1 GCA_026713305.1 Paracoccaceae bacterium
ATCTTTCGCCCTTGAACTCGAACCCGACTATGCGACCATGGCCAGGGGGCGGAGGTGGTGGCGGAGGAGGTGGTGGTGGTGGTGGATATGTTTTGATCTCTTTGGGTACCACGATGCCTGTGACTTGGGCACCCAAGAACATTGTGACATCGCTTGGCTCTGGCATTGTACCGCAATCGGCGGCAATTGCTTTGGATAACAATGAACTCAGTTGTTGGTCAGGATCTATCAGAAGCCGTTTCCAGACTCTTGGAAATGCGCGTCTAACCCTTTCGCGTAGTCGGACGCTCTCAAGAATTCTCTCGGCACTTCTCCTTGACTGGCCGGAAACCACACGGTCTCGTTGAACAAATCTTTCGAGATTTTCTGCGTTTTCCGAAATGTCCCGCCTGTTTGCGAGATCCATTCGAAAGAATCGACGTTGCTTGGGCATACCTGGTGCCATGCTGAGATATAGGTCCCACCATTGACCGTCAGTCAGTATGAGAATGGGAACACCCTTGTGGGCTGCATACCCAAATAGCTGATCCTCACCGCTCACAAGTGAAACTCCCGTCCGCTTGGCTTCAATGAACACAAGTGCCGTGCCATGATACAGCAACGCATAGTCAACTTTCCCACTATCGACTTTGTACTCGAGCTTTACCATACCGAGATCAGCGTCATCCCAGCCCAAGGCTCGCAGAATTGGGTTGATCACGGATTGCTTGACTTGTGCTTCGTTTTCCAGTTCGTCCGAATTCAACAGGTCACATCTCGATGCCAGTGTACGTTTCAGGTCCATTGTCTTGTCGGTTCAATTTTGTTCTGAGGTTGTGGCCAAAGTGTCCACGGGAGCAACAATCGCTAAGGAGATAGTGGACGATGGTCAAGTAAGTTACTCTCTCTCTTGGTGGATGTTCGCTATCGGTGAGGCACTGGCTCCTGCACAGCATGCTAGGTCCTGAACCCGGAAACAGTTGGGGACTTGATTCCACTCATTTGCGCGAGTGGCTCATGGCAGCTGTGGCGTAGTTGGGTCGCACAGTGAAAGTATCGGAAGGTCGTCACCTGCCCATTTCATGTGGCGTTTCGATTGTGGTGCGACAACCTGCCAATGAAGGCCGAACTTCGTTCATCAAGAAGCAATATCGACGCGGAGTTGTGCAGTTCATTCGCTGCATTGGTCGGCGACGGACAGCATGCTCGAAGTGGTGGTGTTCTGTGCAATTCCTGACAGCCTGCCGTAGTGCACCTCGGAAAGCTCCATTCGGATTTGAAGTTGCAGGGCCGACATTGCGAGCGAGGCCAATCATTGGGAATGCCAATTGCAGATGTCAATGGTAACTGAAGGAGCCGTGAACACTTGTCCCGGGACGCAGGACCCGCTCAATTAGCCGCTTGCGGGACCACTTCTTCTTTTTCGATTAACTTTAACTCTGTGCCAAATTTGACACCTGCGACCTCACACGCGGTCTCGATGCGTTGCCTAACACTTGACGAGCTCATGTTGGTTCCCAACCACCAGCCGTTTCCCAAGTTTTTGGAATATTTGACCAGATGGGAACTCTTGAAGAGCTCAGAGCGCTCCCTCGCTACCAGTTTTCGTTTTCGACTGGTCGTTCTTTCTTCCATACGAGTCATGAATTCGGAATTCAGTTCATCAAATAGTTGTATAACTCTTGCGAGTGTATGTACTCCCGTCCCTGTTTCATATCTTTCGCCCTTGAACTCGAAGCCGACTATGCGACCGGGAGGAGGCGGAGGTGGTGGTGTAATGTCTTCAAATTCCTCGGGTATTTCGATGCTCGCAGTCTGAACGCTCAAGAATATCCTGACATCATTTGATTCTGGATTGGATCCGCAGGCGGCATGAACCTCTTTGGAAACCAAAGATACCAGTAGTTGGTTGGGGCTTTGCAATAGCTGACTCCAGATTTGCGGCATAGTGTTTCTGGCTCTTTCGCGCTGGCGTATACTTTCAAGTATTTTCCGGCCACTTCTCCTTGACTGGCCGGAAATCACACGGTCCCGTTGAACAAATTCTTCGAGATATGCTGCATTCTCCGAAGCATTCCTCTTGCTTGAGAGCTCCATGCGAAGGAATCGACGTTCTTTGGGAACGCCTAGCGCCATGCTGAGATAAAAGTCCCAGTGTCGCCCGTCAGTCAGTATCAAGATGGGGACACCCTTATGGGCGGCGTAGCCGAAAAGCTGGTCCTCACCTCTCGCCAATGAAACGCCCATCCGTTTGGCTTCTATGAACACGTGAGGTGTTCCATGATCCAGCATTGCGTAGTCTACATACCCGTGATCCACCTTGTACTCGGGTTTCACCACCTTGGGGTCTTCGTCGTTCCAATCCAATGCACGAATAATCGGAAGAACAACAGATTGCTTGACTTGCGCTTCATTCTCCAAGTCACCCGAATTCAAACGGTCAGCTATCGTTTCCAGCAAGAGTTTCAGGTTCATTGGCTTGTAGACTTGGAGTGGTGCAACGGTCATGGGCAAATGTGCCCAAGTTCATTTTTGCAACTAAAAAGAATCTTGAAGATGGTCAAGCAGGGCACGGGGCGCAACGGGGAAAGAGCTGGGAACGCCCGTCGCAGTCTACCGGCGGCCGGTTAGGCGAAGGTACATGTACAGGAGACCAGGCCTGAAACCCAGGCAGGAAAATATGCCGCCCAGAAATCCCGCAGCGCATCCGGCAATGTCCGCAAGCCAAAAGTCGGGGCCGCCGAAAATGACGCGGTACAAGATCTGAAGGCCGATGAAATAGAGCGGGATCGACAGCATGAGCCGGTTCAACCTGCGGCTGGCCTTGCCAACGAGAAACACGGCAAGAATGCCGCCAAAGATGGCAAAGTAGCCCGGCGACGAGCCAATCAGCGGATATGCCGCGTCAAGCACCAGCGCGAAGCCGCCCGCCCCCGCAACAATGCCCGCAAAGAAAATCGCCAGCACTTGCCACGACGACACAAACCGCGTGAGAAAATTGCCGAACGCCAGTATGAACACGGTGGACATTGCAGACGACGCAAACTGAGAATGAAGGAATCCGTAGGTAACGAACCGGTGCCATTCGGCGGCAGGAATTCCGCCTCTCAACTGCTCCCTCAACAGCCACTCGCTGAATGCGAAGTTTTCGATGGCGGTGCTGCGCCAGTAGGCGCCCACCACGCCGCCGACGAGTCCCGTGTCGCCTGCCGAAAACATCAGCTCCAGCCCTGCGATCACCCCCGCCAACGCCAGAACGGCGCGCGGGATTGGCCCGAACTTGAGATCCTCTTGATGTTGCCTGTTGTCTCGCACTTGCAGCCTCAGGTTGACGACACTTGTCGATGGCGGTTATTGCACACCCGCCCTATTTCCAGCACGGGACTTTTACAATGAACAACCCGTCCGCACGGATGCGAATTTTTTCCGGCATACAGCCTAGCGGCGTTCTCACGCTTGCCAACTATCTCTGTGCGCTGAAGCGGTTTGTCGAATTGCAGGACAGCGGCCAGGAATGCGTTTACTGCATTGTGGACTTGCATGCCATAACCGTTTGGCAGGACCCCGGCGCCCTGAAGGACGCAATCAGGCATGCCGCCGCTGCATTTCTGGCGGCCGGAATCGACCCCGGGAAATCCATCCTGTTCAACCAGAGCCAGGTGTCGGCGCACGCTGAACTGGCGTGGGTCTTCAATTGCGTCGCCCGCATGGGCTGGATGGGGCGAATGACGCAGTTCAAGGAAAAGGCCGGCCGTGATCGCGAAAACGCATCTGTTGGCCTGTTCACCTATCCGAGCCTGATGGCCGCGGACATCCTCGTGTACCACGCAACCCATGTGCCGGTCGGGGATGACCAGAAGCAGCATCTCGAACTGACGCGCGACATCGCCATCAAGTTCAATCACGACTACAGGCGCGATTTCTTCCCTGTGATTGAACCGCTCATCGAGGGCGTGACAACCCGCATCATGAGTTTGCGTGACGGCACAAAGAAGATGTCGAAGTCGGATCCTTCCGACTACAGCCGCATCAATTTGAGTGATTCCGCCGACCAGGTTGCAAAAAAGATCCGGCGTGCCAGATCGGATGCCTTTGCGCTGCCTGGACAGGCGAGCGAACTTGCTTCCCGTCCGGAGGCCAGGAATCTCCTGGGCATCTATGCGCTGCTCGGCAATACTGCGATGGATCAGGTTCTCGACAGGTTCGGCGGAAAGATGTTCTCGCAGCTGAAGGGCGAACTGACGGAACTGGCCGTGGCTGTGCTCGGTCCGATATCCGCTGAAATGAACCGGCTTGTGGGCGACCCAGCTGAACTCGACCGGATCCTGGGTGACGGCGCTGAACGTGCCGCCAGCCTGGCCGATCCGATCTTGCAGCAAACCTACGACATTGTTGGGATGCTTCCGTCGCGCAGGCGCAACTAGTCCTGATGTGGCGCACCGGCTGGATCCGATGTCAGCCATGGCGCAAAGCGACAATGGACAGGGTGGGATTGCCGTTCTCTCGGGCGATCATCCGAAGACCGGAACGAGGCGATTCACTTTCCGGACAAGGATTGGCGAATTGGTCGCGCAACTGGAAGCTGAACCACGTTGCAGTCCAAGATTGGAGGCAAGCTTGCGGAAGCGGCGTCGGAACAGTTCAATCTCAATCAAGCCGGGGACAGGGACAGTTGTTGAAGTTCGGTTTGCCCAAGGAGGAATCAAACTTGCTGCCGCAGCGGAGATTTCCAACGGGCTGAGTTGGCAGGCCACGACTTGCGCGGTTCAACCCCAACCCGGCCACCATTTCACCGCCTCGTTGGCAGCGGAGAAACCCACTTGAGACCAGTGACAGTATTGTCAAGACAAGTGGGAAGCACTGTGGTACTTGGCGCCTGACCGGACACTGCTCCCTGGGCAGTCGGTCGCCACTTGCTGCATCAGGTGAATGAAGCTGCACAGTCGATCCAGCCGCGCTGGACTGGCGGTGCAGCAGCGGCCGCCGTTGAGATTCAAGGGGTTTGCATTCCCTTTCATTGAGTAACGCCAACAGGAAAGGATGGTTTTTGCGATGGCTTCAGGCACAAACGTCAAAACCTATTTCGAAGGCGAATGGCACGACGGCGATGTCCTTGTGATGCGAGCCGCAGACCACGGCTCCTGGCTGGGCACAACCGTGTTCGACGGCGCCAGATTCGCCTACGGTCTGACACCGGACTTGGATGAACACTGTCAGCGCGTGAACGACTCGGCGGACGTGCTCGGCATAACTCCCACCCATAGCGTCGAAGAGATGATGGAAATCGTTCGGGACGGGATTGACCTGTATGCAAGGGATGCCGCAGTCTACATCCGTCCAATGTATTGGGCCATTCACGGCGGACACATGGCAATCGTGCCAAAGCTCGGAATAACCGGTTTCTGCATCTGCCTTGAAGAACTTCCCATGCCGCCCCTCACGGCTTCGCTTAGCCTGACGACCACACAATTCCATCGACCGATACTGGCAACCGCTCTTGTGAACGCCAAGGCGGGAAGCCTCTATCCAAACAACGCGCGCATGCTGCGAGAGGCCCTGGAGAAGGGATTTGACAACGCATTGGTCGCCGATGCGATGGGGAACGTGGCCGAAACGGCAACTTCGAACATCTTCATGGTGAGAGACAGCGTAGTGCACACGCCGATCGCCAACGGAACGTTTCTTGCCGGCATCACGAGGAGGAGAATCATCAAGCTTCTCCGCAGCGACGGTTATGACGTCCGGGAATCGATTCTGACGTTTGATGACTTCCATTCGGCTGAAGAGGTGTTTGCAACGGGCAACATGTCGAAGGTCATGCCCATTTCACGCTTCGACGACACACACTATCAACTGGGAGTTGTGGCGCGGCGCGCACGGGAACTCTATTGGGAGTGGGCAAGAGCGACCCTCTAGCAAAGCGAAGACTTGCAGGCGAACGGCATTGATGGGATTCCTTGACACAGATGCAAGCTGTTGCCGGTTTGAATGTGAATTTCACTGCGAGGACTGCAGCCCCCTGCGTCACTGCTGCGCAAGTCTGCCGAACACCTCAAATCGCACGAAAGTCTGGCGCTGAACATGTTTGTCAATCTGCATCTCTGTCCGGAGCCACCCGGAATGCTTTCAATGGCCTGCATGCAGTTTCAGAAACCGACATTCGAATTTGCGTCTCGAGGAGCGCAATCCACGTGCTGAATGCGTTGCAAGGGACTGTGGGAACAGTGGCGTTCGCAAGACAGCTGCGTTGCGCCAAATGCAAATGATCGAAGTCGCGGGCGTCGAATACCTCAAGAAGGCTGCCGGCCATTCCGCCGCCGATGCCCGTGAGGTGAGGGAGGCTGTGCGGGGCATCCTGGATGAAATCGAGCGCGAAGGCGATGCAGCGGCGTTGCGGTTTGGCCGCAAGTTTGATCGCTATGACGGCAACATCGTGCTGACGGCAGATGAAGTCAACGCGGCGGCGGACCACGTGCCCGAGCAGTTGAGGAACGACATTCGATTCGCCTGGACAAACATCCGCCGCTTTGCCGAGGCTCAAAGGCAGACAATGGGCGAAATGTCGCTTGAGGTCTCGCCTGGCTTGTTTGCCGGCCAGAAACTGATCCCCTGCAACACAGCGGGATGCTACACGCCCGGAGGTCGCTACAGCCATGTCGCATCGGCCATGATGACGATTACGACCGCCAAGGTTGCGGGGTGCAAGCACATCGTTGCCTGCTCACCTCCCAAACCCGGTGTCGGGATTCCCGCCGCGATAGTCTACACCGCAAATCTCTGTGGCGCGGACACGATACTTGCACTCGGCGGTGTGCAGGGAATTGCGGCCATGGCCTTCGGATTGCTGGGCCAGCCTGCCGCCGACATCCTCGTTGGCCCCGGCAACCAGTATGTCGCCGAAGCCAAGCGGATGCTGTTCGGAAGAGTCGGCATCGACACGCTTGCCGGCCCGACCAACAGTCTTGTTCTCGCCGACGATGCCGCTGATGCAGATTTTGTTGCATGGGACCTCGTCGGTCAAGCGGAGCACGGGTACAATTCACCGGTGTGGCTGGCAACGACGCACCGACCTCTGGCACAGCGGGTTCTCGAGCTGGCGCCCCGATTGATCGCATCCTTGCCGGAGGACAATCGTCGCAATGCAGAGGCTGCCTGGCGCGACTTCGCCGAGATCATTGTTGTGGCGACCCGCTCGGACCTGGTGCGGGTTGCGGATGCATTCGCGCCCGAACATCTCCATGTGCAGGCTCGAGACACGGGCTGGTTCCTGGAGCGGCTGCGTTGCTACGGTTCGCTCTTTCTGGGCGAAGAAACCACGGTGGCATTTGGTGACAAGGCGGCCGGTCCAAACCATGTTCTGCCGACCAACGGCGCCGCCCGCTATACAGGCGGCCTCTCGGTTCACAAGTTCATGAAGGTCGTGACCTGGCAGCGTGCCACGAGGGACGGCGTCAAGCCGCTGGCGGCATCCACAGCGCGCATCTCGCGGCTTGAGGGTATGGAGGCTCACGCTCGAACGGCGGACATTCGGATCGCAAAGTACTTCCCTGACGAGGCCATCGACCTCGGTGCGAGCAAATCCACACAGGTTGATTCCTGACACGACAGTGCATGCCATGGCGACCACTATAGTGGTCTGTTCAGCCGGCATCCTGCCGGGGACTTCGAGAACGTTGCGAGCCTTTCTCCTGTTTGTTTCTTCCGACAATGCACTGGACCATAGGGTCCTCCTTGGACACTCCTCCCATGTGGTGATTACCACGTCGGAAAGACATTCCTGCAGGCGATCGAGCTTCGATCAAGGACTCCGTCTCCCAGACCCAATGCGGTGCCTCTCATGACCATTCAAGGCGCGTAGGGAGGCGAGCTCGACCACGTATGTCTTGCTGTCCTCGCCGAAGATGTTCTGCCCAGCTTCTTGAGCAGGAAAAGGGGCAGTCGATCACCCGAACTCCGGGAGCAACGCCGCGACTGCTTTGTCGCGATCGCGCGGCGCAGGAAAACGCTGACGCTTTGCCTTGCCATCCGACAAAGGGGTTGTCCCAAGGTACAGTCCCGATTCTAGAAGGAGATGGGACTGTTTCTGGCATCGATCCAGTGTATCCGGACTGAATCCACTGCGGATCTTGTGCTGGCAGAGGGCCACTTGCCCGTGCACCAGTGTCGTTCAAGCCCTTGGAAATGGACGCCGTTTCAATTGAAGGACTGCCGGCCAATCGATTTGGGTTGGCAATGCACCGTCTTTCGCGACCGGCTCGCCAGGAAAGTGACCTGTCAAGACGGATTCGCTGTGGAAGTGTGGCAGGTCAACCCTTGCAAACGTCAGGCCGAGGAGTGGGCTGCCGCTATCTGTTCTCGACAATTTCCCCAAACTTGTCGAAGAACTGGGCTGTCAGCTTCTTGCTGACACCGCCAACCAGGCGTGAACCGAGCTGCGCCAGCTTGCCGCCGATTCTGGCATCGGCGTCATAGGCAAGCTCCGTTCCTTCAGGCAGGTCGGTCAACAGGACCTTGACACTGCCCCTTGCAAATCCCGCGGCGCCGCCCTTCCCCTCTCCATTGATCGTGTAGCTGCGGCCAGGTTCAACATCCGACAGCGAAATCATGCCGCGAAAGGTTGCCTTCACGGGTCCGATCTTTTGGGTCACCACCGCCTCGAAACCCTCTTCGCTTGATCCCGTAAATTCACGGCATCCCGGAATGCACTGTTTGAGCACATCGGGATCGTTCAGCTTTTCCCATACGGTGTGGCGCTTGGCCCGAATTAGCTGTTTGCCGTCGAGTTTCATTGTTCGTGCTCCCATTGAACCAGGCTCCGTCATGATGGAGTCTGGAACTTGTTTTGGACAACCTCCTTGACTTTGGGCAAGCCAGGGTCGGCGTGTTGCACCTTCCAACATTCATGCATGAACATGACAGTTGTGACTGCGCTTGCCAAGGAATCAGTTTCAAGTCACGCCATGCATAGTTCATTTCGTCAGGAGAAACAGCCATGTCACGCAAGGCTTCGTGAACTTGCGTTCGGCCGTGGGATTGCTCCTGCCGCCTCAGCTGCCACCGCGAGTCTCCTGCCTGAAAGCCCTCCTTCCCAATACTTGGGCGCTCCTCACCGGAACGGCGATCAAATGCTTGTCTCGACCCTGGCGAACCGGTGCAATTGCAGACCTTCGGCCAGAGCAATGGGTAGCGCTGCAAGGCATCCAGCTGCAAGCTTCTGTTTGGAGCGACTTGCGGGAAGTTGCGATTGTCAGGACGCTTTGGATTCGGAATTTGTTTCTCCGGTACAGCAGGTCAAGCCGGACTGCCACTCCCGCCACACTGAATCCGGCGCTCTTTTGGATGGCATGGGCTGACATTGACTGCAACTTTCTTGAACATGACGCATCATGCTGGCAGAGAGACGGGTCCAGACGCATGTGCTAATTTTGGATTGGTTGGAACTATCAAATGTGCGGCAGGTTTACCCAGGCAATGACCTGGCAGGAAATGCACGAACTCTATTCACTGTCGCCTGCAGCGCCGCCCACCAACATGCAGCCACGCTACAATGGTGCGCCAACACAGATGTTCGCCGTCTGCCGAATGGAAGCAGGACAGGAATTGCAGCTGGCAGTCTTGCGCTGGGGGCTGGTTCCCTTCTGGGCAAAGGACAAACGGATTGCTTCTCGCCTGATCAACGCCAGATCGGAAACATTCTGGAGCAAGCCGTCCTTTCGTGCAGCCGCCAAGACACGCCGCTGCCTGGTTCCTGCGAATGGATGGTTTGAGTGGAAGCAGGCCGGAAAGAGAAAGCAACCCTACTACATCACGGGAGCCGACGATGCACCCATCTCCTTTGGCGGATTGTGGGAACGCTGGAACGGCGAGGCTGATGTTCTCGACACCTTTACCATTCTCACCAAGGACGCGGACCCGAAACTGTCGAACGTGCATCATCGCCAGCCCGTCCTGATTCCCGCGGCCAGCGCCCGGGAGTGGATCGACCCTGTCACGCCGAGAGAAAGAGTGGACGAGATTATTTCCCAACCGCTCGTGGTCGACATTGGTTTCCGGCTGGTGAGCACGCAGGTCAACAGTGTGCGAAACAATGGCCCTGAAGTCTTGGACGAGATCGCTTCGCAACTGGCATAGAACATTTGGCCGCAAACCCAGGCCAACTTTTGGGTTGCCATCGGGCGTTCTTGCCATAGCCGGCTTGTTTGAAGGTCAGGTAGCATCTATATCATGCTGTGAGCGCTCTTCGGTTCAGACCAACCCGCCAATTGCGGGAACGAGCGGCGACAGACCGGA
>JAPOOS010000268.1 GCA_026713305.1 Paracoccaceae bacterium
GATGATTCACTTCGAAGGTGAGCCGTTCTCGCAGGACGGCGCCTTGTTCTCGACAAAGGTCGTCGATGGCTTCAAGCGCCTGAGCGCGGATGACCGTCTCGTCATGAAATGGCCGCATGACCTCGAAGTATGCCCCCTCTGCCACCGGCTCCAGAATCAGCGCTCGATCACCCCGTCCGACGCAACGCAGCGCCTCGCGCAGGGCTTGCTTCATTTCGACATGCGGCACGTGATGCAGACTGTTCAGGAACACGGCGCCGTCAAAGCCGCCATCGGCAAACGGCATTGCCGAAGCGCTGCATTCCAGAAACTTCACCTCGGGACACAACGCACGAGCATGCGCCAACGCCTCGCCGCTGACGTCAATTCCGGTTGGAACTGCGCCTCGCCTGATCAGTGCGCGGCACAACGGTCCTCTGCCGCACCCGACGTCGAGGATTCTCTTGCCGGCCAACGGCTCGAAAACCTCTTCAACCACGCGCATGTTGCGGGTGCGCCGAACCGCTTTCACAGGCCTGCTCATTCGCTTGTCCTCGCAATGCCGCAAGCGCCACCGCCAGCAGTGGCCATGTCGACAACCTGACAGTCCTGTTGCACGGACTCGAACGATGCAAGGTCCGTTCCGGTCAACCAGATCTGCGCCGGCGTCTTGCAGATGCGGTTGAGCAATGTGGCTCGCCGGTCGACATCCAGGTGAGCCACTGCCTCGTCAAGCAGCAGAACAGGCCGCTGCCCGAATCGATCATGCACCGCCTGAGCGTGCGCCACCACCACGGTAAGCAGCAGCTCCTTCTGCTCTCCGCTTGAACAGAGCCTGGCCGGCAGTTGTGTTTGCGCATGAACAACGCTCAGGTCGGCCCGGTGCGGCCCGTTCAATGTGCGCTTGGCCATCATGTCCCGATGGCGTCCGGTTCGGAACAGCTGCAGGAGCGAATCGGCATCGGCAGCCGAGGCGGTAGCCTCCGGCATCGTGATTTCGAGAGTCGCAGCCGGGAGGTCCCGCCCGCTCCCTTCATCGATGCTGCACTGGAGGCTGTCGATGGCCGATTGCCTGTTGGCGCGTATCACGGCGCCACTGTCGGCCATCTGGAACTCGAGCGCCTCAAACCAGCTTTCGTCGGCACAGTGCTGACGCAGCAGCCTGTTGCGCTCGCGCATGGCCCTTTCGTATCGGTTGATCAGAGTCGGATGCTCGGGCGAAAAGCTCATTGTCGCGCGATCCATGAATCGACGACGCACGCCGGCCCCGTCCACCCAAATGCGGTCCATGAGCGGAGACAACCATACCACGCGCAGCTGGTCCAGCAGATCGAGCTGCCGGGCTGGCTTTCCGTCTATGCGTATCTGGCGTCTTTCGCCCCGAGCGGCATAGGTGTCAATCGAGTATGTGGCAATCCTGTCGGCAACGCTGAACCTGGCCAGCCAGCCGTCCTTCTGGCCGCGCCGACAAATGTCGCCGCTGGTCGCAAACCGCAGGCCGCGCCCCGGCGAACACAGCGAAATCGCCTCGAGCACGCTGGTCTTGCCGCGGCCGTTGCCGCCATGGAGAATTATTGGACGGGGGGAAGCTTCAATCCTGCACAGGCCGAAGCTGCGAAAGTTGCGCAGCTCCAACTCACTGACATGCGGCATTGGAAGTTCCGGGCCCGTCCGTGGCAGCGCCCCATGCCTCTGTTTCGAACATCGGCTCCGGCCGAGCCGCGGCGGCGCTTCCGACAGCTGCCGCTACAGCCTGATTGGCATGATGACGTGCTTGGATTGCGGGTCGGCGCTGTCCAGCATTATCGACGCACCCTCGTGGCGACGCATGCACAGCGTCACCGTGCTGTCGTGCATCAGGTCCAGAACGTTCATGAGGTTTCGCGAACCAAAGCGAATCTTGAAATTCTCTTCCTCGTCGAAGCCGAGAGGAATCTCGTCTTCCGCCCTGCCCTGGCCTGCGGTCAGCACCTCGAGCTTCATGGCGCCCTTTTGCAGTGTCATGTTGACCCCGCAGTGCGACTCCTTGGAAACCGTAACCACGCGGTTCAACGCCTCGACCAGATGCCTGGCCTCGAACACCGCCTTGACCTCGGTGTTTGTCGGCATGAGCTTGCGATAGTTGGGATACACGCCGTCAACCAGCCTCGAGATGAAGCGCATGGACTGGTTCTTGAACTGAATCAGCGACTCGGAGAGCGAAATCTCGACGTCGGACGCATCCAGCGGAATGCGGGCGAATTCATCGACGAGCTTTGAGGGTATGATGGAACCGGGAATGTCGGTTGTGCCTTCGGTGGCCTCGGTCTCCACGATCGCCATCTGGAAGCCGTCCAGGCCCACTGCGACCAGCATCGCCGGGTCGTCGTCTGTGCATTCCAGATACACGCCGTTCAGGTACCGGCGGGTTTCGTCCTTGGAAATGGCGTATCGCGTGCGTGAAAAGAGCCGGTGAATGACGGCCGGCGAGATCGAAAACGTCTTGTCGAACTTTTCCTCGCCATACTTCGGGAAATCTGCGATCGGCAGCGGAACCAGTTCGTAGTTGGCATGGCCTGACGACAGTCGCAGCTTCTTGGCTTCCGGCTCCTGCGATACCGTGACCGAGCTTTCGGGATGCTGGACCTTGGCCAGATCGGCAAGAATCCTGGCCGAAATCGTCGTCGCGCCCACCTGTTCCGGCACGACGGGAACCTCGATTTCCATCTGGCTGATCAGGTCCGTGGCCGTGAACCTTACACGCGAACTTTCCGCTTCGATCGCAACGTTTTGCAAGATCACCTTGAGACTCTTGCTGTTGACGACCGTGCGAAGCCGATTTGCCACGTTGTTGAGTGTTCCTGCGTTGATGCTGAATTTCATGTGGAGCATTCTCCTTGCCAGAAATGCGAAGTCGCCCGGTCAGGCCCAGCTCCCGTCACGTCGCGACTGCGGGGTTGGCGCGGGATTCATTCAAGATCGATGTCAACCGCCTTGAGTCGAAAGTAGCCTTATGCATGCATTGCACGCCGCGGTCAATTTCATCTTTCTCGAAATTTCCGGTGTCGGAGCGGCCATGCGGCCGCAATGGCAGGCTCATGGCGAACTGTGTGGCGCCGCGCCTATCGATGGGCAGCCGCCGCGGATAATTCCCTATGCTCCCGTCGGATAGCGCAATTTCGATTCCAGCAGGCGCAGATCACGGGCGGCTGCCTGGTCGGTCTTCTGCAGCTTTCTGACTCGCTTCACCGAATAGAGAATCGTGGTGCGATCCCGGCTGAACGTGCTGCCGATGTGCGGCAGGGACTTTGTTGTCAGATTCTTGGCCAGATAGATTGCGATCTGGCGAGCCCGCGCAATGTTTCGAATCCTGGTCTGCCCCTTCAGGTCCTTGGCGCTGACACCGAAATGTTCCGACACGGCCTTGACGATGTCGTCGATGTTCGGCTCGGCCATTGCCGAGGGTGCAAGATCGGTCAGCACATGTTCCACAAGGTCGGGAGTGATTTTCTTGCTTCGCAGAAAGCCCGCCGTTGCCAGCAGCCGCTGCAAGGCGCCCTCAAGCAGCCGCACATCGCCAGTGAAGGTCTTTGCGACGTACTCCAGCACTTCCGGGGAAATCTCCAGGTCCGGATACTCGTGCCTCCAGTCCTCGATCTTGCGTTGCAGGATGCGCAACCTCAGATCAAGGCCCGGCGGCTTCAAGCCAACGGTCAGTCCCTGTTGAAGACGCGACCGCAGCCGCACATTGAGTCCGTTCATCGAAACCACCGGCTTTTGCCCGGTCAGCACGACCGTTTTCTGCTCGTTCGACAGCGCCGAGAAGGTCATTTCAAACTCTTCCGTGGTGCCTCGCCTTCCTTCGAAGAACTGGATGTCGTCGATTGCAAGCACATCGACAGATCGCACCAGCTCCCTGAACTCCAGCAGGCGCTTGCCGGTGACCGCGCGCACGTACCGGTCCATGAACAGGTCGCCGGACAGCAGCTTGACGGTCAGGTCGGGAGAGGACGACTTGCGCATCCAGCATATGGCGTTCAGCAGGTGAGTCTTTCCGAGGCCGACCGACCCGTAGATGTAGAGCGAACCAACGCCAAAGAGATTTCCCTGACCGATGCGCCTGGCGGCATCGTAGGCATGACCGTTTTCGGTTCCGACAACAAAGGAATCGAAGCTGTACCTCTTGTTGAGCCTCAAGCCCTTCAGGAGTTGCGTCGGGGAGGCTTGATTCTGTCCTGACGGTCTGCTCTGCCGGGACGCCTGCGTCCGGTTCCGGGACGTGACGCGAAAATCGGTGCCGTAAACCTTCAACCCGGCGTGGCGACAGCTCGCCACGATTTCCTCCGCGAAGTTCGCCTGAATGTATTCGCCGTTGAACTTGCTGGTCACCAACAGTGTGGCGACCCCGCCGGATGCGCTTGCAATGCTCACTTCCGAGAACCAGTTCGACACAACCTTCTGCCCCAGCAGCTGCTGAAGATGCCGCTTGATCGTCGACCAGTCGCCCTTGCTCGCCATTTCTTGGTTTGGTGCCTTGCTCAAGTCAGGATTGCCTCCACGACAGGCCTCGTACTTTCCAACCATTTACACTCGCTCTGTGGCCACTGGCATCCAAGTCGCCCTCGAAGCCTTCGGCGACATTTACACAACGAACCGGACGGCCTTCCTCGCTGGTCACGGCGGCAACGTATTGCGCTGCGTCCCTTGACCGGGTTCCGGACCGGCACATGAAGTACAGATGCCCCGGCAGTTTCCTGCCAAGTCTGGCCTTGAGCTCGTCCAGGAACAAGGCGTTGACCCGCATGTCGGGAAACGCCCTCCACTCCGCCAAAGCCATCTTCCGGTTGATCTCGGACAAGTCGGCCACACCGACAAATGCCCACTCGGGGCGGGTGCGTACATCCACCAAGGCGGAATCCGGGTTCGCAGCCAACTCATTCCAAGCGTCCGCTGGATTCAGTTCCGGCACTTCAACTGAAGTCTTGCTGGTCATTTGACTGTCCTCCTCCGGCTCATTGCTAACGGCTTGCTGGGCGTTCACGCAAATCGATCGCACGCTGCAAGGGAAAAATGCATCTTCCTGCATCGATCGAACCCTGAGGCGGCGCAATTCGACGACACTTGCCGGAGCTTGAATTCCGACTTTCGGCGCCTGAATCTGTCCGATTCCATGGACTCCTTCAAGTCTGAGGCGCTTGGGCGGCAACGCAACGTGAATGTGCATCCCGCTCTTCGAGTCGTGCTCCAGTCGCTGAACTGCCCGAATCGTGCCATTGAATTTGATTCGACCCGGCTGCGCACATTCCGGCTCCCTGCAATCAACGAAAGTGTTCAATGACCACGGATTTCCGGCGGTCCGCCTTGCTGAAGAAGCGGCAGGAGTGCATGGCTGCGGCAGTTCAACGAGGCTTCGGTCCGGCAAGCGCCGGCCCTCGACTCCGGGCATTGGAGTTTCATCGAGAATGCCGTCAAACCCGAGCGTGAGCCTGGACCACACGCTGGAAAGTTCGATGCGGCGACCGCCGGGCACGCAATTGACTGGCTTGAGCGGCGCTCGCTGATCAAGGATTGCCTGCGCATCCCGCGGAGCGGAGCACGTCTTGAAGACCGTCGGCTCGACGATGCCGATGATCCTTGCCGGGGCCTCGCCGTCGATGGCATCGCCGTCCGGCACGTCTTCGAACTGGGTCGACTGGCCCGAATCTCTCCCGACGAACCGCTGTGAATTCGCGCGCTTGGCTGAACCGGACCGTTCGAATTCCCTCAAAGCCCCGGCAACTGCGCATTCCGCAGTTTCTCGAAGGCTCTCACGATCGAACGTCGACGCGCGCTGGCGGTTTCACTGCCAAGGCGGTCGGCAATTGCCAAATTGTGCTGGAGGCTTGTTGCGGTCGGCTGGGAACAGCTGCCGTGTCAGGTGGGCAGATCGCGAATTCGTCTTGAAAGTCGGGAAACCGTTCTGCTTGCAGTGTTCTTGTGCAAAACGCCCTTGGCAACACCCCGCATCATCTCTTGCTGGGCCAGCCTTAACGCTGCCGTGGCTGCTTCCCTGTCGCCGGACTGGCAGGCTTCCTTCACGCGGCGGACAAACGTGCGAATCCGCGCCTTGCGCGCGTGATTGATCGAGGTCTTCCTGACCGTCTGCCGAGCGCGTTTTTTGGATTGCCGCAAATTCGCCATTTCAAGAATCTCTGTTTCACGAAGGTGTTTTCAGCGTTGATGCTACGTAGTGATGGTTTCCTCCCATGTCAATGCTCGCATGCGGCAATGACAATGCCTTCGTTCACGCTGCCCGGCATTCCCGAACGCGGCGGCTCGGCCTGTGCCGCCCGGCATGGCGTGGGACAACGCGTTCGCGGTCGCCTGCAATTGCCGGACCCAAGCTCGACCCGACCCGCAGACAGGGGACCGGTTTGGCCCCCCGCCGCGTCCGTCAAGCCGGATGTTCGCAAGATCGGTCTCCGCTCGGCGTCTCGCCCGTGCCCCAACAACGCGGACTGGCGCCACGGTCTCCGATGGGCAGCTACTCCCCTTGAAACCGTGCTTCGCGCTTTTCGATGAACGCCTGAATGCCCTCGTCCTTGTCCCGGGTTGCAAACAGCGCATGAAAAAGTCTGCGCTCGTGCAGCAGGCCTTCCGCCAACGAAACTTCCTCCGCCCTGAGAACCGCTTCCTTTGCAGCCATGATGGCCAATGGCGGCTTGTCGGCAATGCGCTTCGCCAGTTCCTCGGCCTCGCGCCGCAGGTCGCTGTCGGCAACCACTCTTGAAACCAGCCCGAAGGACAGCGCCTCGCTGGCGTCCAGCCATCGTCCGGTCAGGTTCATTTCCATCGAAAGGGACTTTCCGACCGCGCGGGTCAAGTTCTGGGTGCCGCCAATTCCCGCGATGAGCCCAAGGTTTATCTCCGGCTGGCCAAACCTGGCGGACTCGCCCGCCAGGATCATGTCGCACATCATTGCCAGCTCGCAGCCGCCTCCCAGAGCCAGCCCCTTCACGGCGGCGATCAGCGGCTTGCGGCAGTTTCGCAACACCTTGGCGACTTCCGCAAATCCATCGTTCCTGGCAATGTCCACGAATTTCAGGTTGGCCATCTCCTTGATGTCGGCTCCGGCGCAGAAATGTTCGTCGTTGCCCGTCAATATCATGCATCGCACGCTGTTGTCGGCTTCATGCTGCCGCAGGGCGGCGCAAAGTTCGTCCAGCAATTCGCGGCTGAGCGGGTTCATCTTTCCCCTCGCCAGCGAGATCGTCGCCACCCGTTCGCTGACCTCCGAGCTGATGCATTGAAACGCCATGTGTCATTCTCCTGAATTCAATGTTCAACCGCGCTGGCGGCAACACCGTGTGACCTGTGATTGCCAGTCCCTTCCTGGAAGGAGGCTTCGCTCGCTGCCTCTTCGTTGCAGAATCGCTCCCTGTTTTGCAATCAGTTCTGTGCCTGCCCGACTATTTCTGGCAGGCACGGCAGTAGAACGTCGATCTCCCGGCTTGCACGACACGCACCACCTTTCCACCGCAGCCGTGCCGCGGGCATTCCATGCGATCCTTCCCGTAGACGTTGAAACGGTGCTGAAACGTTCCGAGCGATCCGTCGACGCCCTGGTGGTCGCGAAGGGTTGAACCTCCAGCGGCAATCGCTTCGTCCAGTGTCCCGCGAATCGCGTCGACCAATCCGGACACCCTTGCGAGCGCAATTCGGTTGCAGCGTCTCCGCGGTGAAATGCCCGCCCTCCACAAGGCCTCGCTCACGTAGATGTTGCCCAGTCCAGCCACCAACCGCTGATCCATGAGCGCCGACTTGACCGGCGACTTCCTGGAACGCAAGCGATCGTGAAGATATCGGGCGTTGAATTCCGGCGCAAGAGGTTCCGGTCCAAGATCGCGCAGCCGCCTGTCGAATTCGACCCGGGAGGTGGCGGCAATGTCCATCATGCCGAATCGCCTCGGATCATGGTAGCCGATGCGTTGATCCCCGGACATCCAGAACACAATGTGCTCGTGCCGGACAGGCGGCTCGGAAACGGCCGCCTGCCTCGAACCCTTCGCAACCGAAAAGCTGCCTGTCATGCCAAGATGGCAGAGCAGGGTGAGGCTGCACCGGGTGTCGATGAGGATGTACTTCCCACGGCGTCTGGCGCGCTGCACCACGCTGCCGGTCAGGCGCGTCGCAAAGTCCGGCGGCAAAATGTTCCGCAATCGCTGGCAGCGCTGTTCGACCGCGATCATCCTGCGACCTGCCATGGACCTGTCGAGACCGAGCCTTACAGTTTCAACTTCCGGAAGTTCTGGCATATGACTGCACTGTTCGCTATGGGCGTGAAGGCATTTTCCAGCGGCATGGCTATCCCCGGAGACCGAAGGTCATGGACCAACCTACCGACACGAAGACCTCGTTCGGATATCGCACTGTCACTGCCGGACAAAAGCCGCACCTGGTGCGGCAGGTGTTCCGCAGTGTATCACCGCGCTACGACATTATGAACGATGCGATGTCGCTGGGGATTCACCGGCTCTGGAAACTGGCTCTCGTCGACTGGCTCGCCCCGCGCAACGGGCGGCGGTTTCTCGATCTGGCCGGCGGCACAGGCGACGTGGCGCGAAGCATTCTCGAACGGGCGCCGGAGGCCGAGATTCTCGTCGTCGACCTCACCGAAGACATGCTGGTCGAGGGCCAGCGCAAGTCGATGCGCGGACCCAGCGCCGGCAGGATCGGCTGGGTGGCCGGAGACGCCCAGCGCCTTCCCTTTGCCGACGGCAGCTTCGACTGTTGCACGATAAGCTTCGGACTGCGCAACTTCGTGTCGATCGACGAGTCGCTCGCCGAGATTCGGCGCGTTCTCAGGACCGGCGGTCGTCTTCTGGTGCTCGAGTTCAGTCAAGTTCCCAACGAAGCGTTGAGATGGCTCTACGATCGCTACTCGTTCAAGGCCATCCCGACCATGGGACGCGTGATTGCCAACGATCGCGACAGCTACCAGTACCTGGTCGAGAGCATCCGCCGGTTTCCCGACCAGGAGTCGTTGGCTGCCCTGATGTCTGACTGCGGCTATGACCGGGTCAGCTACCGCAATCTCTCCATGGGAATCGCGGCGCTCCACTCGGGATGGAAGCTCTAGAACATGCGCGGCGCACACAATGTCTTCAGACTGATCAGGACCGGCGCCACCTTCGAGCGCACCGGCGCCATGAAGGTTGTCCTCGGCATGATCGAGCTGCATCCCAATCTGAAAATCCTGGCCCGCGTCCTGGGACTGCCGTTTTCCCTGTTCGGGCTGAAGGGGGACAGGAGCCTGCCGCCGGTGGTGCGTGCCCTGACCTCTCTCGGTCCAGCCTACATAAAGTTCGGGCAGCTGCTCTCCACTCGGCCGGACGTGGTTGGCGCCGAGCTTGCGGGAGAGCTGCGCGTGCTGCTCGACAAGCTGCCGCCCTTCGACACCGAGGAGGCCAAGCGGACGGTTGAAGCCGAACTGGGCATCAAGGTCGATGAAGAGTTCTCGGCGTTCAGCGATTCGATCGCCGCCGCATCGATCGCGCAGGTGCACCGGGCCACGCTGCGCGGCAGCGGCCAGGACGTGGCGGTGAAGGTGCTGAGACCGAACATCGAGAAGGCGTTTCGCCGCGACATCGACGCCTTCTACCTTGCCGCCTGGATGGTTCGCACCTTTTCCCCGGCCTCAAGGCGCCTGCGACCCAGGGAGGTTGTCGAACATTTCGAAGGCGTCGTGATGCGCGAGCTCGACCTGCGCATGGAGGCGGCCGCGGCCGACGAACTTGCATCGACCGCCGCCGTGCACGATCGCGTCAAGGTCCCCAGCGTCCGCTGGGAGCTGTCAGGCAAGCGGGTGGTGACGGTGGACTGGGCCTACGGCATCAATCTGGGCGACGTCGAGGCTCTCCGCGAGGCTGGACACGATCTGCCGGACCTGGCAGCCCGACTGATCCAGATGTTTCTGCGGCAGGCCCTGCGCGACGGGTACTTTCACGCCGATCTCCACCAGGGAAACCTCAAGGTTTCCGACGAGGGAGAGTTCGTGATGCTGGACTTCGGAATCATGGGGCGCATCGACGCCTTTACCCGCCGAATCTACGCCGAAATCCTGATGGGCTTCATCGAAAAGAACTATCTCCGCGTCGCGGAGGTGCACTTCGAAGCCGGCTATGTGCCGTCCGATCAGGACATCGACGACTTCGCGCAGGCGCTGCGGTCGGTTGGAGAGCCAATGGTTGGCATGGACGCCAGCAGGATTTCAATGGCGAAGCTGCTGGCCCACCTGTTCGAGGTGACCGACCGGTTCGGCATGCAGACTCGAACCGAACTGATCCTCCTGCAGCGCACAATGGTTGTCGTCGAGGGCGTCGCTCGCAGCCTGGACCCGAAACTCAACATGTGGGAGGTCGCGCGGCCGGTGGTTGAAGGCTACATCCGTGACCACGTCGGTCCTCGCGCCGCGGCGCGCGATCTTATGAAATCGGCCCGGATCCTGTCGCGCCTTGCCCCCAAGCTCCCCGAGTATCTCGCGGCGGTTTCGCAGCGGAAGGAGCCGGCTTCCGGCCCGGAAGGGTCCGGCAACTGGCTGAAGCTTCTGTTGGCCGGCCTGATCGGCGCAGTGGCGGCGTTGCTGATCGTGGTCGCGCTCGAGGGAATCTAGGCGCCGCCGCCCTGATCGGGCTGCCCCGGCGCATGGTGCCGATGAAGGGACTCGAACCCCTGACCTAGTCATTACGAATGACCCGCTCTACCGTCTGAGCTACATCGGCAATGCATGCGCGGCGCCTGGCTGCGAGCGTCAAGTGGTAGTTCACCGGGCGCCGGAATTCAAGTGCGGATTGCCGCCTTTCAGGCGCCGCACTTCATCCTGCAGCCTCTTCAGGGCGGCAACTGCGTCGGCACAGCCGCACTGTCGGCAAGCAGCCTGGTTTGTTCGTCCGACTGCAGAAACGGCAGCAACTGCGTCGACGACGGGTGCATGCGGTCGGCTTTCCCTGCATCGGACCAGGAAAGCGTGTCGAATGCCTTGCAGTCGGTGCACAGCGGCGACCACGCCGCATTCACCATGTGGCACGAATTGCAGACCCATTGCGGCCCACGCGGGGCCGAGACGGCCTTCGACAGTATGTCTCCGACAACCGAATCGGACGATCCTTCGCCCCGTTCTATGGCTGCCAGGATCAGCAGCGAGCGAACGGTGGGATGCGTGACGTGGGTGGTGCCGAGCTCGTGCCGCGCCTGGGCATAGTCGCTGTTCCTGAGCGCCAGTTCCGCCATCACCAGACGCGATTCCGGATGGTCGATGGTCTTGGCCACGAGGCGCCTGAAGCGAGACTGCCGCCTTTCGGAAGTCTCGTGCGGTTCAATCTCCGCGAACTGGGCCGCAATGTCGGGATGGGGAGCCTGGTTCCACGCATTAGCCAGAATGCGCGTTGCGGTTCGCCTTTCGCCGGCCTTGATGCGAACTCTTGCTGCCTCGATTGCCGCCGGCGCCAGTCCCGGAGCCAGCTTGTTTGCCTCGATTGTCAGTGAATCGGCCCGCGCGGTCTCGCCAAGCGCGGCCTTGGCGCGTGACTCGGCCAGCGCCAGGATGCCGCTCTGCCGCTTGAAGTCATTCTTCGCAAGGTACTTGTGCCTGTGCTTCGCCTGCAAGGTCGTCCGCGCGCCGGACCAGTCCTCGGCGTTCAGTTGAAGCTGAAACAGATACTTCTGAATCTCTTCGTGGGATGGCTTGAGTTCGAACGCTCGGCGGGCCACGGCGAGCGCCGTTTCGAAGTCTCCCTCCTGATGCTTGTGCTTCAGAATGCCGGCAAGCCCGGCGAATCGCGTCTGATCGTTGCTCAACATCTCCTTGTAGACCTCCAGCGCCCGCCGGCTGTCGCAAAGGCCCTCGGCTGCCTGCGCTGCCAGCAAGCCTGTAAGCTCCGGGCGGCGCAAGTTTCGCTGAGCGATTTCGGCCTTGATCAAGGCGCGCTTGGGCTGTCCGGACGCCAGAGCCACCATGCTGTCGGCCAATGCCTTGAAGCCCTGTCTCTGCCGATTCCTGTTGAGATACCTTGACAATGCGGTTTCGTCGCCGGTCACGAATCTGATCATCGCCGTGCACAGCCCAAACAGAAAGTAAGCCACCCAGACCACAGGAATCATTGACAGGAGCAGCACAACGAAGGTCAGGGGACGGATCATGTACTCGGTGTCGCCCAGCACGAACTTGACCATGCCGTCGACTTCGGCAACCAACGCTGCGAGATAGCTCAATACCGCTATCAGCAGAAAGAAGGCAGATATTCTGAAGAGTGACCAAATCATTGCCGCCGAGGATCCGCCTGTTGAATGTAGTTGACGATCAGCGCATCGACGGCGCCGACGGCCGCCAGTCTGTTCCTGGCCTGAACGGTCCACTCCTCCAGCGTCTCAAGCGTCTGCTCCGGAAGCGCCTGCAGTTCCGTCATCGCCAGTTCAACGTCGGCGGACCTGGTTGCCGCAGTCGCCCTTGACAGGATGGCCGCCACGTTTTCCCCTTCCTGGGGTTGCAGGCTCCTGACCTGGATCAGCGATCCCAGAAATCGCTGAGCTCTGGCGCTGAGGCCGTTTTCCTCTCCATTCCCCTCGGGAACCCACATTGCGGCCGAGGCGTAGTCCTCAAACTCCAATTGCAGAGTGCGCAGGCTCGCCACTCCCGTGTCCGCATGATCGCGCAGGACTTCGGGAAGCGTCGACAAGTCGACGCGGTCCGCTTCGAGAATGTCCCTGTAGGGGCGCCCTTGAACAACTGCGTCTCGCAGGGCCAGCAACGCCACGATCGTGGCTGTGTCGGTTCCGCTCTGCCGATCCTGCACGCGTGCTTCGCTGGCGGCCAACAGAGACTGCAGGTCGCTCTGCTGTCCTTCCACGGAAGCGGACAATTGCGCCAAGGCGGATTCCACAGTGGCGATCTGTTCCATGCTGGCAGACGCCGATTCAGCCGCCGCCTCTCTGATGACTTCAATCTGCTGGGCCAGTTCATCCAGCCTTTCGTCGCGGACATCGATCAAGGATGCAGGACGACCCCCGAGTGGCGGCGGCGCTTCCTCCCCGGCAGTTTCCAGCTTCGCTTCACTGCTTGGAGGAATTCCGGCGCTTGCAGCGGACCCATCCCGTGAACCGGATGCAGGTTCTTCGGCAGGCACGCTGTCCGCAAGCGCCTGGGTCAGTTCCGCCACTTCCCGATCAAGCCGATCGACGGCGCCTGCCACCGTTTCGTCCACGGCGGCAAGGCTGTTGGCGACCTCCGCAAGCTGCGCCCGGTTTTCGCGCACTTCGACCTTCAATAGATCCAGCTGTCCCTTGAGTTCGGAAAGCTCCCCTTCCGCCTCTCCCAGCTGTGTTGACATCGAGCCGAATTCAGCGCCGTCCGCCGGCGTCGAAAGTTCGGCGATGAGCAGCGAGTTCTGTTCGACCGTTGTCTGCAGTTCCTGATGTGAAGCACGCAGGTTCTCCGCCTGTTCCTGCAAGTCCAGCATCGCGGCCGACTGATCCGCTGTCCCCTGCGAGGGCAACTGTCTCATCACAAGCACGGCCACGACACCGAGCACCGCTCCGGACAGGACGCTGACGACGAGGTACTTGAAGGCGGTCAGGACGAATCTGTCGAACCGGCTGGCAATTCCCGATCGACCGTTTGGATCTGCCGCTGCGCGACGGCGTGCTCCGGTTGTGCCTGAACTGGCGCCTGCCCGAATTGACTGGCGATCTTGGTCAACGGTGTCTTTCCGGCCGACTGCGCCATCATCCGTGATGATCTTGGCGTCCTCAACCTTGTCCACCGGTTGTTTTGCCATTTGCTGACCCTTCCTGCTTTGCCATTTGCTGCCTTACTGCAAACTGCCGATATCTATCAACCTTCCACACCTGTCGCGGCAACGATGTCCATGCCCGATCAGAGCTGGATTGATGGAAATCTTCAAGGCTGCCGCCACTGTTTTGTCTGGGCAGCAAACATCCTTCAACCGCCAGGACGTCGAGCGGTGCGGCGAGGTTGCATGCAAACCGTTGACCGCTGTTGAGGTTCCGGTCATTGTGCGGATTGGGCATGTCCCAAGCCATAGAGCTGAATCCCGACAGAATGGGACCAACGGCAAAGGGGAGCATGTTCCAGATTTCGCGTCGCCATTGGATTGCGCGCATTGTTGAACTGCGTTTCAGGTGTTTGCCGAATTCCCCGGAAGCGCTTCGGTCCGAAGTTCTGCAGAACCTTGCACGTTCGGGCATGGCGCTGTGCAATTGCGCATTGCGAATTTCGAGGCGCATGACACAATGGCGTTCGCGCGTGGCAGCGCCTGTCGGCGGACGCTTGAGCGGTCAGGACCGCGGCGATTCGATGCCGTTGCGTGCGAGGGCCACGAGTTCGCGCGCAATCGCGCCTTCGGACCGGTCGGAGGCGACCACCGGCCGAAACTGCGGCGAAACCGCACGGGCTATTTTGCGGCTCAGGCAGTGGACGATGTGGGCGTGGCGGCTTTGCCGCTGCCGGTCGTTGAACAGAATTGCCGTGCGACGCGAGTACGCAGTTGCTACGCAGGCGCCGGAGTTCAGGGCCTTGATTGCCTGTCTGCCGAGCGGCAGGCTGATCTGGTCGTAGACGATTTCCTCGTCGACCTGGATGCCCTTCGCGGCAAGCTGCCCGGCAAGATTGATGGTGACGTGGGCGCCGCGCAGGTAAAGAAGCCTGCCCGGGTCCTGCATGTCGGCGATGCAGGCTGCAAGCGCCGCCGCCGAACTCTCCACGACCGGCGTGACGAAGCCGGCTCTGCGAGCCGCAAGGGCCGTTTTCGGGCCGACGCAGTGGGCGGGCATCGCGTTCGAACGCGCCGCGCCGACGGTTGCCCGCACCGCGTTCCTGGACGTGAACACGACGGCATCGCAGTCTGCGAGGCGCACGCTGCCTCTGCGGGGCTCGATTCGCATCAGCGGGGAGATCACGACCTGCAGGTCGGGGGCGGCGGCGGCAATGCGCTCGGCGAGCGGTTCGCTGTCCGCCTTGGGGCGGGTCAGCAGCAACGGTCTGGAGGGAGGAGACATTGAACCTGCGTATGGGCAACGGTTGCTGGACAGCGATCGCGATTTCGGTCGGCGGGCATGCGGACGCCTGAATCGACGCCGGGGACGGTGACCGTTCTCGGCATTGAAAGCAGCTGCGACGACACTTCGGCGTCAATCGTCCGCTGCGTCCGCATGCGCCGGCCGGAGATACTTTCCTGCGTTGTGCACGGGCAGTCAAGCCTGCACGCCGGATTTGGCGGCATTGTGCCGGAAATCGCCGCCCGCGCTCATGCCGAGAAGCTGGATGTCTGCACCAAGGAGGCTCTTGACGCGGCCGGCATGTCGCTGAAGCGGCTGGACGCCATTGCGGCAACCGCCGGTCCTGGGCTGGTTGGCGGCCTGCTGGCGGGCGTTTCGTTTGCCAAGGGGCTGTGCGCCGGCGCCGGCAAGCCGCTTGTCGGCGTCAATCATCTGGCGGCGCATGCGCTGACGGTCAGGTTGGTGGAGGAGGTGGAGTTTCCCTATCTGGCGCTGCTGGTGTCCGGCGGCCACTGCCAGCTGCTGGCCGTAATTGGCGCAGACGAGTACTGGCGCATCGGCGGCACTGTCGACGACGCGCCGGGCGAGGCGCTCGACAAGACGGCCCGGCATCTCGGTCTTGAGCAGCCGGGAGGGCCTGCCCTCGAGCGGATTGCCATGGCTGGCGATGCACGACGGTTTGCGCTGCCGCGCCCGATGCTCAA
>JAPOOS010000323.1 GCA_026713305.1 Paracoccaceae bacterium
GCCGACAAGGCTGTTGCCCTTGCCGTCGTCCCGAAAGCTGGTCGTGTCCTGAATGGCCAGAATGTGCCGACCGGCAACACGAGAGGCCGTGCCGGCCGCCGCCTGGCTGACGACCTTGTCGACCGTCACCTTTTCGTTGCGCAGGAAACGGCTGGTCCGCATCTCGCCGGCACGATTGCCGCCGAGGCTGCGCACCGAGATGCCCCGAGGGCCGATCTTGACCAGACGGTCATGGATGAAGCGCCCGGCAGTATCCAGACGTTTGTCTCCGAAGTGTGACACAGCGCTGCACATCGTTCCAGCCTCCGTTGCCGTACCTGTCCAGAACAAGGTGAATCAGAAGTTGATGCAAGTGGCAAGTCATTGCCATCATGACGGGTGAAAAATGATGTGTGCATACGGTAGGTGTTGGAGGAGGTGCCGACGCTACGTTGGCTGTTCGCCGATCAGGGCTGCAAAGGGCCCAAGCTGCGCAATGCCCTGCTTGCGCACAGCATTGACGATCTGTTGAAGATTGGCAGGAAGCCGAGCGGCGAGAAGGGCTTTGTGGTGATCCCAAGGCGCTGGGCGGTCGAGCGGACGTTTGGCTGGGTCGCCGCCGCCGCCTGACGAAGGACCATAAACGCACTGTGGAAGGTTCTCATGCATGGATGCAGCTGGCGGCAATTCGTAACATGACACGCTGGCCTGATCGGCAGGGGCAATCCCCGAGGCGAACATTGTTCCGCTCTAGAGACTTCTGAATCGGACTCTGTGCGTGTTTGGCCTATCCGAACCTGCGAAGTGGAATATCGGACAGGGACAACTTACTATCAGGATTTTCAACACCAGTTTCCAAGAGCAGGTGACGAAACGCCTTTAGGGTGACACGCGGATACGGAGTTGGCCCGATGATTATTCTGTTCAAAAGACTCGGTATATCTGCTCCTTCAAGACCAAGTCTTGGGTCGTGGCAAAGTGGAAGTGCCCAAATTGTTTGAGGAATGCCTCTGACAGTCTCTATCCTCCTTTGCAACAATTTTTCGGGGTCTTGTGGTTGGAAGACAATTCGCCATTCCTTCTCTTCCGAAAATCCAGAGTGCTTGGTTCCCACAGCAGTCATCAAGAGCAATCGATTGATTGTGTGAACCAAAACCATTGGCCCGAAGTTCTTTACGCGGGCAACATTTTCGGAAATTCTCTTGGTTAACTCGGCAATCTGTTCGTTGAATCCTGTTTGGTCGAGGTATTGTACCGGCATAGAGAAAAAATTAGGTCTCTTTGCCACTGCTTTAAACGGAGCATTGTTGACTACGAGCGCTACATCACCATAGGCACGCCACATGGAGAGACGCCCCGTTTTGTCCTCGGTGGGGTCGTGTAGCGACAGACATGCGAGGTAGGTCTTTTTTTTCCAAACCGGTCCCTTCAGGCGTAGAATCATTTCCATGACTGCTTCGCCGTCAACATCGAAGTGTTTAAGAGAGTTGCGGAAATCCTTTCCAACAGAAGTTGAAAAGGCATTTTCTACCAGAGACATGCCGTGGGCGATTTCGGAAAAGTCATTCATCACTTGAGCGCTTCGAAGCCATACTTCTCCATTCCGAATTATCTTCGACGCTGTCTCCGCCGTGGTATAATAGGCAAGCTTGTGGTCTGATGACTTAAGATCTTCTCCAGCTCGCACAAGATGTGGAAAGAAGAGTATTTTGAGGAACGCTTGATCGTCAACTATCAACATAACTCAACCGTGCCATCTTCATTTGAGGTGTAATCACATGGCGGACTACGCCTTCGAGCCAACGGCTTCAAGCCTCTTATGGCCTTCCACAGGGTCGATGCAGGGCCCTGAACACGTATCGCCGACACTCTTGACGCGGGACTGCAGACTGCAATTTCCCAATGCAGCTTCCCGTCAGCAAAGCGCTCCCGCCAACCGTCAGCCCGAGTTCCGGGCAGCAGGCTGTGATGCGCAGACTAGGCAATCCAACCGCTCCCCTCAAGTAAACGGTGTTCTGCTGTGTCGGAAGCGCGGCTTCACGGGAGCGCTCCGCTGGCTCGCCATGCCATCGAAGATCTCCTGAATTCGTTTCAATTCACGCTTCTCAC
>JAPOOS010000243.1 GCA_026713305.1 Paracoccaceae bacterium
GGTTAAGCGCGCCTTCAGCCAGAATTCGGCGAAACATGTTGGGAAGGCTGAAGGCGACAAGAAAGGCATCGGCCACCGGACCGGCGCCCAGGACAGCCGCAAACAGAATGTCCCGGACAAAGCCGAGAACGCGGCTTAGGCTGGTCCAGGAACCTACGGTGAACATGTTCCTAAGCATTTGCTCTACCTGCGACCA
The DNA here is from genome assembly GCA_026713305.1 of Paracoccaceae bacterium. Classification (GTDB taxonomy): domain Bacteria; phylum Pseudomonadota; class Alphaproteobacteria; order Rhodobacterales; family Rhodobacteraceae; genus MPNP01. The sequence goes on from JAPOOS010000243.1 coordinate 197, forward strand.
GCCACGCAAATGCAGTTCCCGCTGTTTCCGTCAGCTGTGGCGTAGGATGCAATCCTCGCAAGTCACGACGCCCTGTCAACTCATCGGTCGGTTTCGGGGATTTCAAAGTAGTCCACCAATGTGACCTCTGCCAGTTCCAATGGCGAGTCCCTGATGATGTACAGCTGTTGGTTTCCGATGGACCCAATGACCAAGCCGCGTCTCGTTGTGCCGTCTGGCAACAGCCTGACATGTCCGGTTGCCCCTTCAACGGTCGCCCCGTCCTCGCGAACACGCATCGCGGCAAACTGCCTGTCGGTAGCCATGGCCTGCAACACTACGACACCGTCGTAGCCCAGTGACGCCAAGGGATGAGGGGCAGTTCCGTAGCGCGCCTCGTACGTCTCTCCAAACCTGTTTACGAGACTGGGATCGGGAAGTGGAAACCACGCGCCTTGAAACGCCTGGAATCGCAGGGCCGTTTGCGGAATGTCCCATCGTGAAACGCCGGCATACTGCAATTCGTTGGGACCCAGCCCTCGATCGTTGAGCAGTCGAGTCAGCAATGGAAGCGAGCCAGCGGAAGTGCCTGTGAAGTAGATTATGTCAGGTTGGTGGGTCTCCGCAGATTCCAGCGTTCGTTCAACAGCGTCAATCACGCCGTTCTGCGAAAACTCGTGCACGATTACGTCAAGAACCTCGTGTGGATACCTGTCCGCCGCACGAATCAAGGCGTCGACCGCCGAATTGCCTGACCGTGTGTCCTCGCCGACGATTATCGCCCTTCGGAATCCCCGCACGGACGAAAAGCCCACCAACCGCGTGGCACGATCGGTGGCGGTCAGGCCGAGAACCGTTACGTTGCCGCCCGCAACCGTCTGATCGTTGGAGAAGCTGTAAACCGGAATCCGACGGGCCGCTGCAATTGGCGCAACAGCTCTTGTGGTATGCGAAAAGGCCGGTCCCAATATCACGTCGGCGCCGTCCGCAATTGCCGCGCTGGCCGCCTCTTCCGCCTGCTGCGCATTGCCGCCGGTGGCGTACACCCGCAGTTGTTCCTGCTGCATTCCGACATGGTCGATTGCCATCCTGGCGCCGTTCTCGAGATTGGTGGCAAGGACTTCCCACTGTGGGTCGGTTGGTTCGTAGGGTACGAGAAGGGCAATCGAATCGATGCTGGCGGCCTTTGGCAATGGCTTCTTCGCCGTCGGCGCGGTGGCGGCCATTTCAGTCGGCGGCGCGCATGCGGAAAGCATCGAAACCCCTGCAATGATTGCAAGTGAAAGCAAAAGGCGAATTTCCGACATACTCTGGCGTCCAGCAGTTGTTGATTTGGCAGGCGGCAAGGTTGCTACATTGAATGCGATCGAATTACAAACTCGCTGCCGAGAGCACCATCTTGCTTGCTCACCGACGCTCACTCTTCTGAAACATGCTTGATTGCGACCGAGCGAGAATTCGCAACCTTGAGAGGAAACCCCAACGAAGTCCTGCAAGGCGGTGGCAAGGAAATTCGTCGAGCTTGCCCAGGAGCAGGGCGGCGAGTTGACTTCCATGTAGTTCTCGAAGCTCGCTGCCATTGCCACGGGTGGATGCACGCTCCATTCGTACGTCCGCTAATGAGGGAGCATGTCGAGGCCTGGCGGTATGTCCCTGCAATCCCTGTCCTGCATGTCGCAATTCGCCACTACCAAGGGGAAACCGGTCACCGAGATGGCAATTCTACATTCGGACTCCTTGGATGAATTCGAGAGCAACATAGTTGAGCGGACCTTCGAGATTTATCGTCGTCTGACCGGACCGGCTCTTTCGAGGCTTGCTCATGCGGCAGGTACGCCGTGGCATGCCATTCAACACCATCCATGAGCCAGGAACTGTTGGCATGTTATACCCAACGAATTGATCCAGGATCATTTCTTGTGGTTGGCGAACCAAGGCTATGCAATCGCGACCGGCGACTGCGATTGGGGCAGCGCCGCATGCATGCAATGAAGTTGAGACCCTCCCACGCTGCACGGAAATGAGGGAGCGGCAATGAATGACACATGCGGGCTTCCACCCGGCATCGATTTGAGCCAGCAACCTTGCGACAAGGTTGCGATTGGAGGCTGGAATCTGCAAAGCAACGTCCGTTGGGAGCGCTGCTCTCGTTGGGTGATTGATGCCGGAGCCGACGGGAACCGGCGGTCGTGCTTGCTTTCGCTGCCATCCGAATAGCGGGGTTACCCGACAGTGACTTTAGAGACAGTAGTGAACTGTCGACCAATGCCCTGTAGACACCCATAGTCAGGGGGTTGAAACCAGCCGGATCAGCCAAACCGGCTCCCAGAGGGGAAAGCACCCTGCTCATGCAGCGTTGAACCATTGAACCGACCGGATCATGCAGTGCCAACGGGACTTTATCTCGTCTCCACTCCTCTGGGCAACTCCCGGGACATTACGTTGCGCGCGCTTGACGTGCTTCGAAGCGTTTCGGTCATCGCGGCCGAAGACACCAGATCCACCCGCAAGCTGTTGGGAATCCACGATATTCCCCTGAAGGGAAGGCGGTTGCTTTCCTATGGCGAACACAATGCCCGCCGGCAGCGTCACCGGATTCTAGAACTTCTGGATCGGGGTACAGACGTCGCGCTGGTTTCAGAGGCAGGCACTCCGTTGATTTCCGACCCCGGGCATCGCCTGGTGAGCGCAGCCATCGAAGCTGGGCACAGCTGCCATCCGATTCCAGGACCTTCCGCGGTAACCGCGGCGGTTTCCGTTTCCGGGTTGGCCAGCGACCGGTTCCTGTTTGCCGGTTTCCTGCCAGCAAAGGCCGGCCAGCGGAAAACCGCGTTGGCCGACTTGGCGTCCATCCCCAACACTCTGGTCTTTTTCGAAGCGCCGCATCGTCTGAAAGCGACTCTTGACGACATTGGGGAGGCGCTGGGGAACCATAGAAGGGCAGCCATATGCCGCGAGCTTACGAAGTTTCATGAATCCATAATGCGTGGAACAGTGGCTGAACTAGCCGCCGGGCTCGGAAACAGGCTGCTCGGAGAATGCACAATTGTCGTTGAAGGCGCCCATCCCCCGGCCTCCGACCCGATTGCAATCGAAAGGCATTTGACTGAAGCGATGGCGCGACTGTCGCTGCGTGACGCCGTTTCCGAGGTTGCCGCCGTCCATGGCGCAAGTCGTGTGGAGATCTATGGCAAGGCGCTGGCAATTCGCCGACGGACAGGCGAGCCATGACCCTGGCCAGCATGGCGCGGCATCGAGGTCGCCGTTGCGACAGTCCACGCTTTCCGAGGCTGTCACAGCTCCATGCAGTGAAGGCAGGGAGGCGCCCTTCGTCAGGTTTGCGTCGGGTCATGACGCAGCGTCAGCGCTCCCCGGCATTGTCGCCGTCCGTCTGCGCAGCGAATTCGATCATGGCACGCAAGGCCTGCAGCGTGTCGTCGACGGTTGCAATTCGAACGGGCCAACATAGTTTGTGCAATGGATGCTGTTGGCGGAAGGACCAGCGATGAGTATCAGAGTCGCGTTTCAGATGGATCACGTTGGCGGTGTGGACATTCACGCTGACAGCACATTCCGCATAGCGGTGGAGGCACAGCGGCGCGCCTATCCGCTATTCCACTACCTGCCTGCGGACATTCACTATGATCAGGGGAAGGTCTGCGCGCACGCCAATCCGCTGACCGTCAAGCTCGACCCGGAAGATCACTACCGTCTTGGCGAGGAAGCGACGATCAACCTTGCCGACATGGATGTCGTCTGGCTGCGTCAGGACCCGCCGTTTGACATGGCATACATTACGACCACGCACCTGCTAGACCTCGTCAAGGAGGACACACTTGTCGTGAATGATCCTTTCTGGGTCAGAAACTGTCCGGAAAAGCTGTTGGTTCTCCACTTTCCCGGTCTCATTCCGCCGACGATGATCGCCAGAAGCAGGGTTTCGCTCAAGGAGTTTCGAGCAAGACACGGCGACATCGTGGTCAAGCCGCTGTACGGCAACGGAGGTGCAGGCGTTTTCTTGTTGCGCGAGCAGGACCCGAATTTCAACTCGCTGTGCGAAGTCTTCCTCGACAACAGCAGAGAGCCTCTGATTGCCCAGAAATTCCTGCCGGGAGTTTCCGAAGGCGACAAACGGATCATTCTCGTGGACGGCGAGGCAGTGGGCGCGATCAACCGGATCCCGCCTCCCGGCGAGGCCCGGTCCAATCTTCACGTCGGAGGGCGTGCCGAACCATGTGGCCTAACGGAACGGGACAGGGAAATCTGCGAATCGGTTGGACCGTTTCTGAGGCAACACGGACAGGTTTTTGCCGGCATAGACGTAATTGGCGGTTGGCTTACGGAAATCAACATCACGTCGCCGACAGGCATTGTCGAACTGGAGAGGTTCGACGGAACAAACGCTGCCGGGCTGATCTGGGACGCCATCGAAAGAAGACTCGCCAGTCGCTGAATCGCTCGCGGCAAAGCGGCGTTTCAGGCGTCGATGGTCCATCCAACGGCGCGTGTCGGCATTGCCGAGGGCGGTTTGCTCAAGTCGTCGCCTCGCGGCGGCTCAATGCGGATTTGCGAACTACGCGTCCTGCGCCTAAGATCCAGGCAGCACGTTGAACTCGCGCAACACCCAATCGTCACCGATCAAAGTCAAACGCGTGATGGAATAGTACGGGATCTCCCAGCCCATCAATTCCGAAATCTCGCATTGCTTGGCCTGCTGTATTTGCGAAAGAATGACACCATAGTGAGACACGACAATGATGCTGCCTCCCATCATGACGGCAAGAAATTCCTCGACATAGTCGTCCACGCGTTTCCTGAACTGTTGCCAACTCTCGCCGCCAGGCGGAGTTGCCTTGGTGGGATCAGCCCAGAACCGTTCAGCTTGCTCGCGGTCACTTTCCCGGATGCTTTCGGGAAGCTTCCCCTCCCACTGGCCAAAGTTGATCTCCCGCAAATGTTCGACAGGCGGAAGAAGCAGTCGATCGCCGCAAAACGCCTTGGCCGTGTCCCTGGCCCTCTGCAAATCGGACGTGAGGACGGCCGAGTCGTCAGGCAGGTAACTGTCCAGGAACTCCAGCGTCTTCGTGTCGGTCAATATGGCTGGAACGTCGGTCCAGCCGTTTAGTCCGGTCATTCCCGTAGGGGCATGCCGGACCCAATACCAGTCCACATCGGGGATCATGTTAAACCTCTCCCTTCAACACAAGCGGAATGCCGGCGGTGATCAACACGACCAGTCCCGCCATTGCGGCCAGCTGCTGATTGAACTCTCCGAGCAACTGCGCGAACTCCCGTGCCAGAGCGCTTTCGGGAATCACTCCACAGCCAACTTCGGAAGACACAACTACAAGCTGGCAACGCGAGTTCTCAATGGCAGCCACTAACAATTCGTACTGATCCGGCACCTTCACTCCATAATGCAACAAGTTTGCCGTCCAAGTTGGCAGGCACTCGACCAAGACTATCGATTCGGCCGAGTGTCTTGCAACCTCCAAATGGAGGTCGACCGGGCACTCGACAGTCCGCCAACAGGATCCGCGCCGTCGCCGGTGCAATTCAATCCTGTTGGTCATTTCCTCGTCGACCGCCTCGGCAGTTGCAACATAGATCGGTCGGCTGCAATTGCTTGCAACCAGATTCTCGGCCCAGCGCGACTTTCCCGAGGAGGCGCCTCCAATCACAAATGAGAATGTTGGCAAAAAATGCACTTGCAAGTCCAAAGCCGCAAGCCAGTTGAATCGAGAATTCGGAGAATTGCCGAACTTCCGTCATATACATTGTATGTCGCCAAAGACGTAGGTGCCAGCGCAGATCAACAGGAATTGAAGACTAGCGCAATTGGAGGCCAACGCTGGGCGAATTCAGAATCGCGGCGAAGGGCGGCCGCAGGCGCCCATTGCCGGCTTGCTGGCGATAATGTGACTTCGTCTGCCGGAATGCGGTGGCATCTTGGTTGGCAATTTCGGCCCACGCGCGTAATTGCTTCCGTCCTATACGATGTCTTGCGGGATTGGCGACATGAGTGTCCACATTTGTCCAAACTTGATGGTTTCCCACCTTGGCCGCTCCGTCAGGTTCTACGCGGACGTTCTCGGACTTGAGACAGGCTTCGTGATCGCTGACGACAGAAGCGTCGTGAAGGATCCCGACAAGGGAGTGTTTGCCATGATGAACAGCGAACACTCGGAATTGATGCTGCAATTGAAGGAGAGTCTTGCGGACGAAGTTCCGGTGTTTTCCCGGGACATGCCGCTGTCCGCAACGGTGGCGTTCTATTTCCGTGGCCTGGACCCCGATGAAGTTCGCACGCGGCTCGACGAGAACGTCGTTGTCAAGGAACCAACAACGCAATGGTACGGTATGCGGGAAGTCTACTTTCTCGATCCGGACGGCTATTTGATCTGCGCGGCGTCTCCCGTCGAAGACCAGGAGACGACAGGTTGAATCAATGCCTGCATCGGAGCGCGGCGCTGTTCCCGCCAGCGTCGTCCCCGAAAGCCTTCGGCCGGCTGCCGCATTCGTGTCCTGGCTCATGTCCGTCACCGAGATAGCCCCGGTTCGGCGATGAAGATTCTGTTGATCATTGGTGGAGGGATAGCCGCCTACAAGAGTCTGGAGCTTATCCGACTGCTTCGGGAAAGGGAGGCCGAGGTGAGGGCGGTTTTGACGGAGGCGGGTTCCAGCTTCGTCACGCCGCTGTCGGCGGCTGCGCTGTCTGGCGGCAAGGTTTACCGGGAACTGCTTGACTACCGGTCGGAAGCCGACTTCAGCCACATTGAATTGGCAAGATGGGCGGACAGGATTGTCATTGCGCCGGCCACCGCCAACCTGATTGCACGCATTGCCGGCGGCCATGCCGACGATCTTGCCACTGCGCTCCTGCTCGCGTCAACGAGCCCGATTTCGTTTGCTCCGGCGATGAATGTCCAGATGTGGCTGAAGGAGGCCACCCAGGCCAACGTGCGGACGCTTCGCAGCTTTGGATACAGCCAGTTTGGCCCCGCAGAGGGCCCAATGGCTTGTGGGGAATTCGGTCCGGGGCGCATGATCGAGCCGAAGGAGATCGTCAGGGAATTGTTCGCGAGGGACAAGCGCACCGACATGGCGGGCAGAAAGGCGCTGGTGACTTGCGGTCCTACGCGCGAAGCCATTGATCCAGTCAGGTTCCTGTCCAACAGGTCCTCGGGCAAGCAGGGATGCGCCATTGCGGTTGAGCTGCAGCGGCGTGGCGCTGACGTGACATTGGTCGCAGGCCCTGGCGTGAATGCACGTTCCGGCGCTCTGAAGGTGATTGAGGTCGAATCGGCCCGGGAAATGCTGGATGCCGTGCTTGCAACGCTGCCGTGCGATCTGTTTGTGGGTGCGGCGGCCGTTTCCGACTGGAGGGTTTCGAAGGTCGCATCGGGAAAGATCAAGAAGGGAAAGAAACAGCAGGAGCTCGTTCTGAAATTCGTAAAGTGCCCTGACATCCTGCGGACAGTTGCCAGGCTTGAGTCCGGCCGGCCAGACTTGGTGGTTGGCTTCGCCGCGGAAACTGACGACGTTGTCGAAAACGCCAGGCGCAAGCTTGCGGCAAAGGGCTGTGACTGGATTGTTGCCAACGACGTGGGCGCCGGCACAGGCGTGTTTGGCGGCGAACACAACACCGTCACGGTGATTGGCCGCGGCGGCGACGCCCGTTCGTGGCCAAGGATGACCAAGCAGGAGGTTGCCAGCGCCCTGTGCGACTTTCTGGCTGGAGAATTCAGCGATGAATGCGCTCCGAATTAAGTGGAGCGACAAGGCCGACACTTCATTCGGTCCGCCCGCCGTTGCCACGGCAGGCGCCGTGGGCGCAGACGTCAGGGCAAATCTGGGACCGGAGGATCGAGAGTCCGGCGTCGTCATTGCTCCCATGGAGCGCAAGCTGATCCCCACAGGACTGGTTGTCAGCATGCCCGAAGGATTTGAGCTGCAACTGCGGCCAAGGTCGGGACTTGCCCTTCACAATGGTATAACATTGGCAAATTCGCCGGCGACCATAGACAGCGACTACCGTGGTGAAATCAAGATGATCCTCATCAATCTTGGCACGGAGGATTTTTTGGTCCTGCATGGGGCTCGAATCGCACAGATGGTGCTTTCCCCGGTCTGCGCGTTGAAGTTCGCTGTTGTGGAAGCTCTTGATGAAAGTGAACGCGGTGACAATGGATTCGGATCGACAGGGCTGCGCTAATATGTCCGACTGTTCTCCTGCAGGGGAGTCCTGGCAATCGCAACTGCATGTGTCGGCAGCATGTTGGATTGCGGCCTTTGCGGTTTCCGCTTCGAAAGGTTCAGCCCAGACAGCGGATGCGGCCGGAGGCGCCGGCGCTTCCTTTCCCTGGATTGCAGTCGGAATTGCTGGCGCGCTGCTGGCGGTCTACATTGGATTGATCGCTTTCCTGCGCCGGCGGGCCAGGAAGCTTCGCGAACATCCGATGTACGTCAGGGAGGAGAGAGTGCCCGGGAGGACAGAGTCCGACACTCATGCCACGAATCCCCTGCCGACAGGAGGCGCAAGATCGAAGCGAAGGACCGGTTCGCCACCCGGCAATGGTCCGGAAATGGAGACTTCGTCAAGCCGGCTCCGGCGCGAGCGCGAAAGCATCCATTCCATGGGCAGTGGCGGCCCGAATCTGAGCGGGCTGCAGCCAAGGCGTGGGCCTGAGTTCGACCGTGGCTCAACCAGGAAACGGGACGGCGAGAGACCCCGGCGCCGGCCAGAAGACGAGCATCAGGTTGATCATCCGCTGCCGGGCAGGCAATCCGTGGACTTGGAGGGAAGGCGGCGACCAGGCAGAGAGTCGAACGGCCGGAACGTCGCACGTCCAGCACACAGGGCAACTGCCCCGAAACGACCCAAGGGACAGCCACGCGAAAATGCTTCGACAAGTGGGCAGGATCTGCCCAGATCGTTCGCCCGGGGGCCAGCCGAGTTGTGGGCCGGAGAAGAGGCCGCTCAGCGCAGTGAAGGTCGGCCGGCCGATCGACGTTCCCAGTCGCTGCATCCCGTTGGCGCACCGGCCGACAATGAAGTCGCCGACGGCGAGAGCATGCATGCTGCGCGCCCCAGGACTCCGCCGACCGATTCGTTGGCCCCAACGCTCCGGCCTCGAGAAGCCGTGCCGAAGCGGGAAGTTGCCCGCGAAGCGAAACCCGCGCCGGTCGCGGAACGCGTTCGGCGGGATGAAGAACATGAGGCCGAGGATGATGACCGGGCTTCAACAAATCAGGCTCTGTCGAAGCACGAACTGAGACGGTACTCGCGCCACATCATTCTGCGTGAAATTGGCGGTGTCGGACAGGCCCGGCTGAAGAATGGCAGCGTGCTGGTTGTCGGAGCCGGTGGCCTGGGTTCACCGGCCTTGCTCTATCTGAATGCCGCAGGCGTGGGCAACATTGGCATCGTGGACAAGGACGAGGTGGCGATGTCCAATCTGCAGCGCCAGGTCATTCATGACAGCGACCGGGTCGGCAGCCCAAAGGTATACAGCGCGCTCGTTGCCCTGGGCAGGCAGAACCCGAGAACCCGAATCAAGCCCCATGAACTGTGGCTGGACAGAAGGGAGGCGCACCGCCTCATTCCGCAGTACGGCCTTGTGCTCGATGGCAGCGACAATTTCGAAACTCGCCAGATCGTGAACGAAGTTTGCGTCGAGCGCGGCGTCCCGTTGGTGTATGCGGCCATCACGCAATGGGAAGGGCAGGTGGGCGTGTACCTGCCGGGCGGCGGCGTCCCGTGCTACGCGTGCCTGTTCGACAAGATGCCTGCGCCTGAAACCGTGCCGAGCTGCGCCGAGGCAGGCGTGCTGAGCGCACTGCCGGGCGTTCTGGGAACCATGATGGCCGTGGAAGCCATCAAGGTTCTGGCCATGGCAGGAAAGTCGCTTGCCGGCCGATTGATAATCTACGACGCCCTGAACTGCGAATTCACGCCAATCCAGGTCAAGCCAAACCCCAACTGTCTGGTTTGCCAGCGGGAACCCCACAGCTCCTGAGCGAGTCCGCTCCGATGCGTCCGTCGGGCAACTCCCCTCCAATTGTGTCAAACTGAGTTGGGACCGGAACCTTCTCTCGTCAAATCATGCTCGGCAGAACGAGATCCGGTGGACGATGTCCGTCTTCGAAGGTCTTGATGTTTATCATGACCTTCTCGCCCATTTCGATTCGACCCTCGAGGGTGGCGGACCCGATGTGCGGCAGCAGCACGACGTTGTTGAGCTTGCGAATGCGTGGGTTGATCTCGTGGCCCCGCTCAAAGACGTCAAGCCCTGCGCCCGCTATCTTCCTCTCGCGCAGCATGCGTGTCAGCGCGTTCTGATCGATGACCTCTCCGCGGGATGTGTTCACGATCACGACGCTGGGCTTTGCCAGCTTGAGACGACGGGCGTTCAGGAGGTGGAAGGTCGCAGGCGTGTGGGGACAGTTCACCGAAATGACATCCATTCGGGCAACCATCTGGTCCAGGCTCTCCCAGTAGGTTGCCTCCAACTCCTCCTCAAGGCCGGCATGCACGCGCCGGCGGTTGTGGTAGTGAATCTGCATGCCGAAAACACGCGCCCTTCGTGCCACTGCCGTTCCAACGCGACCCATGCCCAGGATGCCGAGGCGCTTTCCGCCTAGACGCGACCCCATGAGCGCGGTCGGAGTCCATCCTGTCCAGTTTCCCGTTGTCATCTCGCGCAGCCCCTCGCGCAAGCGCCGCGTGACCGCCAGCATCAGGCACATGGCCATGTCGGCGGTGTCCTCGGAATTGACGCCCGGCGTGTTGGAAACCAGAATGCCGCGCTGCTGCGCCGTCTTGACGTCGATGTGGTCGAAACCGGCGCCATAGTTTGCGATCAGGCGCAGCTTCGATCCGGCCCGAGCCAGCAGCGACTGGTCGATCACGTCCGTGATCGTGGGTATCAGCACGTCGCAACTTGCCATGGCGTTTGCCAGTTCGGTCTGCGACATCGGACTGTCGTCGTACCGCAGCCGCACGTTGAACAGCTCGGACATTCGAGTTTCCACAATGTCCGGCAGCTTTCTGGTCAGCACGACGTTGAGTTTCGTTTTAGCCATTTAACCATCCGGTGAATGGGAATTGGAGTTCGCATGTAGCCGAATCGTTCGACCCGCCGCAACACTGCCTCCTCGGGCGGAACTGGAACCGGCACTGCGCACCGGCGCCAGCATACCACATGCCGCGGAAAACAGGAATCCTCCATTGCGGCTCGCGGCTCCCACGCTGCGCCGGTCCGGGCAACCTCCGCCCGACCCGCAACGTTGTGGGCCGAAACGTGTTCTGGATTGTTAGTGACGGCGCCAGCGCAGTCCGCATGACCAGGGAAGGCGGCTACCGGAAACCGCGCTTTCTGAGCAACGCGCCGGCGTCCGGCAATCTGCCGCGAAACTCGGTGTACAAATCCTCGGGACGGCGGGAACCGCCCTTGGAAAGTATGCACTGTTCCAGGCGGCTGGCGGTCTCCGAATTGAACGGTCCACCCTCTTCAAGAAATGTCTCGAACACGTCGGCATCCAACACTTCCGACCACAGGTAGCTGTAATAGCCTGCCGCGTAGCCTTCGGAGGCAAAGACATGGGCGAAATTGCAGGCGGAATGGCGCATTGCAATGGCGGCAGGCATGCCAATGTCCTCCAGCGTCCGCCGCTCTGCGCCCAGTGGATCCTCCGAAACGTCGGACTCGTGGAATGCCAGATCGACATAGGCGCTCGCCAGGTACTCGACGGTGCGAAATCCCTGATCGAAGTTGCGGGCAGCCAGCAGACCGGACAGCAGCTTCTCCGGAATTGGCATGCCTGTATCGCCATCCGTCGCGAATTTCGTCAGGACCTCCGGCAGTTTCATCCAGTGTTCGAAGAGTTGACTGGGCATCTCGACGAAATCGAGTGGAACGGAAGTGCCCGAAACTCTTGCATATCGGACGTCAGACAGGAGAGCGTGAAGTGCATGCCCGAATTCGTGGAACAGCGTCCTTGTGTCTTCGAAGGACAGAAGGCAGTCCTGACCGCGTGCCGGTCTGACGAAGTTGCAAACGTTGACAACCACGGGGCGGACTTCCTGATCGAAGTTCCGTTGGCTCATGAACGAGGAACACCAGGCGCCGGAACGCTTCGACGGCCGCTCAAGGTAGTCGCCGATGAATGTGCCGACATGTGCGCCGCGCCGGGAGACTTTCCACGCAAGGCAGTCCTCATGGTAAAGGTCCGCCTCGATCCTCTCAAACTCAAGGCCGAACAGCCTTGAGGCGCAATCCATCGCCGCTGCAATCATTCGAGGCAACCGAAAATAGGGCTTGGCCTGCGCTTCGTCGACGTTGAACTCAATGCCGCGTCGGCGCTCCGCATAGTACCTCCAGTCCCACGGCTTCAGCTCGTCGTCAATTCCGTCGTCAATCATCATGCGCTGCAGCACAGCCGCATCGTTCTCGGCCTGGCTGCAGGCTGGCTGCCACACGGTGTCCAGCAATTCTCGAACGTGCGCCGGGTCTTGCGCCATCTCGAATTCGAGCTTGTAGTCGGCAAAGAACTCATACCCCAGCAGACGTGCAAACTCCTGCCGCAACTTGAGAATCTCCTTCAGCAGCCCGCTGTTGTCGGCATCCGAATTCGGCGCTCCGCGTGCGCACCACCCTTCAAACGCGCGTTGGCGCAGCGCTCGGTTCTTCGAGTACTGCAGGAAGGGCACGATCAGCGATCTGTTCAACGTCAGGCAGTATTCCGCCGTGTCGCTTCCTTGGGAAGCCGCGGAAAGCGCCGCAACCAGGAATTCCGGCAAGTCTTCGACGTCGGACCGCTCGAGCGGCAACGTCCATTTCTCCTCGGCGCTCAGCAGGTTTTGCGAAAAGCTGGTTTGGAGTTCCGCCAGTCTTGCCTTGATTTCGGCGAATCTCTTCCTGTGCCGCGAATCAAGCTCGGCGCCGAAGCGCACGAAGTCACGGCGGTAGAGCTCCAACACGCGCCGCTGCTCGGGAGACAGGTTGCATTCGGCCTGCGAATCGTGAATTTCCCTGACGCGCGCGAAGAGGCTGCGGTTCATGGCGAGGGAAGTGAAGAACTTGGCATATCTGGGTGCGATCTCGCGTTCCAGCGCCTTGCGGGCTTCGTTGCTGTCTGCGGAAACGAGATTGAAGAAGACGGCGCCGACGCGTTCCAGTTCCCAGCTGGCGAGTTCCAGCGCTTCAATCGTGTTGGCAAAGCTGGGTGGCTCGTGCGAATTCGCCACCGAATCGATCCGTGCCTCGGCAGCGGCAAACGCGCAGTCGAACAATTCCCTGAACCGGTCGTCGGGATAGGAATCGAATGGCGGAATTGAGTGGGGTGTCTGCCAGCCTGTGACAGTAGCCAGTGTGGACATGGTGGCGGATTTGCTCCGGATGCCGAAATGCGATTGGCCGATTGCACATTCGAGCTTCAGACTGTTCGAATTGCGTGTCGAGTCCGTGATATGCGTTGAGACATTGCATAGAGTCGTACACACATGTCAATCGGTGCAGCCTAAAACTTGGAGAATGTTCGCATGAAGTCAACAGCGCGGGCGCTGATTGTCGGCGGTGGAGCGGTCGGCACGGCCATCGCCTACCATCTGGCAAAGGCGGGATGGAATGAAGTGCTCTTGCTGGAGCGCGATGCCCTGACGGCGGGGTCGACCTGGCATGCGGCCGGTCTGCTGCCGTTGTTCAACATGAGCTACGCGACCAGCCACATCCACGACTACTCGGTCAAGTTCTACAAGTCGCTGGAGGAAGAGACCGGGCTCGATCCCGGCTTTCAGGTCGTCGGCAATCTGCGCATGGCCCAAAGCCAGGAGCGCATGGACGAATTCATGCTGTACGCAACGACAGCCGAAACCGTGGGCATCCCCTACGAGTGGCTGTCTCCTGCGGACATCAAGGAACGATATCCCCTGGTGCACACGGACGACCTCCGGGGAGCGCTGTTTCATCCCACCGACGGATACATAAACCCCGCCGACGTCACGCAGTGCATGGCAAGGGGAGCCCGCCAGCGCGGCGTGGAGATTGTGACCCGGCGCCAGGTTGATTCGTACCGGTTCGACGGCGGTGAATGGATCGTCGAGGGCGCGGAGCTAACCGAAAGGGGAGGAATGCTGATCGAGACCGGCGAACGTTTCAGCGTGCGTGCGGAACACGTGATCACGGCCACCGGGAACTTTGCTCAGCGGACCTTTCGTCAACTCGGCATCAAGATGCCTGCCATACCGGTTGAGCACCAGTACATCGTCACCGAGCCGGACCCGCAGCTGGTCAAGTGGCGTGAGTCCAACGGCGAGCATCCGGTGCTGCGGGATGCAGATGCAAAGTGGTATGTGCGGGAGGAGCGCGGCGGCTGGATTCTGGGACCCTACGAAAGGGGAGCGCCGGCACGCTTTGCGCATGACGTGCCCGCAAGTTTCCGTGCCGATCTGTTCGAGCTTGACCTGGACCGAATCGAGGAAGAGTACTGGTCCATGATCCACCGAATACCGTCAACCGAAACGGTCGGTCTCAAGGACGACTTCAACGGGCCCATCTGCTACACGCCAGACGGCAATCCCCTGGTCGGTCCGGCGCCGGGATTGCGCAACATGTGGCTGGCCGAAGGGTTTTCATTCGGCATTACCGCAGCTGGCGGCACCGGACACTACCTGGCGCAGGTCATTGTGGAGGGCGAGGCCGAGATCGACATGGTGTCGCTGGATCCCAAGCGTTACGGCGACTGGATGACCACCGAATACGGAAAGCGCAAGAACGAGGAATGCTACGAGCACGTATACATCCTGCATCATCCGGACGAAGAGCGAGAGGCATGCCGTCCGTTGCGCACAGCCCCCTGCTACGGTCGTATGCTCCGGCGTGGAGCCCAGTTCGGCCAGGTCAACGGCTGGGAACGCCCGAACTACTTTGCACCCAAGGGCTTCAACGATCGTGAGTCGCGATCCTTCAGGCACGGCGCCTGGTGGCCATTCGCGGTTGAGGAGGCTCGGGCGGTTCGTCAGGACGTCGGATTGTACGATGCCACGGCGTTCGCAAAGCATCAGGTTGGCGGTCCGGGAGCGAAACGGTTTCTTGACTGGTACACCTGCAACCGCTTGCCAAGGGTTGGACGCGTGAACCTGACCTACGCCTTGACGGCTGCCGGAACCACACGCACGGAATACACCATTGCTCGACTTGGGGAGGACAGCTTCTATCTCGTGTCTGCCGGCGCCTGGGCGGCATACGACGGCGATCAGTTGCGCAAGGCAGCTGCGGAAATGGAGCCCGAATTCGGCCGCATCGAAATACAGGACGTCACCAACCAGTGGGGTGTCTTCGCGCTGGCGGGAAGGAACTCCAGGAATCTCATGGAATCGCTGATCGGCGACGCCGACCCGCGGCAGGCGCTGAGCAACCGCCAGTTTCCATGGCTGGCGGTTCGTGACATTGAACTTGGGATGTGTCCCGTGCGCGCCTTGCGCGTTTCCTACACTGGCGCTCTTGGCTGGGAGCTTCACCACCCGATCGAAATGCAGAACTACCTGTTCGATCTGATAGAGCGAAAATCCGAAGGAATGGCGTTGAAGCTCTTTGGCGCGCGGTCTCAGAACTGGCTGCGCATGGAAAAGAGCTATCGCGCCTTCGGAACGGAGCTTGGCCGCGACGCCACGCCGCTGGAGGGCGGACTGGACAGGTTTGTCGATCTATCCAAGGATTTCCATGGCAAGCAGCGGATGCTCGACACAGGCGTTCGCGTCAAATGCGTGACAACCTTGATCGACGGTCCGCCGGATGCGTCTCCCTGGGGCCGCGAGGCGCTGTTCTGCAACGGTCGGCGTGTTGGGCGACTGACTTCAGGTGGCTGGTCCGTGCACTTCGGCAAGTCAATCGGTCTAGGCTACGTGCAACCAGACTACAGCGAACCGGGAACCAAGCTGGAGGTCAAGATGCTCAACCGGCGTTGGCCAGTCGAAGTTACGATCGAAAGTCCCTACGATCCCAGAAACGAGGAGCTTCGACGTGATTCAGAAGGAGCATAGCCAGACCGGCAGCAGTTCCGGCTCCAGGGCAGTTCCCGTGGCGACGGCGCTGTGCCGCTCTTCGGGTTGTTGTGGCTGCATGGTTGGGGACAGACATTCATGACGCAGTGATCCGTCAATGCCGTTGGAAGAGACATCGCAGCAGCTTGATGGCGGAAAAATGCGACGGTTGCGCCGGCGTGACGCAGCGAAGCAATTGGACCATGTCATGGCATCCACGTCCACTGTGGCATTTGAAACGACGACGGAGTTTCCACGATGAAAGACACAACAACGCTGTACGTACTTGGCGCCGGAGCGATGGGCAGCCTCTTCGGCGGGATCCTTTCCGAAGGTGGGATTGACGTTACCCTGATCGATCCCTGGCGCGAGCATGTGGACACCATAAACGCCAACGGCTTGAGAATTGTCGGCTTTGGAGGAGACCGCAGCGTTTCGTTGCACGCAGTCACCTCTACCAAGGGGCTCCCTTGCGCAGACATTCTTTTCGTTCAGTGCAAGTCCTACCATACGGAAGCGGCAATCACGGCAGCCATGAACGTGGTTGGGCCGGCCACCACGGCGATCTCGTTTCAGAATGGTCTTGGCAACGAGGAGATTCTTGCCTCGGCAGTGGGTGAGGGCAGGGTGCTTGGAGGCTTGACATCGCAAGGAGCAAGCGTTGAAGCGCCGGGCGTCGTGCGCAGTTATGCCGAGCTTCCGACCCATGTCGGCGACATGTCGGGCGGATACAGCGAGCGGGCAGCAAGAATTGCGTCAATGATGTCGGCGCACGGCTTGCCGACTTCCGACAGCGCCGACATCCGTCTGGAAATCTGGAAGAAACTGGTTGTGAATGTGGGCATAAACGCTCCCTCTGCAATCGCAGGTCTCTGCATAGGCGATGTGCTGCGTGTGCCTGAACTGCGCCGGGTCGTGAATCGCGCAATAAACGAGGCGGTCTCCGTTGCCCAAGCCTCGGGCTTGGCTCTGGATCGCCAGCACGCTCAGGATGTCCTGAATGGAATTTCAGGACCGGGTGGCAGTGGCCGGAATCACTCCTCCATGGGCGTCGATGTCCAAAAGCGGCGGCCAACCGAGATCGACTTCATGAACGGCGCCATTGTCAGGCTCGGCTGGAGGCACGACGTTCCGACGCCGGTCAACGAAACGCTTCTGGCAGCGGTCAAGGGCATTGAATTCCGCAATGCGGAGGTTGAATGCGCTGGCTGAGGCAAGAATGCCGGCAAGCCGACTTCCATGTGCCGTCCCTGTCGGACCTGGCTGCCGCCATCGGGTCGGGTCTTGCCGGAAACTACTCGGATGTTGATGTTGATGTTGCGAGATGCCCGGACCTGCGCAAACTGGGCTGCGTTTCCCCAGGGATATGCGGCGATGCCCTTCTGATCGAGATTGGTGGCGAGCCGCTGGTACACAATCCGAAGTACCGTGACTTGGCAAGTATTGATCTCCGGGAAATTCTTGATGCGCTCAACAAGCCGAATGCAAGCGTATTGGGAGCGGGGTTTCCGTCGTTGGCCGCCACCGACGGCAGGTGTGGCGAACTCATGCCCTGCATGGAAATTGCCGGCCGAAACTTCAGCAAGCTTGCCCGCGTGGGCGATGCCGGCCAGTGCGTTGTGGAAGACTATCGTTCGCGTCTGCATGGCGGATTGGGGAATCTCTATGTGTGTGACGGGCACGCCGGTGATGTCGTCCGTGTTGAAGTTCGGGGGAGGCACGGGAGCGAAGCATCGCTCTCGCAGGCGATACGCACCGCCCTGATCCCGCTTGTTGCCAGGGACAAGGGGCAGGAAATCGCATTGGGAGGGGTGTTCAGCGTCGTCGAGGGCCGCGTCCGTGCCCACATCTCGCCGGACTTCGAGTGCATCCCGTTTCCGTATTTCGACACTGACAGAGAGGAAGTCGTTCGGCAGGACTTTCTGAAATTCTACGACGGAATGGGACCCGGCCTGACCTGCATGTCCGTCCTGTGGACTGGCGATCCAACCGGAGGCGAACTGCATCTACGCCCGTCGGGCGAGCATACGCATTTTTTCAGTTCCGCAGGTCGCTCCGAGGCTGGCCACTATCACTTTGACGTTTCCCCCGAGAGCATTCACTGCGTTGGCCACTTCCATCCTGCCAAGCGTGTCGTCAGGGTGGCGGACATTCACGAGGCGTTGAAGAGCGATCAAGTGGAGATTTGGCAGGGATGCACGACGACCCCTGCCGAGGCGGCGTGATTTCCATTGTGGCCTCCTGCCTTCCGAATGGTCCGGCTGGGCGTACAAGCTGAGACCAGCAAGCTCGACATCCGGACCGCAGCGGGGCAGCGTCGTCACCGCACGAGCAGCATCCTTGAGCGAAGCGCAACTGCCCGATCGCAGCCCCGTGGACCATCTCATTCCGTCGCCTTCACGCTCCGGCTGTAGATGCTCGCAACCGTCGGCCCTGCCGCACGGCGAGCGGCGAAGCACATGAACATTGGAATTCGGGACGCCAGGACGCTGCAATTTGTGGAAACTGTGGCGAACCGTCGGAAATCGAAAACCTGCCTTCAAGGGACCGCGAACCATGGTTCCAGACGAAGACTTGGTTACGCCCTGACTTCGTCAGCTTGGTTCCCTCCATTGCCGACATTTGACATGACAATTCTCTGGTTCACCGTCATGTTCCAGCTCAGGCAGTGCAACCAAAGGCAAGATTGTCATTGAAAAAAGGGCGGAATTCTGCATTATGAGACGAAATCCAAGAATCAGTGATAGCCAAGAAAATGACAGAAGCGACGACTGATCAGAAAAAAAGCCCAACTGTCACATATCGCCTTGTAGTTGCGGCAAAGGCAGTGTTGTCCAATGCAATGCGAAGATTTGCCACTTCGCAGCCCGCAGATCTTGATGCGTCGGGAATTCAGATTGACTCCAAGCGAAGTCCGGGAGCGCGCCGCAAGACATTTTCCAGGGCCCTGCTTCAAGGCATATCGTCAGTTGGAACAATATACACACAGCCCGCGCCAACCATTAAACAACCTGGTTCGATAGAATCTGATCTTGAAAAGATTGGGGGAGATTTTCGTCGGGCCATTGGCTACTTTGAAATCCAGCAAGAAGCGCAAGAATCGGACAAAGGTCCGAAAACCAGCTGACTGAACACGTTGGTCCTCCTGCTACAGATGTAGCAATCCAGTCCTCGGCTGAAGAATCTGGAGAATTGTCAATTGAGTCCTCTGAAGCCATACCTTGGGAAGTCAACCGCTCAAGGGCCGCTTCCGCCGCCATCTTTGTATGCAGGATACGAGGAAGTCATTCCAGGCTCCGCGGAACGTATTCTTAAGTTGACTGAGCGTGAGCAGTCGCATCGGCAAGAATTGGAGATGAAGACATCCGACATTCAGAAAGCGAATGTCAGACGTGGCCATTGGATGGGATTTGCGTTGGGCTTTTGCGGAATTGTCGCAGCTGTGGTTTGCGCCATCTATGACCGTCCCATAATTGCTGGATTGTCAGCGATTTCAGTTATCGTCGGAGTCGCAACGGCATTCTTCAGAGATAGGAATGCCGATTCTTGAGAGTGGCGCGGCGCCAGCCAGAACATGCTCACTCCAATTTTCGATACAGGAATATATCTCGCCGCCCATGTGCTGGTGACAAGCGAATGTTTCTTGCAAGAAAGATTGCCAGGCAAGGCTGCTTGAGCTTCGGCGAGGTTGGCAATCAAGACCGTGCGAGAGATTCTGGAAGCGCCGGGTGTTGCAAATGCGCTTTGCTCATCATTGATGCATTTCCGTTCGGTCCCTGACAAGGCGATCACGCTTTGGCCCATTTCCGGGGCCATGAGCGAAGCAATCAGGGCCGGGTTGTCGGCAAAGTTTCGCCACGCCTCCGTCAGCGCTCCCTTTGTTGGGAACCACATGCGCCTTCGCATGATGCCAACGGGCCCGTCTAGCGTCACAGCGCCATGACAGCCGGAGACAAGGTCTTCGAGATGTCACGAAGATTAACGTTCATCTCCTGTGCGGTGCAGCGCTTGCACTCACGGCCGACGGCCGTG
Source organism: Paracoccaceae bacterium (assembly GCA_026713305.1). Classification (GTDB taxonomy): domain Bacteria; phylum Pseudomonadota; class Alphaproteobacteria; order Rhodobacterales; family Rhodobacteraceae; genus MPNP01. The sequence continues at coordinate 20,250 of JAPOOS010000243.1, forward strand.
CCCTTCCAAACAAGACTGAAGCCGCTGGCCAGTTGGAATGTGAACCAAGCTCTGGGCGCTTCTCTTGCCCTCTCTCTCGGGACCTGGGCAGTCCGGTTCGGATCACTGCATCGTGGAAATCGGGGCGCTGTCAACATATTGCAACCGCTTCATGCGCGCATGTCAACAAGAAACCGAATCTGCTTTCCAAGACAATCAAATGGGGCTTGGAATTGTCGCTAGACTCAAGCGTTTGCCGACTGCAGTTCCGCCCATTCCGACCTGATTTGATCCACCTCGGCAACCGCCTCGTTCGAGTCCTTCACGGAAACATGCTTCTTCAACTGGCGCAACCTTAAGGCTCTCATTCGTGCGGATTGGTTGCTTTCGTCATTTAGCGCGATGTACAGCGCTGTTGCCATTCGTTCCAGTTCCATGACATCCTTGTCGCCAAGCTTTCCCGCCACAAAGTTCAATTCACGCTCATGGCGGGAAATTCCGTCGGGGTAGTCTCCTTGGAGTTTCTTTCCAATCTTTGTCGTAACGAAGCTCGGACCGTATTTCACCTTTTTTTCCATTCCAGGAACAGGTACGCCCGGCAGGCAGTCAATTCGTCCCTAAGGGTGAATGAATACGGGCCGTACCTGTACAAGATGAAGCGAAATCCCATTGGAACCTTCAACAACTCCTGGAAAAAGTACATGGTTTTCTGGATGTGGGTTTCGCCACACCAACTGCCTTCCTTGGCGAGTCTGTCGATGAGACTCGTGATTACTGCCGCTCTTTCAAGGTTCTCCATATGCGGTCTCCCTATCCGGTTTGAGAAATAGTCTGTTCACGGTTTGCTTTCAGCCATGCGACGGCGTCGTCATATACGGAACTGTCGGCAAACACATTGTCGAAAGCCACTGCGGGAATGCGGTCAAGATGTGCTGATTGAATGACTGAAGAC
>JAPOOS010000183.1 GCA_026713305.1 Paracoccaceae bacterium
AAAGCGATGCCGAACTCGTGGATCGTCTTTTGAGAACCCATCGGGGCGGAAGCTCCATCGCGGTGTTCAACGACGAAGCGCACCACTGCTATACCTTGCGAGACACGAGAGTTGCAGCCGGACCGTCTGACCTAGAGGAGAAAAGGGACCGAAGAGGAGCTGAATTGTGGTTTGGCGCCTTGAGAAAGCTGAAAGGTCTTGGCAGGCTTGGACAGGGGTTCGACCTTTCCGCTACGCCTATGTGGTTGCGTCGACCTTCATCGCTGCGTGCCGAAACATTCCCGTGGACTGTATCCGACTTTTCGTTGATTGACGCTGTGGAGTCCGGCCTCGTCAAGGTGCCGCGCGTGCCAGTTGAAGATCACAAGACGAACGACGATGGAGAGCTGGTTTACCAGTCACCCCGATATCGCAATGTCTATCAGTACAATGGAGGGAGCGACCTCGAAGATGCGTTGCCACCCAAGGTGTACGAACCACTCGGGGAACTCTATGCGCACTACGAAGAGACCAGTCACGAGTACGGAAGGAAGGGTCTTGTTCCGGTAATGATCGTTGTTGCGAATACCATCAAGAACGCAACCGCGCTCCACAGCTACATTTCAGGCTACAAGGCAACCGACCAAACGTGGGCGCCTGGACAGTTCGAGCTGTTTTCGAACATTGCCCCCTCGACGGGCAAGCCACGAAGGAGGCTGCCAACCATACTTGTCCACTCCCGCCTAGACGACCCCAATGAAGCTGGCAGGAGTCCTGACAAGATTGGCAAAGTTGTCTATGGGCAGGCCGAACTTTTCGCGCCGGATGCCAAGAACGCCACACAGCGGCGCGAGGCAATTCGAGACGTGTTCATGAGCGTGGGACGCAAGGGTATGCCGGGAGAGGCAATTCGCTGCGTGATTTCGGTTGGCATGCTTACCGAGGGATGGGATGCACGCAGCGTCACCCATGTGTTTGGCTACCGAGCATTCGGCAGCCAGTTGCTTTGCGAACAGGTTGCCGGTCGTGCCCTGCGAAAGATCGCATTTACCGGAACAGACGAGCTTCAGCCACTGGAGTATGCCAATCTCTTCGGGGTGCCATTCACGTGGCAGGGCGGAATTTCTCCAGGGCCGCCGCCCCCAATCGTCAAGCCACGCGACGTGCGCACTGTTGAAGGGCGAGCTCAGTATCGAATTAGCTTCCCTCACGTCGCAGGGTACTCGCGCCTCGATTTGAGCGCGGAGCTCCCACATTCTTGCGAACCGCTGCCCCCCCCCCACCCCGACTCTGGTGGATTGACCCAAAGAGTCTTGTAGGGCACCCAGTCCGCCTAGCGTCCAGAGATGCCACGACCGTTCAGGGAACCGTTGGCGATAGGGTTGAATTCCGAAGTGATTCAGATCGAATCGACGCAGCCATTTGGAGGGCGGCAGCCCAGCTAGTTCCGAAGCTGAATGGAGGTTCGGACTTTAGGCGAGCCGCATTCATTGACAGTGTGGCGATCATTCGGGCATGCATTCCATTCCTCCTGTGCAACGATTGGAACAACCTTCAACATGATGACGAGACGCTTTCCAAGATTGCGTCGATGGTTGAACGGAACGATACGTCCACAGGCCTCATTCCTGTGTTCGTCGACCAACGCGAGTCAGGCCAACCTCGCCTGACCGACACTTCGAACGTCAGCTTTCAAACAACCCTGCCACACTGGCACGAAGCCAAATACTCCCACCTTAACGGTGCCGCCTGCCATACAAATTCGGAAAGGCAACTTGCCCAGATTCTTGATGAACATCCTGACATCCAAGCTTGGGTACGCAATTTTCGACTCGGATGGAAGATCCCCTGGTTTGACAGCGCAAACGGGGCGTGGAGACGAATGGAGCCAGATTTCGTCGCAAGATGCACCCCCATAGCCGGCGGACATCAAACTCGCGATCGTTACCTTGTCATTGAATACAAGGGAATGTTCGCCGGTCAGGCAAGCGAAGTCGAGAAGCGGGAATACCTCGAAAATATCTGGGCGCCGGCAGTCTCACGTGTACCTGCCGACGAGCATGATCAGGCAGAGTGGCAGGCCGTTTGGATCGAGGACATCAATGAAGCCTCGCAGAAGATTGCCAACGCTGTCAGGAGATGACAATGCCCAACGACCCAAAGTCATACGAACATAGAGCCGCAGATCGTACAAACGTTCCGACCGACCGAGATCAAGCGTTCTTGTCTGATAAGGATCATCGGGGAATTGAATTCAGCCCGAAACCCGCTGGAACTTCCGGACCGGTACTGAGCTGGCGTCGCGGTCACGGAGTTTTGGATCTCAAATCAGAGGCCATGCCTCTGTACATTCACGAGAAGGTTCATCCAGTGGCCTTTGTGGAGCAGTTGACCAAGGCATCAAATGGTGAACAGTTGGACCTGTTCTCGGAATTCAACGGGCTGCCTCCCGAGGCGCGTTACGATTGGTACAGGCACAAGGGGCACTGGGCCAATCGGATAATCCGCGGAAACTCCGTCGATGTAATGGCTTCGCTTGCTCTCAAGGAGGGGATGGGAGGTCAAGTGCAAATGGTGTACTTCGATCCTCCGTATGGCATAAGTTTCAACAGCAATTTCCAATCGAGCACTCGCAAACGCGAAACCAGCGACCCTCCATTTGAAGCACCGGCGCGCAAGGCATTCCGGGACATCTACAACGATGGAATACATTCATACTTGGAATCTGTTTACAGGATAAGCGTACATGCCCGATTCCTTTTGGCCGACTCCGGGAGCCTTTTCCTGCAAATCGGCACGGAAAATGTGCATCGCCTCTCAATTGTTCTCGACGAGGTGTTTGGCCCGGAAAACAGAGTTGCGACAATTGCATTTGCAAAGAGCGGCTCGACTTCTTCAAAGCACCTGCCACAAGTTGCGGATTGGCTCCTGTGGTACGCCAAGGACAAGGCATGCGTGAAGTATCATCAGTTGTACGAGAAGCTTGATAAATTCGGGAAGTTAGAACTTATGGGCTTCGGTGCCATGGTCGAGCTTTCGGATGGTACAGTACGCAAATTGACTCCTGAGGAACGCCGAGACCCAGGCCAAAGCCTGCCACCAACCTCACGCCTTTTTCAACGCATGCCGCTCGCTTCCCAACACACCTCAAAAACTGGTCGTTCGGAGCCTTTCAGTTGGGATGGCAACACGTACACATGTCCCCCAAACAACCAATGGCGTGTTGACCACAACGGGCTTAGGCATCTAGCTTCTCGAGGCCGCCTATTTGCTGCTCCAGGCAGTACACTGGCTTGGAAGCGATACGAAAACGAGATCGCTGGACGTCAATTGAACAATTTTTGGCGAAAACCGCACTCGGCTCGGGACATGCATTATGTCGTGGAAACCGCCGAAAGGGTTATTGAGAATTGCATTTTGATGGCAACCGATCCTGGTGACCTGGTTCTCGATCCGACATGCGGCTCCGGCACAACGGCTGCGGTCGCCGAGAGATGGGGAAGGCGTTGGATCACGATCGATGCTTCAGCAATTCCGGTGGCACTTTGCCGACAACGCATTCTCACCTCCGTCAACAAATGGTACCATACGCGTGACGACCAGGCCGGATGGGAAGCAGACGCCGCCCAGTCAGGCAAACTCAATCGGATCCAGCAAAGCCCGGAGAGGATAAAGTCCGGGGCGGATCCTGCTTCGGGATTTGTCTACGAACAGGCTCCAAGAGTTTCGGCAGCAACTTTGGCGTACGACTTGCCAAAGGACCCCATCGAACTCGTCAATCAACCCAAGATCAGACGAGGATTGAAACGCGTAAGTTCGCCCTTTACGGTCGAGTCCCACTCTCCGTTCACCTACGTGTCACCCTCGCAAACGGAATCTAGAGAACGTGCCGTCGAACGCGATACCAGCATCAGGGAAAACGTCGTTAGGGCTTTGGAGACTGCTGGCATTCAAGGATTGGATGGCTCAAAATGGAATTTTGACTCAATTGAAACTTACAGACTCGGCGAAGAAAAGACCTTAATCACTCATGAATCAACCTTGCGCGAGACTGGCGAGGCAGTGGCCATTGCAATTCTGCCCGACGATCGAACGGCTAGCATTGCCCATGTTGATGATGCAGCCTTTGCAGCAGCAAGAAACAAGTTCAGCAAGTTGGTGGTCGTTGCATTTCACTTCGAAGCAAACGTTGAGAGCGAGAAAAGGCGTAAGCTCGAGATTTTGCCTGTTCAGGCCAACCGCGACCTGACCATCATGGAACTGAGTGCATCCGAGTCCGACAACGCATTTGTTCTGGTCGGAGAACCGGAACTCGAAATCACTGAAAGTGATGACGGCCAATGCCAGGTTACCGTAAAGGGCTACAATGTTTACGATCCTGGCTCGGGGAATGTGCGGCCAAGTGGCGACCCAAGGGATATCGACTGCTGGATGCTAGACACGGATTACGATGGAAGGTCGTTCTTTGCCAGAATGATTCATTTTCCAAGCAAGTCGGATGACAAGCAGATCAAGCGTTTCAAGCGGGAACTCAGCAGCAAAATCGATCCCGCAAAATGGAAATACATGGAAACGCTTCAATCGGCGCCTTTTGACAAGCCCACAACAGGTCGCGTCGCTGTACGCATCATCACTTCATTTGGAGACGAAATGCTTGCAGTGCGTGACTTGAATCCAAATTGATCGGTTGCTTCAATCGGTTGAAGACGGCGCTTCGGCGGACGGCTTCTCCATTCTCTGGATTTGGCGAAATCAAGCCAAAGTCAGAACACGAGATTCATCATTGCCATTGACACCACCAGAAACAGTATCGTCATGACGCCGCCCGAGCGCATGAAGTCGGCAACCCTGTAACCGCCAGGTCCCATGATCAAGGCGTTGACCTGATGCGTGGGAATCAGGAACGAATTCGACGTTGAGATTGCCACAGTCAACGCAAAGATTGCCGGGTCACCTCCAGATGACACTGCCAGGGAAACCGCTAGCGGCACCAACAGGACAGTTGCACCGACATTCGACATGACCAGCGTGAAGAATGTCGCCAGAATCGCAATTCCAACTTGCAATCCCCATATTGGCCACCCTTCCAGCACTTGCAGGATCTGTTGGGCAATCCAGGCTGCGGTTCCGGTGTTTTGAACTGCCTGACCGAGTGGCAGCAGGCTGGCTAACAGGAACACGGTGTTCCAGCCAACCGCTGAATAGGCTTCGTCGATTGTAAGCACGCGCGAACAAATCATGCCCACGGCGCCGACCAACAGGCAGAGCGAAAGCCTGACATCCGTAAACAGGACCAGACTCAGCGCAATGGAGAAAAAAAGCAATGCCCAGCCAACCTTTTGTGGACGCAAGTCCTCCCGTGGGTAGTCCGTGGTCACTACGACAAAGTCCTTGTCCT
>JAPOOS010000344.1 GCA_026713305.1 Paracoccaceae bacterium
GAAATTGAACTCTTGCCACCGAGTCAGATCGAGACCGACATTTCCCGCATGGGGATGTCGGTCCTCGTGCCCCTCAAGATCCAGCTCGACCTGCAGCTGACGCTGATGGCCAGCGCTCTTTATCGCATCCTGGGAAGGCGGTTGGGACGCGAGACGGAAAGCGCCCGCGCCAGAACCCTGTTTAGGAAGTTCGTCAATGCCAGCGCCACCGTCGACATAACGCCCAAGGAGATCGTCGTCACGATTGGACGGCGGGCCAACAACCCGCTCCTGATCGCCGCCGGCTACGCCGAGCGGCAACAGACGATCCCCTGGCTCGACAATCGGCAGCTGAAGATTCGGTTCCTCTGATCAAATGACAACGCCAAGTTGTCATGACAACTTTTCCAGTTGGGAAGTCAGGCTAGAGATCGCAAGCTTGCAGGCGCCTTCCAAAGTTTCAACGAAGCACGCATTGCAGCGGTCGGCAGACTGTGATTGCATACAGGCTTCTTGAAGGAATAATGAAACGCTTGTTGATGGAATTCAATCCGTATCTGTGTATAGGAGAAGTCCGAAGCGCGAGGGCGGAAACTCCGTCCGCCATGTTTGGAACTGTTTTGCCCTGCAGCGTTTCGGGCCATGCCGGAATTGCTCCGCCTGGCCTTTATGTGGTCCATTTTTTCACCGTCAATCCCACGGAAACCTGAGCAAATGAAATCTGCAATCAACGACCGCACGAACAAGGAACCATCAAGGTCGGAAACCGAGGAGGAGCGTGGCAACCTTATTCTGCCAGCTCGCGAAATCTTCGATCAGGCATCGATGGATGCGACATTGAACGAGTTGGCTGTTGACAGCAGTCAGTCAAACCTGCGTCGACTTGTGCTGAAGGAACTCGCAGAACGCCTCAAGGTCGGCCGCGCCGCAATTCGCAACACCTGCATTAGGGAGTTCAAGATCAAGCCCTATGCAGCGCTCTCTGCAATCAGGTCATACTCGTATCTGACCGACCGCGTCGTGTCGACCGTGCTGGACTTGGCAACCGGACCACTATGTCCCGTGCCGGAACTCAACACTCCCATTTCGGTGCTGGCCGTTGGCGGGTATGGCCGCGGCGCCATGGCCCCGCACTCCGATGTGGATCTCCTGTTCCTGTCGACAGACCTGCGGTCGGAATCGATTGGCAAGACCATCGAAGCGATTCTCTACCTTCTGTGGGACCTCAAGCTGAAGGTGGGCTATTCGGTTAGAACCATCGATGACTGCCTGAGTTTTGCCGCGTCGGACATGACCGTGCGAACCGCGCTTTTGGAAAGCAGGCGCTTCTGGGGTTCGGAGGAGCTTGCCGACAAGCTTGCCGACAGGCTGTGGAACGAGCTGTACAAGGGAACGGGCCCGCAGTTCGTCGAGGCCAAGCTGGCTGAACGCGAAGCTCGCTACAAGAAGCAGGGCGGCAACCGGTACGTCGTGGAACCCAATGTGAAGGAAGGAAAGGGTGGCCTCCGCGACATTCAAACCCTGTTCTGGATCATCAAGTATCTCTACAGAGTGGACTCCGCCATCGACATGATGGAACTCGATTACTTCTCGATCGAGGAATACGAAAAGTTCATCAGCGCGGAGTCGTTCCTGTGGTCGGTGAGGTGCGAACTGCACTCGCTTGCCGACCGCCCTCAGGAAATACTGCATTTCGATGCCCAGTTTGACATCGCCAATGCGCTTGGCTACTTCGACACGAAGGGCCGGCGGGCCGTCGAGTTCTTCATGCAGGACTATTTCCGGTTTGCGACCGACGTCGGCGAGCTGACCCGGATTTTTCTGACGAAGCTTGAAGAGCAGCACGTCAAGCGCCAGCCGCGCCTGGTAAGCTGGATCAAGCAGGCCCGCCTTCGGTTTTCGGTCCAATTGCCGGACGAATTCGTTGAACTGCAGGGTCGGCTGAGCGTTCGCAACCCGGACGAATTCATCAAGGACCCCTTGAACATCCTTCGGCTTTTCGAGACTGCGCTTGACACCGAGCTCCTGTTGCATCCCGACGCAATGAGGCTGGTTTCAGCCAATCTTCACCTTGTCGACGAGCAGTTCCGCAACGATCCCGGAGCAAACAAGATTTTCCTGGATCTGTTGCTGAATCACGGCAACCCGGAGCGGGCGCTGCGCCGCATGAACGAACTCGGCCTCCTGGGCGCATTCATTCCGGAGTTCGGCCACATCGTCGCCATGATGCAGTACAACAACTATCATCACTACACGGTCGACGAACACACCATCCAATGCATCACCGTTCTTGCCAACGTGGAGCGGGGCGATGCCGTGGAGGAGCTGCCCGTGGTGTCGAACATCGTCAAGCAGGGGGTCAATCGCCGCGTGCTCTATGTGGCGTTGCTCCTGCACGACATTGGCAAGGGCAGGAACGCCGACCATTCGATTGTCGGCGCTGAAATCGCCTCCCAACTGGCGCCGCGGTTTGGCCTCGACGAGCACGAGTCCGAACTTGTCGTGTGGCTGGTTCGCCATCACCTGACGATGTCGGATGTGGCTCAGAAACGGGATGTGCACCGTCCCAGAACCATCCGAAACTTTGCCACCCTTGTGGAGAACCGCACGCGCCTCAAGCTGCTCACCGTCCTAACCGTTTGCGACATCATCGGGGTCGGTCCAAACGTATGGAACAATTGGAAGGCGCAGATGTTAAGGGATCTTTACCACTTGACGCATGCGGCGCTGACGGAGGGTCTCGCCAGTTTGGCCATTCAGTTGAGTGTCGATGAAGCCCGAGACAGGTTTGCCGAACAGATGGCCGACTGGAGCGACCAGAGGGCCAAAATGGAGCTCGATCGCTACTACCCGGACTATTGGAGAGGGCTTTCAACCAACACCCATGTCACCTTCGCCGAGTTGCTTGGCCAGTTTGGGGACGATCCGGGGAAAGTGCGCTTCGTGTACGACGACATGAGGTCGGCAAATCAGGTTTGCATCGCAATGCGTGATTCGCGCACGGTATTCGCCAAGCTTGCCGGAATGCTGTTGCTTGCAAATGCAAACATCGTCGATGCCAAGTGCTTCACGACCAAGGATGGATACCTCACCGCCGCCTTCTGGCTTCAGGACTTTGCCGGCAAGGACTACGAAGAGTCACAGCTGACACGGATAAAGGAACAGATACTGAAATTCATGGCTGACCCCGACCTTCTCGAGAAACGGCTTGCCGAACCAGGTGCGATCAGCGTCGGCCGCCGCTTCAAGAAGGACTGGGCGATGTTCGATGTGCCCACGGAAATCACGTTCGACAATGAAGGGTCGGACTACTACACGATCATCGAGGTCGACACGCGCGACCGGCCAGGACTGGTTTACGACCTCTCGAACACCCTTGCCGAGGCGCAGGTGGTGATCTTCAGCGCCGTCATTGCCACCTACGGAGCACAGGCCGTGGACGTGTTCTATGTCAAGGACAAGTCCGGACTGAAACTCCTGGCCGAAGCCCGTTGCCGTTCGATCGAAGCCCGACTGCGCGCCGCCATCGAACTCAAGCCAGATTCGCAATAACTGCGGTAGCGCCGCGGCAACTCGGGACCCGAATGTCGAATGCCGGGCTGCAGCCCGTTTCAGGTTGCCCACTCGCGGCATTGGCTGGAAACCTCGACCGGGTTCAAGCGCCGCTGCCGTCAACAGGTTGCTCGCTGGCGGGTGCGCGGACAAGGCGCGTGTCGGTACAGGGAAAGCCTGTCTTCCGGGCCGACTGGCGTGCTGCTGCCTTCGGAAACCGAGCGGTGGCCCGCATGGGCGCGGCGGCTTTCGACCTGCAGGCCACCGCCGCCGCCATGACATGGCCGAACTGTCCGATCGGGACATTCGGAAACTCGGCCTGCGATCAACTGTTCAGCATGGAATGCCTGCGGAACCCCAGGCCGGCAGGGCAAGTCCGCACAGGAATGTTCTCCGGGCTGTCGCGTTTGCCGCAATGGCGTCCCGCCGATTCGGGAGCGCATGGTTGCCGGTCTGCCATTGAAGGCCACGACCAGCCCAGAAGTGCGCTCGAATTCAATCGCTTTCCGCCTCTGCGGCAACAAACGATGCAGCAGCGCCAGGACACGAACAACTGCAGAAGGATGCCCAAACCTTGCAAAAGCGAATCTTCGATGCCCCGCCAATAGTCTACGGACACAGGCACAGCCGCGCCTTCAGGGTTTTGTGGATGCTCGAGGAACTTGGGATCGAGTACGAATCAAGGCCTGTAATGCCCCACGACGCCGAACTGCTCAGGCTGTCTCCGCTCGGCAAGATACCGGTGCTGGCGCTGGCGGACACAGTGATTGCCGACAGCACGGCAATCCTCCAGTTTCTGGCGGATTCGGCCGGACGGTTTTCCCACCCATGCGGCACGCTTGAGAGGGCGGCGCAGGACAGTCTGACAGGGCGGCTTCTCGACGAGTTCGACGCCTGCCTCTGGGCAGCCGCCAAGCACAGCTTTGTGCTGCCGAAGAAACGGCGGACACCAGATGTCAAGCCGACGTTGAAGTGGGAATTTGCCAGGTCCGCGCGATCGCTCCAGTCGCAGCTTGGTTGCCATGAGTTCCTGATGGGACCAACCATGACTGTGCCGGACTTCATCCTTGCGCACTGCCTGGTGTGGGCCGAAGTGGCAAAGTTCAACCAGCCCGAACCTGCATTGGCGGCCTATCTGACACGCATGCGCGGCCGCAGCGCCTTTCAACGCATTGCTGCACCGAACCAGCAATGACGGCGAACGGACGATGAAACGATGCGGTCGGCTGCGTCCCGGCGCTGCCGGGGTGTCAGGAAAGAGGCAGTTGTCACGGACGGACCTGTCCGTGCGGCCTGTTCCGCAGCGGACGCCCAGGCAGGCGTGTCGCCTGCCTGCGGCCGTCGCCTATTTCAATCCCGCAATTTGCTCCTTGAGCAATAGCTTTCGTTTCTTGAGTTCGGAAATATACAAAAAGTCCGCTGACAGCTTTTGCTGCTCCTCTTCCACCATCCTTGACAGTTCCGCATGCTCTTCCTTCAATTTGTCCAGATGGTCCAGCGATGACATCAGTGGCAACTCCCTTGCAAAAAAACTGCTACATCAAACAAGCGAATCCCGCTTGGGTTCACTGTCAATATGCACCACATCGAGACCGATTTCCACTACTCACATGCCGAGTCGACTGGATGGCTGGCGAGCTTGTTGCAATGACGGCGCTTCAATCCCTCGATTGACAAATCCGGCGCCCAGGGATACGCGTGGCACAGGGGATGGCGCAATTTGCCCGGCCGGCGCGCTTGGCGGCAATGCCATGAAACCCTTTCACGACGGCCCTTGATCCATTGACTGGTCGCAGCAGGAATCCGGCCACGCTGAACCAATCTCGGAACACAGACGCCACACGTCGATCATTGCCACTTTCGCATGCCGGATGCGATCGCCACGGGAGGGCGCACACATTGCGGAAGCCAACAGTTGCTGCAATCGCAATCCTGCAGTTTTTCGTCTGGTCCCTTCCCGGCGCAGCCTTGGGCGACGCACGGCAGTTGTATGAGAAATTCAGGCAGTCGTGGGAAAGTCTGGGTCTGGAAGTCGAGACAGGCCGCGAAGTGTTTCGAAGCGGTGTGGTCGAGATCTGGGACTTCGTGATATCCGATCCCCAGGATGAAATGAGGGTCACCATTCAGAGCATTGAAATGTGGGACCGGACTGACGGTCGGGTCCAGGTGAGAATCCCTCGCATATCGCTTGACCAGCGTATTGCCGGAACTGAAGGGTCCCGCACCACATTCCTCCTTGGCCAACATGACCTCTGGCTCACCGAACTCGACCGAGGTGTGGCGGCGGACTTCCGGAGCGACGAGGTTTCCGCAATCATTGATGGCCACGGGCTCACCGGGGAAGTGAACGTCGAAAACGTCAGGTCGGGAATGACTGTCGAGTTCGCGCACGACGATGCAGAAGGTCTGCACGTCGAATTTGCGGCAGACCAAATCAACTCGTCATTTGCTGACTCCACCTACGCGGATGCGGGCTGCATCTACGAATCGAGCCATCTTGGCGGTTCGATTGAAATGGAGGCCCGCTGGCGCATGGATGACAACTCGGTGGATGAAGTTGAATGGCGTCTCCGTGAGGGTCGCAGCACCATCGATTACGAAGTGGACTGCGCGTTCGAACAGTTCAGCATTGGGTTGGCGATGGCAAGCTCCGAGACTTCCGGCAGTTTCAAGTTGCCCGGCGGAGGCGACCTCAATCTTGAACTGTCACAGCTTGAACTGACCGCAGACAGTTCGGACATGACTGAGCGATTTGGGGCAATGTTTCCGGCTTCCGTCAGCCGCCTGACGCTGGATCTGAATGCAGTCGAAAGCCCCTCCGAACAAAGCACGGACATTCGCTTCCAGGTTCAGGAAATCCAATTGCGCGATGACTACATGGATTGGCTGGACGAAGCCGGCGCCGTCGAATCGAAGAACATCGAGATTCTGCTTGCGGCGAACGCTTGGTACCTTGACGATGATCAATGGATTGTTTCCATCAATGATTTCGATCTTGAGATTTTGGATTTTGTCCTTGGCGCCCGCGGCACGTTGAGAGGGTTGCCTGGCGGTTCCGAAGCCGGGATCGAGATCGGCCACTTCGTTGTCGAGATCAGGAATCTGCGCAAGATGGCGGACGTTCTCGTTCGAAGAGGATTGCTGCCTGACATTGTGAAGACGTTGATCGACTTGCAGTTGACGAAGTATGCTCCCAGCGATTCACTGGCGGGCGATGCCTTCCAGTTCATTGTCGAACTCAGGGAATCCGGAGAACTGTTCATCAACGAAAGGCGGCTCGATGCCGTCGAACCTCTGTTGAGAGGATGGCAGAACGGCAGCGCCGCTCAAACAACGGCATTCCGGTAGGAATGTGGCGCGGAAGCCGATGTGCCCTTCCAAGCGCCGAAGCCAATTGTCGGAGAGCCGCTGGAACAGGCCAAGCCGGCGAGGGCGCTGCGTTTGGCCGCTGCCACGGAGAGTGGAGCGAAATGACCGCTTCCTGAATTCCAGGCAAATGCATGCCTGGCGCTGGCAGCAGCCGGCCGTTTGGAAATTCAAGCGCGGCGGTTGGCTGGATTTTCTGAAGCGACCGCCGAATCCGGCTTCAATTGCCGGGAGTTCGCTTGTATGTCGGGCGTTCATTTGACGTGCAAAGGGAGCCCATTGGATGGGGGACACGCTTCTCGCAGTTGCAGAACATCTCCTGGAGATGTCTGCGAAACACGGCGCCACCGACGCAGACGTACGAGTGGCGCATGCAAATTCCGTATCGATCGACGTTCTTGAAGGCGAACTCGAACATGCGGAGAGCAGTGAACAGGTTTCCGCCGGTCTGCGTGTGTTTGTGGGCAAGCGCCAGGCCTGCGTTTCAGGGTCGGATCTGCGCCGCAGCGCCTTGGCCGAAATGGCGAAGCGCGCGGTGTCGATGGCCCAGACCGCTCCCGAAGATCCGTACGCCGGGCTTGCCAGCCCGGAAGCGCTTGCCAAGCATGCCGATTCGTCAAAGCTGGAACTGTTTGATTCTTCGCCGCGCCCCACTCCGTCGGAATTGGAGAGGCAGGCGCGTCGCATCGAGGCTGCCGCGCTGGCGGTGCCTGGTGTTTCCAAGGTCGAAACCGCCACTTGCGGTGAAGGCTCCGGTGAAGTTCAGGTGCTTGCCTCGAACGGATTTGCTGCAACCTACCGGCGCAACAGGCGCGCTGCCGGCTGCTCCGCCATAGCCGGCGAGGGTCTCAGCATGGAGACGGACTACTACGGCGAGTCGCGGGTGTTTCTTGACGACATGTCCTCCCCCGAGGAAATCGGCGCCAAGGCCGGCGAACGGGCAGTTGAACGGTACGGGGCGCTCAGACCTCCAACCGGATCGTTTCCGGTGATATTTCACGAGCGCGTCGCCGGGTCGTTGATTGGACATCTCGTCAGCGCCATCAATGGAGCTTCGATCGTGCGCGGCTCAAGCTGGCTGCTTGACGCAATGGACACGCAAGTCCTGCCGGATTCCCTGAGCCTTGAGGAACAGCCCTGGCGTCCGCGCTCCGCTTCCTCCTGGATGTTCGACCATGAGGGCCTTCCCACTCGCCCCAAGTTCCTGGTCAGGAACGGCTGCTTGCGCAGTTGGCTGCTCGACCTTTCCTCAGCCAGGCAGCTGGGCTTGGCGAGCACCGGAAACGGGGCGCGCGGCCTGTCCTCTCCGCCCCAGCCGCGGGTCAGCAATCTTCATCTGACCGAGGGAGAGTCCAGTCTCGAACAGCTTGCCTCCGAGATGGGAAGAGGCTTGGTTGTGTCGTCGCTGATCGGAGCGACAATAAACCCGACCACAGGGGACTATTCCCGTGGCGCCTCTGGCTACTGGGTTGAAGGTGGTGAAAGGCGGCATCCGGTTTCGGAATTCACGATAGCGGGAAACCTGAAGGAGATGCTGCGAACGTTGATTCCAGCGAATGATTCCCGCCCGTTCAAGCGGTTTCGCGTGCCCAGTCTGCTGGTTGAGGGCTTGACGGTTGCAGGAGAATAGTCTCGAGGCCGGGAGCCATTCGGTGGCGCCGATGCGCCCAGCGCTTGCCAGGACTGCCAGTCCTGACGCCACGTTTCCCCGATGATGATCCCGGCCATCGTTGGCCGCACATGCAATTGCCAGATGCCCAACCAGGTCCCAAAGTCAAGCCTGCCTCCACGCGGGCCATTGCCATTGAACGATCGCGGACGAAATCAGCCGCTGCGACTACCAGGTTAGCCGTCCCGGTTGATCCAGAAACTCAATCCGAATGCCGCGATACGCTTCACTGTCGAGGTTTTCCACCGAATGCGGCGGCTCGCCCTCGAACCAGTTTGTCTTCCCGCTTTGAGAATGGCCGTCGCGAGATTCCAGCATGACCCACTGCCCGGCTTCCCACGAGTACTTCCGGTATCTGAGAGCCGTGTCGGTCAGGCTGACCAGCATTGCGGCAGGTTCGTGGGTATGTATGGGCTCTTGAACGCCTGGAGCGATTGAAACTTCAACAATCCTGACGCTGCCGCGCTCAAAGATCGGCCGGTGGGAGTTCGGAGCGGCGATTGCGCCCTCCAAGCCTTCCGGGTAGCTGTCTTCACGAAACTTCTCGGCCACTTCAATCCTCCGCAGATGAAACATTGATGCTTGCCTTATCCATCCCGATGACGAAATTCGCAACATGGCCCATGCGCAAATGCATTGCCGAACATGCGTCAGGTCAATTATCGTGCTATCGGACCATGTTCGGCGCAGCGATTCCGAAATGCCTTCAGGTTGCCATTTCGAGTTCGTGTGGAGCTTCGAGGCGTTCGGCTGCGGAGCTTCATGCGCTGTCAGGGCAGTCAGGACCCAGAGTTCGGGACTGTGCCGGCAACGGCCTGACCATGCAGGATTGGTGGTTGGAGTTTCCGCTGCCGGTTGGGCAATTCTTTGAGAAACTTCAGCGCCGGCAACCCGAAGGGTTTCGGTTGAAGAGTTGATCGCCTAGTGGGCTTGCCAGTCCACATCGCTTGCGCACGGGCGCTTGCCAGCGTCAGTGTCCGGAAACTGTTCCGTATGTTGCACCATGAAATTGGAGAAAGAGGATGGCGCGGAGATTGCACTTGGTCTTTGGGGGAGAACTGGTTGATCCAGCTGCGAGCAGGTTTCGCAATCTGGACGAGGTGGAGGTGGTTGGCCTCTATCCCGACTACGATTCCGCATATGCAGCCTGGAAGGAGGCGTCGCAGAAGTCGGTTGACAACGCCATGATGCGATACTTCATTGCAAGGTTGTACCGCTTGCTCGACGAACACAAGAGAGGCACTGAAGCAAAGGTGTTGAAGTCCTGACCGCATCGAACCACTGTCATTGAAGGACGCGATGTCCGCACCGTCATGCCGCAACAACCAGGCGGCCTGACGGTCCGCCGCGCAATGACTTGGAATTGCTTAATCCGCCTTCATTCTGGTTTCGCCAACCAAGCCTCCGGGCCCGGCTGTTGAGCCCTGTCAGCTGGATTGTGTCCAGAATGGCGCAGTTGCGCCTGGCCCGTGGACGCTACTTCCGGCCAGGCGTTCCGGTTGTCTGCGTCGGCAACATCAACGTCGGCGGCACCGGCAAGACTCCCTTTGTGATTTGCCTTGCCGAGAGATTCTTGAAGGCGGGATGGAAGCCACACATCGTTTGCCGCGGCTATCGGGGCCGCGCCAAGGAAACGATCAAGGTCGACGGTTTCCGGCACAACGCTGATCTGGTCGGAGACGAGGCGCTCCTGTTGAGCGCCTTTGCTCCGACCTGGGTCACTCGGAATCGCGCGCTGGCGGCCCAGCTGGCTGTGCAGGACGGCGCGGAAATCCTGCTGCTTGACGACGGATTCCAGGATCCGTCACTTGGTTTCGACCTGGCCTTCATCATGGTTGATGCCACGATTGGATTTGGCAACTTCCGTGTTCTGCCAGCAGGCCCCTTGCGCGAGCCTGTCAAAAGAGGCTTGGCGCGAGCCCAGTTCCTGATTGCGGTTGGCACGCCCGAGGAACGAAGGAGGTTTCTGGACAAACACCGCCTGCAAGAGCGCATTGGCGTTGCCGAAGGCGCGCTCGTTCCCCTGAACACCGGGCTCGAACTGGGCGATGCGCCTGTCCTGGCATTCGCTGGCATTGGGCGGCCCGAAAAGTTTCGTCAGACGCTGCGGCAAATGGGGTTCAACGTCGCCAAATTTGTCGCGCTGGGTGATCACCAGCCCCTGACTGAAAGACTGATGGCCCGATTCGACGCCGAGGCTCGAGCGAAGTCGCTGCATTTGGTGACAACCGAAAAGGATGCCGCTCGCTTGCCTGCCAACTGGCGCGGGAGCGTTCTGACTGTGCCGGTTAGGATGCAGCTGGCCGACTGGACGGCTGTCGATCGCGAATTCGCCCGGCTTGGAATGTCGGTTGATTGAGTTTTAATGTCGGTTGACTGAGATTTCCGGGCAGCGCCAACGGAAAGTGTCAAGCTGGCAGCTGTGCCAATTGACGATCGCGCCCGTTCCGTGCAACTGCTCCCTTCTCGCGGCGGAAGATGTGTCCCAAGGACACCTTGAAGCTTTGTGCAGCGGGCGCCGAAGGCAGACTAGATCGCCTGCGGCTTGTAGTCTGTCGGCTTGGTCGGCATGACGCCCTTCAGGAGTGCGACCGACTTTTCCAGACCTTCAAGCGCGTTCAAAAGCACATC
>JAPOOS010000339.1 GCA_026713305.1 Paracoccaceae bacterium
GCCGGACCTGAGCGCCGTCAATCTCTCCCAAGCCAACTTTCCAGTTGGCGTGTCGTGGCAAGCTGCCTGAATCGTGTTCGCGAATTTCCGGAGCGGAAAATCCGCAATGACTTGGTCGGAAATGGCAATTTCGACAACGCCGCTGCCGATTCAGCATTGCTTGGGCTCAAACTTCAATTGTGGGAAGACAGGCAAACAGTCGCTAGATTCAGTTCAGACAACCGGCATGCCAGTTGTCGGGAGTTTGGCAAGGCCGGGATTCCAGTTGTGAAGGCTCCCGCAGAACTAGCGCAGCGGTGTGTGGAGCTTCTCGTCGTTCCAAAATGGTGTGCTCAGGAGAACCCCCAAGCCAAACGCGGCGCCGCCTTTGCGCCGCCGCGTTCGACCCGAATTGGGCGGTGACAGGAATGCTGTCAGGTGGTTGCAGCCTCACCTACGTTGTCGACACCTCGTTCTTCCAGCAGAGTGGTAAGCCAGTCTGGGTCCATCTCCGGGACGGAGGACAGCAGGAGGTCCGTATAGGGGTGATGAGGTGGATTGAACATCTTGTCCTTGGGCCCCTGCTCAACAACTTTGCCTTCCTTCATCACGACCACTTCGTCGGCGATTGAACGCACGGTGGCGAGATCGTGGGTTATGAACATGTATGCAAGGTCAAGCTCCTTTTGGAGCCGGTCAAGCAGTCTGAGAATGCCCTCCGCGACCAGTTGATCAAGGGCGCTCGTAACCTCGTCGCAAATGATGAACGTTGGATCCGCAGCCAATGAACGGGCGATGCCCACTCGCTGCTTCTGTCCACCCGAAAGCTCGGGAGGGTACCGCGTGTAGAACTTCGAAGGCTCCAACTCGATCAGGTCGAGAAGCTCGTCCACCCGATTCTTCAGGTCGGTTCCCTTGAGACCGCTGTAGAACTGCGCTGGCCTGCCAATTATGTCGCCAATGCGCACTTTCGGATTCAGGGCGGTGTCGGCCATTTGATAGATCATCTGGGCCTGCCGGAGTTGGTCCTTGGTGCGGTTCAGGTAGTTCGGAGGCAACTCTTCGCCCTTGAACATGACGCGTCCCTTCAGAGGCGGCAGGAGGCCGGTGATGCAGCGTGCCGTGGTCGACTTTCCTGAACCTGATTCGCCGACAACGGCGACGGTCATTCCAGCATGGACATCAAACGTCACGTCGGTCAGCACCTTGACTGTGCCGTAAGCCGCATCGACGTCTTCAACCGCCACCACCGGATGTGAATCGTCGGTGGGCCTGTTCTTCTGCTCGCGCTGGAAGCTCCTCACTGCCCACAGGCTCTTGGTGTAGTCTTCCTGCGGGTCGTCAAGCATCGATTTGGTGTCGGCCTGTTCAACTTCGTTGCCCCTGAGCAGAACCTTGATCACGTCGGACATTTGGGCGACGACTGCGAGATCGTGAGTTATGTAGATCGCTGCCGTGTTGAACTGGTCGACGATGTCACGAATTGCCGAGAGCACTTCAATTTGGGTTGTGACGTCGAGTGCCGTGGTCGGTTCGTCGAATATGATCAGATCCGGCCGACACGACATGGCCATGGCCGTCATTGCCCGCTGCAGCTGCCCGCCCGACACCTGATGCGGATATCGGAAGCCGATTTCGCGTGGGTTTGGAAGGCGCAGTCGTTCATAGAGCTCCATTGCGTCTTCCTGGCTCTCCATGCGCTTGCGAATGCGGTAGTGGATCGGCGCTTCGGTGTGCTGGTCAATCAGCTTGTGGGCAGGGTTGAACGAAGCTGCCGCCGACTGGGCGACATATGCAATGCGGGACCCTCGCAGCCTTCGCCGGTCGGTTTCCGACGTCGTCGTCAATTCCAGACCGTCGAAATCCACGGACCCTCCGGAAATCCGGCATCCATCTCGGGCGAAACCCATTGCCGCAAGGCCGATTGTGGACTTGCCGGCGCCGGATTCGCCAATCAGCCCCATGACCTCGCCCCGTCGCAGGACCAGATCAATTCCATGCACGATCTCAAACCACTTCTCGTTGGCGTAAGCCTCGATTCGAAGCCCCTTGATGTTGAGCAGAATGTTTCCCTTTTCAGCCATCTTGACTACTCCTTCAAGCCTGACGATCTGAACAGCATCCAGTCGACGACCATGTTGACTGCCACTGTGAGCAAGGCAATCGCCGCGGCAGGAATCAGGGGCGTGATTTCCCCGAAAGAAATTAGCGTTGCGTTTTCGCGCACCATCGATCCCCAATCGGCGGTTGGCGGTTGAATGCCGAGGCCGAGGAAGGAAAGACCCGCAACGAGCAGAAACACGAAGCAGAACTCAAGCCCGAATTCCGCAATCAGCGGCGCCGTCGAGTTGGGCAGTATCTCTCTGCGAATGAGGTACCACGTCCCCTCGCCCCGCAGCTTTGCCGCCTCGATGTAATCCATAACCACGACGTTCCCGGCGACCGCTCGGGTCAATCGGTAAACTCTCGGGGCGTAGATGATGCCGATGATGATCACCAGTATGAACATGTTGGCGCCGAAAATGCTGAGCAGCAGAAGGGCGAAGATCAATGACGGAATGGACATTACGACATCAATCAGTCGGCCCATCAACTGATCGAACCAGCCTTGCTTGACAGCTGCGATCATGCCCAGCGTGGCGCCCAGGAAGAAAGCTATCGCCGTTGCGAGCAAGGCAAGGCCGACAGTGTTTCTTGCACCGTAAACCAGTCTGCTGAACATGTCGCGTCCGAGTTGGTCGGCGCCCAGCAGCATGTTTTCGTCGGCAGGCGCAAACGACTGCGACACAACCTCGGCTTCCCCGTACGGAGCGATGATCGGCGCAAAGATGCCGAGAACGGCGTAGGTGAAAATCACGAACATGCCGAAGGCGGCCGTAAGGGGCGCGGTCCTGAGTTCACGCGCGGTCAGGGGCCCGGATATGATGATGAGGAGTTCGCGGAAGGAATAGGCGGTTCCGCCTGCCAGCGCCAGCAGGCCGGCGGCGATTGTAACCGCCCAGAGTGCGCCCGTTCCGCCGATTATGCCCATCACGAACGACGCCAGGGTTAGCGAAAACAGAATGAGAAAGACCTCGCGCTGCTTGTAGTGGGCGGCCAGGCAGGAGCCGCCGATCAGCATCGCATAGTATCCAATGACGAAGTAGTCCATGATTCCCCCCTACTTCGGATGACGCAGCCGCGGATTCGTGAGGATTGAACCTACGTCCGCAGCGAGATTGAGAAGGATGAAGGTTGCCGCAAAGATCAGGCAACATGCTTGCACGACCGGGAAGTCGCGCTTTGTCACCGCGTCGACCAGAAGCTGGCCGATGCCGGGATAGACAAACACAACCTCAACCAAGACGACGCCGGTGATAAGATAGGCGAGATTGAGCGCCACAACGTTGATTATTGGCGCCCACGCATTTGGCAGCGCGTGCCGTGTTATCACACGCCATGCCGGAGTGCCCTTTAGACGGGCCATTTCTATGTAGGGCGATGCCAGCAGGTTTATGATGGCAGCCCGCGTCATCCGCATCATGTGCGCGACAACGACAAGCACCATGGTCAGGGCCGGCAGAAACGTTGTCTCCAGTCGTTCAAGGAACGTGAGGTTTTCGTTGAGCGTGGCGATTGACGGAAACCATCCGGTGATCACCGAGAAGTAAAGAATGAGAACGTATCCGAGAAAGAATTCCGGAGAGGATATCGAAGTCAGCGTCACGACATTGGCGACCCTGTCGAAAATCGTGTTGCGCAACAGCGCCACGGCGATTCCGAGAGCGATCGCCACGGGAACCGCAATGACCGCCGCATAGGTTGCAAGAAACAGCGTGTTGAGGAACCGCTGCCCGATCACTTCGGCGACCGGCTGCTGGTTCAGCAGCGACACGCCGAAATCCCCAATCATGGCGCCGGCAAGCCAATCCAAATACCGAATGGGCGCCGAACGATCGAGACCGAGTTCGGTGCGCAGGGCATCCAGCGTTTCCTGAGTTGCACCTTGTCCCAGCACGGCTTGGGCAAGGTCTCCCGGGAGCAGCTCAACCGCTCCAAATATCAGCACGGAGATGACAAGCAGCGTCAAAAGCCCCAAGCCAAGCCGCATAAGCACTATTCGACCGACGTCCGCCATTCTTTCCTCCGTTCACAGCGATTGTTCATAATTCTTGCAAGGGCCCAGGCATCCATTGGCAGGCAATCTTGATCGGCCAGGCGAGGATGGTGATGGCGATGCCCGTCGTCGGTGATCGAAACCAGCGAGTTCAAGTTTTCCTGCCACTCTACCACCAATGCACGCCCCTAGCAATGAGCCAAGTTCCAGCCGACAGCCACGGTTGCGCTGCATTTCGCCAAAAGGGTTTATTCTCTTGACGGAATCCCATAATAGCGAAACAGGACGCCCTACACGCTACCAATTAAGGGAGAATAGCAAGAATGTCTAATGCTGAATATTCAAGCGTCATGAAGCGAGTTACCGCTGCCAGCAGGAGGAACCGCATTTCGCGCCGCGAGTTCATGGTTGAGGCCACCGCTGCCGGAATGACGATAGCCGCCGCATCGGCGCTATGGGCCGGCAACGCCGCGGCGGAGACTCCGAAGGCGGGAGGAACCTATCGCCTTGGGCTGCATGACGGGAATACGGCCGACCAAATGGACCCGGGTCGTTACCAGAGCGTTGGCGAGATCCAGCTGGCGCACACTCATCGCAGCTATCTGACACAGATAACGGCGGACAACGGCCTTGGTGGAGACATGGCCGTTTCTTGGAGCGCAACGCCGGACGCCAAGACCTGGACCTTCGAGTTGAACAGCGATGCCGGATTTCACAGTGGACGGAGCTTCACGGCAAACGACGCAATCGCTTCGCTGAACCACCACCGCGGCGACGACACCACGTCGGCGGCGAAACCGTTGCTTGAAAGCGTGACAAACATCAGCGCCAAGGGAGACAACGCGATCGTCATCGAACTGAACCAGGGATTGGCCGACTTGCCCTGGGTCATGACGGACTACCATCTGTGCATGCTTCCGGCCAACGACGACGGCACCATTGACTGGCAGTCGGGAGACGGCGCCGGACCGTACAGCATCGACAACTACGATCCAGGTGTCGGCGTCAATCTTTCAAAGCACGATGGTTGGCATCTTGAGGGTGGTTACTTCGACAATGTCGAAATAACGATTCTCAACGATCCGAATGCTCGCCAGACGGCGCTGGTGACCGGAGCCGTTGACGCGATCTCCTCGGTCGACCTCAAGACGCTGGCGCTGTTGGCGCGCAGCCGGGATGTCGATGTCGAAAACGTTCCCAGCGGCTCGGCGATCACCCTGCCGATGTTTTGCGATGTGGCGCCATTCGACGACGTGAATGTCCGGCTTGCGTTGAAGCATGCCATTGACCGTGAAGAAATCGTTGAAAAGATCCTTTTCGGAACCGGAACGCCTGGCAACGACTTCCATGTGTCTCCGAACATGCCCTACTGGCCGGACATCGAGCAGCGTGTGTATGATCCCGACAAGGCGATGTTCCACCTGAAGGAGGCTGGAATGGATTCGCTGGATGTCGAGCTGTCGGCTGCAGACAGCGTGCTTCCAGGCGCCGTGGACATGGTCGTGCTCTATAGTGAGCAGGCGAAGGCGGCCAACATCAACATCAAGCCGGTTCGCGAGCCAAATGACAGCTACTGGGCCGATGTGTGGCTCAAGAAGCCGTTTGTGTTTGTGAAGTGGGGCGCCCGTCCAACGCCGGACAACATGTTCACGCTTGCCTACAGCGCGGACGCCGCCTGGAACGAAGCGCACTGGAAGAACGACCGCTTCAACGAGTTGCTGTTGTTGGCGAAGGCCGAACTTGACGAAACGATGCGGGCCGACATGTACCGTGAAATGTGCCAAATCGCGCGTGACGACGGCGGCTCAATCATTCCACTGTTTGTCAACTTCGTGTACGCTCGCCGGTCCAACGTGCGCAGAGGCGAAAGCCTTGCGGCAAGTTGGGAATGCGATGGCGGCCGGTCGGCAAGCCGCTGGTGGCTTGCCTAGTCAGCCGCTGGACACCCGTGCGGCCGCAAGTTTGCGGCCGCACGGCCAGCCAAACGAACTGCCTCGCGCCAAGGCGCGGGGCGGCGCTCGTTCAGAGCGCCCCGAACCGCTGAAGCGGCGGTCCACCACTCCAAGTCCAGATTGAGCCAGTCGCTGCCGGGCCAGGAGGCTTCGGCCAATCAACGATTGCTTGTCTATGGGCGTAGACATCGCACTTCCGACCCTTTGCGGAAATCCGGCGAACCCAATCCCAATCCAAGCGCACTGTCCATGGCACTGTCGAAGCACACGCTGCCTTGATGCACCGAATCCATGCTGGCCGACGGGGTAGGGCGCTGGTCGACGCTTGGCAGAATGTTCTGAAACTGTAGTGTGGACGCAGTCTCTTTCTTCAACTTTGCAGGCGGAGCATGAACGAACTTGTGGTCGGCGTCAGTCAGGATGCCGGTGTACCCGGCGATGTCGAGGCCAACCTTGAATTGATGGTCAGGTCCATTGACGAGGCTGCCGACCGCGGAATTGAACTGCTGGTGTTCCCGGAAGGATTCCTGACCGGGTATTTTCTTCCGGAACTAGTCCCTGCCAGCGTGCCTGAGGCGCAATGGGCGGTTGATCGTTTGCAGCGGCTGGCGCGGAGCCGCAAGATCGGGCTGATCTTCGGAATGATCGAAGCCGTCAATGGCCAGTGCTGCAATGTGGCGGTGGCGATTTCCCGCGACGGGAAGACAGTCGCGCGATACACCAAGCGTGCCTTGTTCGGCAGTTGGGAGCGGCGTTGCTTTGTCGGAGGAAGAAACGTTGCGGTGTTTCAGGTGGGGGCATTTCGCGTCGGCTTGCTGATTTGCTACGATGTCGAGTTTCCGGAACTGGTTCGCGAGCTTGCAGTTGACGGAGTGACGCTCGTTGTTGTTCCAACTGCACTCATGGAACCCTACAACGCCATTGCCGAGCACATGATTGCAGCCCGCAGTTTGGAAAACCAGATATTTGTTGCCTATGCAAACCGCTGCGGCGTCGAAAACGGCCTCAGATACGTCGGAAAGTCAGTGATTTGCGGACCGGATGGCAGCATTCTGGCACAGGCAGGAGGCGGCGAAAGGGCGCTCATAAGCGCTCGTCTTGATGTTGAAGAAATCAAGAACGCCAAGTTTGAGGCCAGCTACCTTGACGACCTGAAGCGGCTGCACGCTGCCGATCCAGCTGGAATGCCAGGCAATTGAAAACCTTCGGCGACGCTGACTTTCTGCGGATGTTGGAAAGGCTGAAGGTCGGGAGATTTGCAGCGCAGGATGGACTGCCTTCCCGCAGGTGTCAGCCACCCGCTCCAAGCCGGCGTCCGCGACCGTGCGCAACAATTGCCAGGCCCCACATCGCTGCCAGGACGACCGAGAGCATTCCGTTCCATCCCGCCATCGATACGCCGACGAAACTCCAAGCGACCTCATTGCAGGCGGCGACGGGAACTGCCTTGGACAAATCCAGCAAGTCTACAGCGGTCTGTCCTGACAACGACTCGCCGGCGCAGCCCTCCAAGCCCTCGAACATGCCTTGCTCCACTCCGACGTGGTAGAAGGCTATGCCGCAACCCGCGAGCATGGCAAGAAGAGCCGCAACCGGCAACAGCCGCCAACCGATTGCCAATGCCAATGCCCCGAACACGACGGCAAAGACATGCGCCCATCGTTGCCAAATGCAAAGCGGGCACGGCGGCAGGTTGGCAAGGTACTGAAAGCCCAGGGCCGCCACCAGAAGGACGACGGAACCTGAAATGGCCGCTAACATAACTTGTTTGTGCATCATGCCGGTCTGAGCAGGTAATAGGATCCAAGAAGCAGGACAAGACCCACGGCCAGAACCAGCCATAGCCGCCGTTCCAGCAGTTCCAAGAGTGGTGGGCCGAAGCGCACTGCAACATAGGTCACAAGAAAGAATCTTGCTCCACGGGCGATTATGCTGGACACGATGAATGTTGGCAATTGCAATTGGGTTGCGCCGGACAGGATTGTTATCACCTTGTAGGGAAACGGCGTTATCCCTGCCACCAGCACAGCCCAACCACCGTACTGGTTGTACTTCGCGGAGAATTCGCCGATTTGGCTTCCAAGTCCCCAAAGTTCAAGAATCGGCTTCCCAACAGCGTCAAACGCGATGAAGCCGATGAAATAGCCGCAAAGTCCTCCCAGGACAGAACTTGCCATGCAAACAAACGCGATTCGATAGGCACGGCTGGGCTGTGCCAATACCATTGGAATGAGCATTACGTCGGGAGGAATCGGAAAGATCGAACTCTCCACGAAGCTGACAATTGCGAGTATCCACAGCGCGTGTGGGTGCGCTGCCTTGGCAAGTGTCCATTCCTTTAGCTGTCTGATCACATTCAGAACCAGTCCAGTCCGGCGTTCCAACAGCTCCAAGAGCGGAGTGCCGAAGCACAGATCTTGGGCGACAAGTCGTTCATGATTCGGCCCCGCTTTCGTAGGGTTCTGGGACAGACGGGAATCCACAGGCGAAACCAGCGTGGAACCCCATTTCTCAAAACGTCAAACCATTCCTGTCAGCGATACAGGTTCAGACAAGTTTCGTGCTCACAACGAAGCGTCCTTCGCAGAGCCGCTTTCGTCGACAGTTCGCACACATTGCCGCTGCGATCCAATGCGGAAGCGCGTCTGGAGTTCAACTCCGAACCACTTCGAGCTTCGGGAAGATCCGAACCGAAACCCTACGGCAAACTGCTTGCCGTGTGAGTTGGGCCATTGCGACAGGGACTGCCGCATTGTCCAGATCGAAAATCCATTGATGTCCAAGAGTTTTCATGCCCTTGACGATTCGAACCGTTTCGCCCAGTGCATGCCGCAGCGAATTCCCTTGGCCGGTCATTGACACCCAAAGCAAGCAACGGCCACTGCAGGTCTGATGAAACGCCGATGTGTGTCACGACATCTCCGGAGACAAGGCAACGCGCAAGTTCCAGGGACGACTCTGGTGTCGGTGTGGTGGATCACTTCGGCCGCGCGAATGCCAGGAGCGCGGCTTCCGACCCGCTCCCGGTCGCAATGACGACAAACTGCCGCCCCGACGTGCTTTGATTGGTCAAGAGATTCGCAGGGGTCTTGAAAGGCGCGCGACACGCCAAACTCCTAGCCGGCCACCTTGTCGAACGCATACAGATACCGCTGCAATTCCTTCGCTGCCAATGCATGGATTTCTGGGCGTGAGACTGTTCGCGTCGTCCATCGGCACTACCTTCGAGGCGAAAGCCGGCGGTTTTGTTGGAAGTGGTTGGGCAGGGAGCATCCGTTCATCAAGATGCGCCTTGGATTCTCTGCCAGGAACAGCATCCAATTCGCGTGCCCTGTCTGACAACACCGGGACGGACATGGTCTGCTCCATTTGTGAAGGCAACAGTTCCAACGCCGCAACACAATGGGCGCGCCGGCAAATCCGCCGTCGTTCATCGATTTCCAAGCGCAAAACTCACGCGCGATGCGGCTTGATGAACTCCTGGCAGTGGCAAGGTCCAACTGGCACGGCAGCCCGAGGTTGCCTGTCTGGCCTGTTCCCAATCGATGGGTTCAACCGGCAGCCCGAAGAACTTGGCCGATTTGTTGCGGTGCGGCAGGTTTGCCAGCGCCGGGGAAATGGACACGTTGATATTCCACCACCTGCGGACTACAGCGGTCAATGCAACACACTCCGACGGTTTGCCCTTTGACTGACGGGCACCAAATCCAATGCGGGTTATGGCGACTTGGATTGGCAACAGCGGTGACATTGGCAATTGGGGAACACCCGAAGAATTGAACACGCCAGCCCACCTGATCATTGGGTCCGCCATTCTGGCTCGACCAAACGTTGCGGCAGTCAACGCCGCGGCAATAGCTGGATCCCTGATACCTGACCTGTCGCTTTACCTCCTCACCTTCCACGCACTTCTTGTCCAGGGACATTCGGCCAACCACGTTTTCGACGTGCTGTACTTCTCGCCACAATGGCAGAGGATATTCGCCATCGACAATTCCCTGTTTGTGTGGATGGCAGTTCTTGTCGCCGGACTTCTGGTCAGGCAGTGTTGGGTCCAGGTGCTTGGCATCGCCGGCATGCTGCATGTTGCATTCGATTTCCTCCTGCACAACGACGATGCCCACCAGCACTTTTGGCCGTTGAGCGAATGGGTTTTCAGAAGCCCGGTCAGCTATTGGGACCAGGCATACTACGGCGACATGTTCAGTGTGTTTGAAATTGCGCTGTGTGCAGTCCTCAGCGCATTCCTGTGGCGCCGCTTTCGGCACCTGAGCAGCAGAATCGCCATAGTTGTGGTCATGTCGGCCGAACTGGCGCCTGCGGTCATGTTTGGGGCATTGCTCTAGACACTGGGCAAAACGGCGAAGGACGGGCGGCGGAAGTTGGACTTGCGGGCCCGCCTCACGCCGTGGCAATCAGAATCCCGGAAATCCCGGGCTGAAACGAGAGTCCGATTTGTGCGCCTTCCCGCTGGAGATGCAGGACATGCCGGATTGCCGAACCTGTCGATTGCGTGTCGAATTCGATCGAGCCGTGCAGGCTGCCGGCGCCTCGGTCATTGCCTCGCATCATGGGTCAAGGTGACGCTTGATGTTGAAGGCAGCCCGGCCAATCGGACGAGGAGGAAAGTTTGAACTGCCGGCGCATGGAACGCAATGATGTCTTCGGCATTGGAACGCAAAGACCAGGCCTTGCTGCGCGGACCCGCTCGGCAACCATGGCAGGAGTTTGACGCAATGCAGTTCGGGCGCGCAAACGGCGTTGGTCGAAATTGACAAGGCCAACAAACTGCGACTATATGACCGCTTTGGCCCGAGTGGTGAAATTGGTAGACGCAGGGGATTCAAAATCCCCCGACTTCGGTCGTGCGAGTTCGAGTCTCGCCTCGGGCACCAAATCTCTTGGCTGGATTCCGCAGGCATGCCCTGCCAAGTCCAGCACTGACCTGCGTCAGGTCAACAGCGCTTTCGCCAAGGCTCTCCTGAAGTGAAGCAGCCCGCTGGACCTTCGGCTTTCGGCCGCCTTGCGGTTTGCCCGAATGCAGGCCTGAAGTTGGCCCGCTTTTTCTTGGCACGACTTGCGTTCAGGCTGCTGCAATTGCGCTGCCACAAGCATTTGGCGGCGGTGATCGGCGCACTGTGGACCGCTGCGCTTCCGCTCCACGCGGACGAAGCCATTGTGGCGGTGGCAACCAATTTCACCTATGCAGCCCGTCATCTCGTTGCGGAGTTTGAAGAAACAAGCGCACACCAAATTGTGCTTGTGCCCGGTTCGACGGGACGCCTCTA
>JAPOOS010000347.1 GCA_026713305.1 Paracoccaceae bacterium
CGCCGCAACCACTGCAAGACCGGTCTGGCGACCTTCCCATGCGTGAAGACAAAGCTGCGCTCGTGGCCAACGGCTGCTTCGGACCACAATCAATCCTCAGCTGCCAGTCACACCGCCATGACTTCTTGCCAGCCGCGATGCAAACCGCAGCAATGTCTCGCGTTTCGCCGAATGCATTCGGGCCGGCCGGTAGATTGAGAACGAGACGTTCAACATGCTTTGGAGCTTTGGCGCTCTGCTCAAGCTCGAATTCGTCCTTGGCGAAAGCACGCAGTTGAACCTGCCCACCACGTTCCTTTCCATGCCTGTAGGCAGACCAAAATGTCCTTGACCAAGCTTGATGCCCACATTTCATCCAGTCGTCTCACCACCAAGTCTCCCTGAAAGGCTGCTTTACCAAGAATCAATGTCCGTTGCGGCAAATGGGAAGAAAATCCGGCATCGTGGGAATTCCCGCTTTTCGGGTGGCAATTTTGACGCACGCCAATATATAATGGACCATGCAGTTGGTGCGGGAGAGGTGCCGGAGCGGTCGAACGGGGCGGTCTCGAAAACCGTTGTACCTTTGCGGGTACCCAGGGTTCGAATCCCTGTCTCTCCGCCAGCCCGCTTTCGGGCAGGTGTTCCGTCCTCCGTGGACACAAGACGAGACCTATCTGTTTTCGACCAAGCCTTTCCCGAGGCTTTCGCAAACGAAGATGGATTCGCCGTGACTGAACTGCCCCTTTCGAATTATTGTGGACTCCTGTCCGGAGTGCGGATTGGTCTCCGTCTCCAATGCAGATCGAAGCAAGCTGCAGCCATTGGAATTTCCAGCCGCAACGGGCGGTGCAACGAGAGGCGTCAAGCATGCGCATGAATCCTCACATGCTGCAGACAATCGCTCCGCCCATAGTGGAAGCGCAGCGGTGGCTTGAACGGCCCACGCGGGACTTGTCCCGCCCTCTTCTGAATCTGTCTCAAGCGGCGCCCGTCGGGCTGCCTGCCCTTTCGCTTCGGAAGCACATTGCCGAATTCCTGATGAAGGAAACCGCGGCGCACGCCTATGGACCGGTGCTCGGCAATCAGGATCTCAGGGAAGCGATAGCCGAACTTTGGACCGAACTGTATGGCGGCGACATTGCTGCGTCGCAAGTTGCATTGACCTCCGGATGCAACCAGGCGTTCACGGCAGCCGTAACGGCGCTCGCAAAGGCGGGCGAAGCTGTGATGTTGTGCTCGCCCATGTACTTCAACCACAGGATGTGGCTGGACATGTTGGGCATTGAGGCACGGATGCTGGAGGTGGACGAATCGATGCAGCCTTCGCCCGAGCAGGCAAGTCGCCTGATCGACGACAGGCTGCGCGCAATTGTTCTTGTAACGCCGAACAACCCGACCGGGGCTGAATATCCACCTGCTCTGCTGCGGGAGTTCTATGTCCTGGCGCGCCGAAATGGTCTGGCCCTGATAGTGGACGAGACCTACAGGGACTTCGTCAGGGACCCCGACTCGCTTCACAAGCTGTTTCAGGAGCCGCGCTGGGAGCGGACGCTCGTTCACCTCTACTCGTTTTCCAAGGCCTACCGGCTGACCGGCCATCGCCTCGGCGCTGTCGTCGCCTCTCCGGACCTGCTGTTCGAAATCGAAAAGTACATGGATACAGTGGCCATATGCGCCAACCAGATTGCCCAGAGGGCAGCGGTCTTTGCTATACGCCACCTGCAGCCTTGGCTGGATCAGGAACGAGCAAGGATCTCGAGGCGGCGGCGTGCGGTCGAATCCGGGTTTGCACAGATGCAGGAATGGACTTTGCGGGGATGCGGCGCCTATTTCGCCTATGTGCGCCATCCCTTCGACGTTCCCTCGGACGAAGTGGTTCTGCAACTGCTCGACCAGCAGAACATGCTAATGCTGCCCGACACCCTGTTCGCATCCAGAGAAAGCTCTCGGGAAGGTGTGGAATTCGGGCGGCACTTGCGTATAGCATTCGCAAATGTCGGCGTGAGCGACATTCGACAGTTCTTCGTTCGCCTGAACGAGTTCCGCTTGCCGCAGGCTTAGAGTCAAACGTTGCATGGATGCCTCCCTTCCAGCAATGTCGTCGGTTGAAACCTTGGGTTCAGGCATCTAGATTCGCCGAGTCCCGAGACATCTTGAAAGGTTGGAAATGGCCAAAGCCGCTCGCAAGCCAAAAACTGCCAACATCCTGGTCTGGATCCTTATCGGTCTGCTCGTGGTGAGCCTGATGGGATTCGGCATTGTCTCGTTTACCGGCACATCCGGCGCCGTCGGAACGGTTGGCAAGGAAGACATCCCGGTCAACACTTACTTCCGTGCGTTGCGCGACCGTCTGAACCAGGCACGCCAGATCGGCCTTGAGAACGTTCCTCTCGCTGAAATCAGCCAGATAACGCTTCAACAATTGGCTTCTGAGGCTTCCATCGACAACGAAGCAAGTTCAATCGGCCTGTCCGTCGACGACACGGTAGTGCTTGCCGCGCTGCGAGATTCTGAAGCGTTCAAGGGGCTAGACGGCAGATTCGACACCTCCATGTACGAATTGGCGCTTGAAAGATCCGGAATGTCAGCTTCCGAGTATGACGACGAACTGCGCCAAACCCGTTCAAGGCAAATCATACTCCAGGCTGTCGCAGCCGGCTTGTCCGCCAGCGACGTCTACGCCCGAACTGTTGTAGGTTACAATTTCCAGGAACGCGACATTCGCTGGCTGGAACTGGACAATTCATTCATCACGGATGAACTTCCCGAGCCAACCGACGCAGACCTCAGGTCATTCTACTCGGATCACGAGGAGTTGTTCACTCTGCCGGAGACACGCGTGATCACCTATGCGTACCTCCTGCCGAACATGCTCATCGATCAGGTCATGGTGGACGAGCAGCAAATCGTCGATCTCTACAACGCCCGGATCGATGAATTCGTCAGACCCGAGCGGCGCATACTCGAACGCCTCGTGTTCTTGACGGAATCGGAAGCCGCGGCCGCCAAGGCACGCATCGACAATGACGAAGCCACGTTCGATCAACTGCTTGAGGAAGCTGGCATACTGCCGCAGGATGCCTTTGTCGGCGACGTTGGAAAGGACGAGTTGGGCGAACAGGACGCCGATGCGGTCTTTGCCATAGAGGAACCCGGCATTGTCGGTCCGGTCCAATCCAATTTCGGACCAGCACTCTATCGTGTGATCGCCATCCTGGCGGAGCGGAACGACAGCATTGACGATGCCCGCGGCACGATCGAACGGCAGCTGGCATTGCAACAGGCCGAATCCCAGATCAACTCCAGCATCGAGACCTACAGCGATCTGCTTGCGGGAGGAGCCTCGATTGAGGAACTGGCCGCCGAGACGGCCATGCAGCTCGCAACCGTTGACTTCAACGAATCTGCCGGCGGTCAGGTCGTGTCGGACCAGGAGTTTCGACGCGCCGCCCTGCAGGCCACCGAGTTCTCGTTTTCGGAAATACTGCTCTTGAACGGTGGCGGGGTTTTCGCGCTGCGGCTCGATCGCCTTGTTCCACCTACCCTGCAAGACTTCTCGACCGTCAGGGATCAAGTTGTCAATGCATGGAGGGAGGATTTCACGCTCCAGGCAAAGCGGCGCGTGGGAGAGGAGTACAAGTCGGCTCTGGAGGCCGGAACGCCGTTTTCCGAAATTGGACTTCTGGACGCGAACTTTGTTCCCGGCATTTTGCGAGGCAATCCGATTGCCGGCGCCCCGGCGGGGACCGTTGAGGAAGCGTTCAACCTTCAGCAGGGCGAGGTTGCCATCGTCGACGACGGAAGGGTCGTGGTCTTGGTCAGGCTAGAGGCCGTGCGCGACGCCGACTTTTCGACTGACAACATCCAAGGCATTTCCCAGTATGTGAACTCGCAGTTCGCCCAGACGGCTGCGGAGGACTTGATCATTCTGTACGCCACACAGCTGATCGCCGACGCGGGCTTCCGAATTGACCAAGCGGCAATCAACACCGTCCACTCCTACTTGCAGTGATTGCGGCCGTGTTCACGCCAAGTTTCGAGGATTTTGCCAGGGGTTTCGACTCTGGCAGGAATCAAATAGTCTGCCGTCATTTGGCGGCGGACCTCGACACGCCTGTCTCGCTGTTCATGAAACTGACGAAATCCGGCAGGCACAGCTTTCTGCTGGAATCCGTAACGGGCGGGGAAGCCAGAGGCAGGTATTCCATCATTGGCTTGGAGCCGGACTTGCTGTGGACCTGCGTTGACGGAAGGGCTTCGATCAGCAG
Organism: Paracoccaceae bacterium; assembly: GCA_026713305.1. Classification (GTDB taxonomy): domain Bacteria; phylum Pseudomonadota; class Alphaproteobacteria; order Rhodobacterales; family Rhodobacteraceae; genus MPNP01. The sequence goes on from JAPOOS010000347.1 coordinate 4,251, forward strand.
GCGGGACAGCAAAGGCCGATACGTCGAATCAGGCAGTTCAGATCAACCCTTCCAGTCGTTGCGGGCCTTGCTCGACGAATGCAGGATACAATTGCCGGAACAGCTGCCGTCAAGCAGCGCCGGGCTCTTTGGATATCTGGGATACGACATGGTGCGCCTTGTGGAGCACTTGCCGGACATCAATGCCGACAGGATTGGAACTCCGGATTCAGTGTTGATGCGGCCCTCGATCGTTGTGGTTCTGGACTGGGTCAAGGGCGAGGCAATGGTCGTCAGTCCCGCCTGGACAAGCGAAGGCCAGTCGGCGCAACAGGCCTACAATGCGGCATTGCAAAGGGTTGGCAACACCATTCGCAAAATAAACTTGCCGCTGGAACAGGACCGCCAGCTGACAGTTGCCGAATCGCCTGCCGCAGGCGAGGAATCGGAAACCGACAAGGAAGACTTTCTGGCTTCGGTGCAACGCGCAAAGGAGTACATTTCCGCGGGTGACATCTTTCAGGTTGTGCTGAGCCAACGATGGAGGAAGGAGTTCAAGCTGCCGTCCTTTTCGTTCTACAGGGCTCTGAGGCGCACAAATCCCTCTCCA
>JAPOOS010000259.1 GCA_026713305.1 Paracoccaceae bacterium
TCTGGTACCACCGGTTCGGAACGGTATGTGAGAACGCATGGACAAACCGATCGGGATTCGGGGTGTAGTCGCTTGTTGTCATGAACAACTGTCCCGAAGTGCCCAGAGAAACAAATCCGCTCCCGGCTTCGGTTGCGCCAATGGCGACTGCGCCGGTTGCAGCGTCTCCGCCACCGGCGGCAATCGGGATGTTTGGCTCAAGGCCGAGCACCTTCGCCGCTGCCGGTCGCAGGTATCCGGCAATTTCATGCCCATCACGGATCTCCGGCAGCCACTCTTCCCGGGCTGAACTCGCTTCGCAGAGTCTCCGCGACCATCTGCGACGTTTCTGGTCAAGCCACAGGGTGCCGGCAGCGTCAGAGGAATCCGTCACGAGATTTCCGTGCAGGTAGTGACCGAGAAAGTCCTTGGGCAACAGGACATGTGCAATTCGAGAGTGAATGTCCGGCTCATGCCGTGCGACCCACATGATCTTCGGCGCCGTGAAGCCGGGAAGCGGCAGCACGCCGGAGAGCAAGCCGATGTCGGGAACGCGCTGTCGCAGTACACTGCATTCATCATGCGACCGGCTGTCGTTCCAGAGGATGCACGGCCTCAGGACGTCCAGCTTGCGGTCAAGAAGCACCGCACTGTGCATCTGTCCGGAAAGGCCGATGCAGCTTACCCTGGCTCCGTTCAGTTCGGGCATGGACAGAAGCCCTCGCACCGCCTCGTGCAACGCCGACAACCATTGCGCCGCATCCTGCTCGCTCCACCCTGGCTCTGGCGACGTTGTCACCAGGGACACCGAATGGGACGCGATGACCCTGCGCCGCTTGCAGAACACCGCCTTCACTGCAGATGTTCCGAGATCAATGCCAAGAATCATCTCGTGACCAGTCCCTTGTCATGCCCGTCTCCCGAAATTCCAGGATCGAGATTGGGAAGGACGGCCCGGACAGGCCGTTGCGCTCCGAGCCGATGAGTCGGAGAATTGGGCAACACGGCTCTCAGCCAAGCCTTCTGCATCCTGTTGTTCATGCCCATGGCAGCGTGACCATGTTGGGAAAGAGTGACGTGAGGCGGCGGACATGTGGTTGGCTTGGCAATTCGGTCGCATGCATGGCTTTTCAGGGCGTTCAGGAATTCCGCTCGACCATCATCCTTTCGACTTTGGCAATTGCCTTCGCATGGTTCAAGCCTTCCGGGCAGTCGCTCCCTGGCCAATTTGCAACTGATCGTCATCAGGAAAGCGGATGGCCTCGTCCCGGGCGCGACACCTTCAAGGCCCGCCCATGCCGTGCTTCTCGGTCCAATCGAACGATGAGTTGATGTCCCGTTCCGTCTTGCAGCATCCATTCGCCTGTAACTGGACACCCACCGTGGCATCCCAAGAGACGCTTTCCTCGAAACCGGAGCGAGACCGGGCGGAAGCTGGCAGAATTTTCAATGACATTCCCCGGGATCCGTGCACGAAAAACTACATGAGGCGTGAGGCGCCCATAACGACGAGACGAATGCAAAACCGGAGGTTCCGATCGATCCAGCGTCAGTGTCCGATGATCCGGCACCTATACCACCTTGTCCGTGGCGGGGTCGATCAAGTGCATGTGGTTCAAGTCGATTGTGAACATCATGGTCTCGCCGGGATTGCTGACCGACCGCGGCGCAGCGCGGGCAGTCACCTCGGTTCCGTCGATGTTCATGTACACCATCGTGTCCATGCCCATGGGTTCCAGGACTTCGACTGTACA
>JAPOOS010000288.1 GCA_026713305.1 Paracoccaceae bacterium
GATCAACAAGGCGAGAAACGTGGCAACTGGAGCTGCCCTGATTGTGTGAGGTGTCAAGGTCATTGCAATGGTCTCCGGGCTCAACGCAGTCCGACTGCACTTTTGGTGGATCCTGACCTCCGCCTGGCGCGAACTGCAGGCCAAAACGGGTTGCACCATGCGTATCTTGTAGGCAATTCCGGTTCGCATGTCCAACCGCGACGTGTCCGACGGAGGCCGGACAATGCTGCAAAGGAGACGACAACAAGCACTTCAGGCTGCACCAACATAGCCGGATTGGTCACAACAGCGACACCACGGTACGCGTTGCGCGAGTTCCGCCTGCTACCGTTGCGAGAAGCAGCGTGCTCGACTTCGTGACGTTGCCGAACCGATGCCCTGTGGCGCGACATCAGCGCCTTTCTGTTGCTTCGAGCCGGCCTGCGGTTGAACACACCCAGCTTCCGCTCCCCATCTTGGTCGCCACCGGCCATGAACCTCCTGAGCCTTTTGCAAAACCATGGCTCGCATAGGTGCTCAACACGATGGTGAGTGCCAAGTTGCAGCGTCAAGGCCTTCTCAAGCTCTGAACATGTCGATTCGGTCCAAAATCACGACACTTCCTGCCACGCTCCGGAAGTCAGGACGCGCCTGACCCCACCGGTCCCAAGAAAGGAACAGGCGCTCCGAAGGACAGGTGAAGCAAGCATGCCTGCGTGCCTTGGCCTTAAGCGCCATGCGCTCCTTCTTCGCCTTGTCGCGGCGAGGGTTGGGCGCGATGATCGCCTTCTTGCCCGCTGCCGCACAGAAGTTCCGCATCGCCTTGGCCACAAAGGCCCGGGCCATGGCAACGCGGTCCTTCGGGGGTCGTCCGGTGTCGCAGCGGCGATTGATGTCCAGGCTCTCCCAGTCGACCCTTTCGAGCGCTGCCAGGAACAGCCTGCAGCGGCTTGAACCAATGGAGCTGCATTCAAGTTCGGGGATGAGAGTTGGTTGCAACATTGCGGGAAAGCGGCTGATGCAGACATCGTGCGTCATGGGGCGAACTCCAGTGTTGCATTCCGCTTGCATCCACTGACTTTTGCTCCCACGCCAACCGCTTTCCGAAAGACATTCCGGTTTTTCCGGACAGGCGCAGCCTAAACACGCACGTTTTGCAAGAGGATCAACGGCACAAACACGGGTCTTAGTTGCTGGCCCAATCAATTGTGCCTAACCCAGTTTGTCGAGCAACTCGAGCACTTCGTCGTCAATGTGTATCTCGTGGCATCGCTCGGGATATCCACCGGACCTGACATCCGCCGCGAATCTGCTGAACGCGTGTGTACGCATTTCTTGAAGCCGAGCTTCCTCGGCGGCCAGATTCGCATAGACTTTGGCGTGACGCGGAACATGCCCGACATTGGTTCCCAAGACATCGCAACTGAACAGGTATTGCGTGTCGCAAACCGCGCCGCAGCCCATCCCCTCGGTTATGAGCGATGTGTTTCGCGTAATGAAGTCCGCTACCGGAACCGGCACAAGCTCCATTTCGACCAAGCAGGCTCCGGCATTCTCAAGATCCTTGATCTTCTGCCAAAGCGCCCGCACTTCGACCTCGGTCTTTCCAACAGCCCGCACATTGGTCCAGGTGTGCCAGCGTGGCACGTAACCGACATGTCCACACACAGGAATGCCTTCCCTTGACATGGCTTCGACCAAGCGCATCGAGCCGGCAAAGTAGATTGCGCCAACTCCTCGCTCAAGGGCCGCAAATCCGTCACGAACTGCGATTTCCTCGGAAGCCATGTGGCCCTGTGGATAGCCTGCCTGGATGAAGGCGTCCGGGGCCGCCGATCTGACTGCCTCCAGCCGTTCGTCCACCTCAAACGTGAACATTTCAATGCCGGCTTCCATTGCCGCTGCAGCCTCCAGCGCATTGTCCACATGCACGGTGCAAATCTGGCGAACCCCTTTCAGACTGCGAAGATCTGCGATTGTCGGCGGCCTGTTCATAGCGCCATCTCCCCAAAGTGTGCGGATGTCTCTTTCAATTTCCTGATTTCAAACGAGCGCAATGGGCTCAAATCAATATCTGAATGCGGCGCCCAACGACGCGGGTCGGGTATGTGGAGAGGTTGATGCAAACTGGCGGCAAAAGCGCCTCGCCGCTGCGGTAGTCGAATTCGCCGCCGTGCTTGGGACATTCTATGACATGATCGATGACCAATCCATCGGCGAGGTGCACTGATTCATGTGTGCACAGCCCGTCGGTGCAATGGAATTCGCTTTCAGGACTGCGATAGACGGCAAATGTGCGATCACCCCAGTCGAAGCGGACAACGTCCTCGATTTCAATGTCGTCTGCGGAACAGACGTCAACCCATTCAGTCAAAGTCTCTATACCCTTTGGCAGGAACTGTCTTCGGTTTGGAGCGGCAGGTCTTGGAGGCTAGGAACCGCTGCTCCCCTTTGCCGCCTTGGCTGCCATCTTCCGGCGACGCTGCTTCATCCTTTCCCTCATGCGTTCACCGGCCTCGGCGCTGCCGTCATGCCAGGTTCCAAACCATCGATCGAGTGGAATGGTTCCGTCGGCGTAGTTGACCTCGAAATACTTGTGGTGAAGATAATGCGCGAAGGCATGCGTGCCGATTGCCTTCTCATCGTCCACCTCCACCTGATCAAATCCGACATGACCAATGACGGCGCCGGTTCCGCTGATCTGAAGGTGATAGAGAAGCAAGAGCGGATGCGAAGGAAGCACAATGTGAATCAGCGTTCCCGACCAGTAGAGAAGGTGTTCAACCGGATGCATCGAAAGCGACGACCAGGGACTGGGATTTACGGAATTGTGATGAACCGAGTGAACGTGCTTGTAGAGGACAGGAACGTGAATGAGCCGGTGAATGCAGTAGAAGTGAAACTCGTGCACCAAAGGCAGCACAAGCGCAAAGGCGATCAGCCAAATCGGGTTGTCCCCGAAAGTGGCCCACAACCCGAAATCGTTGGCATAGCACCACAGGATCAGCGCTTCGTACATCGTCCAGATCGGCAACCCGGAACCGAACGTGCGAAGCGCGTTGTCGATGTTCTGCGACTTGAACCAGAAGACCCCCGAGGTCGTGTCGGCCGGAAATCTCTGATTGTACTTGAACCGAGCCCCTTGAGTCCGCTTGATGTAGAGTCGAAGCTCGATCGCTCCGTAAATGACAAGCACCAAGAGGGAGTTTCTGGCCAGCAGATACAGAATCCACCCCGGCGAAAGCTCCTGCATCACCTCCTTGTCCGGCGTCAGCGCCCACCAAAACAGGAGCGCCAGGGAAAGGAAAATGACGTTCCACGGCACAAAGTAGGACGGCAGCCAGGCGAGCAGCTTCCGCCAGCGAGGCGGAAACTCGAACAGCGGCGCCGTCTCCAGCCTGTCGTTTGGAGTCCAGTCGCCGCGCCTGTTCCTCGTTCCGTGTTTCAGATCATCCATTTGTAGCCTCCGAGGTTCGCTTGTGTGCCTGTGACTTGGCGTCTTGCACCGAATGCTGCGCGACGATTGCCGACAGTTCGGCATCGAGATCCGCGACTTCGGCCCCGCCAGCCATCAGACGCCGAATTTCGCCGGGGTTCAGGTCGACCTTGGAGCCGCTGCCAATCACTTCGCCCAAGGACAGGAACGTGTACCTGTCGGCGGTCAGCTGGGCGTGGATCTCGTTGTGCGTGATGAAGATGATGGCGATGTCCCCGCGTGCCCGCACCCTGAGAATGGACTTCAGGACTTCCAGCTGCTGTTTCTGACCAAGCGCCGACGTCGGCTCGTCAAGAATCAGCACGTTGGCGCCAAAGTAGATTGCCCGGGCGATTGCCAGCGATTGCCTCTGTCCGCCCGACAATGTTCCCACCGGCTGTTTTGCGTCGGAAAGCTCGATGCCGATCTTCGCCATTTCCTCGAGCGCCACCCTTGCCATCCTTCGATCGTCCAGCATGCCCAGCAGTTCGGGACCCTTGATCAGTTCTCGCCCCATGAAGAAATTGCGTGCCACCGTCATGAGGGGCGCAAGCGCCAGGTCCTGATAGACGGTGCCGATGCCGACGTCGGCGGCGTCCCGTGGAGACCGGAACTTCATCGGCTTGCCGCGCACGAGAATCTGTCCTTCGGTTTGCCGATGGACGCCGGCGAGGATCTTGATCAATGTGCTTTTGCCAGCGCCGTTGTCACCCAGCAGGGCATGGATTTCGCCGGGGTAGACATCGAAGTCAATGCCCCTCAGCGCGCTGAAGGCGCCGAAGTTCTTGCTGATGCGTTTTAGTTCGACAACAGGTTTCATGCCTGCCGGGTCTCCTTGGTTAGCGGTACAGTTCAAGTTCGGAAACGACTCCCTTCAGCGCAACCAGCCCAACAAGCACGACGCCGAGGCAGACCTGGTACGCGAATATGTTCACTCCGAGAATGATGAGGCCGTGCTTGAGAAGAAGCAGGGTCACCACGCCGAGCAGCGCGCCCCAAACCGTGCCGGATCCTCCAAGAAGAAGGCATCCGCCAATCACCACGGCGGCGATCGATTCAAGCTCCATTGCCGTTGCCGTGGTCGTTGAGACGGAGCTGAGACTTGCGGCAGTGATGATGCCGGCAAATCCGGCCAGTCCCGAACAGATGACAAACACCCAGGTCTTGATCGCTCCTGCGGGAACGCCGGTGGCGAGGGCCACGTCCGTATCGCCTCCGACCGCGTAGAGATGATTGCCGAAGCGAAACTTCGAAAGCATGACCGTGAACACGGCCACAAGCAATGCGCAGATCATGATGGAGTTGTGAAGGCCCAAAGTCTTTCCGCCCAACAGCGTGATGAACACGCTGCTTCGAATCTCGTCGTCTATGGTTACGGGAAATCCGTCGGTCACCCATTCCACCATTCCTCGATAGAAAAACAGAAAGCCCAGCGTGACGAGCAGCGATGGCAGTTTCAGGCGCCAGGTCAGGAGGCCGGTCAGGTAGCCGATCGCCGCGGCAAGTCCAAGAGACAGCAGGAGTGACAGTCCCGGCGGAATCGCTTCGTTCAGCAGCAGCACGAACACCATGCTGACAAACGCGTAGACCGAGCCCACCGACAGGTCGAACTCGCCGGACATGATCACCAATGCCTGCCCAATCACGACAATGCCGAGCCAGGATACATCGCGCAGGAGACTCGGAATGTTGTTGAACCATGACGCGCCTATGGTCAGGGCGAAAAACCCCGACAGGATGCAAATGCTTGCGATGGCGATCGCTTCGTTTCGAATCAGAAAAATTCTTGACATTGCCAGCCGCTTTCCGAATCCGGGGCGCCGGTTCTCAGGTTACGCTGTTGGCTGTGTTGACGCGGAGATGACCTGCGACACGATCAGGAATCCAATCAGCAGCGCTCCCACCAGACCGATGTACCACGAGGTTGGAGCTCCGAGCATCATGAGCCCGCCTTTCAGGCTTGAAAGCACGAACACTCCCAGAACCGGTCCCCAAATCGAGCCGGACCCGCCTCTCAACGTGCATCCGCCAATCACTGCCGCCGCTATCGCTTCCAATTCCAGCTTTATGCCGCTGGTCGAGTACACGGAGCCTTCCTGGAACAGCACGAGGATGCCGGACAGTCCGGCAAATGCACTGCAGACCATGAATGCCTTGATCTTTGTGGCCGCGGGAGAAATGCCGTTTGCAAGAGCAGCGCTGGCGTCCCCGCCCACGGCCAGCACATGGCTGCCGAACCTCGTCCTGGAAAGCACAATGGCGAGGATGACCGTGGCGACAAGCAGAACTATGAATGTGTTGTTGAGATCGAATGTCTTGGCCTTTGCCAGCAACACCAACGGATCCTTCCGAAACTCCCTTGGGATCGAAAGACTGAAACCCTGTGTGGAAATGTAGGCGATTCCCCGGAGCACGAACAGGGCGCCGAGGGTGACGATCATGGAGGGAACCTTGAAGTACACGGTGAAGACGCCCATGACCAGGCCGATGAGGCTGGATGCCGCCAGGGCGACAAGGAATGCAGGGGCGACGCCGAGCGTCAGAATGTCCATGGCCCATATGGCAACGAGGCCGGCCACAGCGAAGGTCGAACCAACCGACAGATCAATTTCTCCCGAAGACATCAGAAAGGCCTGTCCAATGGCGATTAGTCCAACCTGGGCCGTGACCCTGAACACGCTGGGGAGAGTTGACAGCCAGGCTCCGCCGGTGGAGATCGTGAAGAACAGCACGACCAGAATTGTGCCAATGACAACGCTGGTCTCGGGCCTGGCAAGCGCTGTTCTCCAAAACGACATTTGTTGATGCTCTGCAAATTGGTCCTGACGTCGGCGGCGCTTCCGGTGCATAGCCGACCGGCTGGGGCTGACGGGCCGTTGCCGGCCCGCCAGTCAGCCAATTGTCGGACGCCTAGAACGGCGACAGATCGTAGTAGGTGTCTTCGCCAAGAACGCCGATTACCGTGGTCTTGATCGATTCCACATTGGTTTCATCGATTATGGCCGGGCCGGTAATGATCGGCCTTACCGGGAACATGCCGGTTTCCTTGTACTGGTAGAGCATCTCGTAGGCAAAGGGCGCCTGGATTGGGAATTGCTGCCCAAACGAGGCGTGGCACTTGCCTGCCAAAATGCACTCCAGCGATGTCGGTGCCTCGTCCGAGGTCAGAATTGCAACGTCCTCCCGACCCAGCTCCTCCAGCACGTCGACAGTCCACTTGTGCGTAAGGGCGCTTCCAAAGATGATGCTCAGATCCGGGTTAGACTGGACATAGGCTCGAATGACGTCCTTTGCCTTCTGCGGTTCCTCGCCAGTCGCCACCTTGTCGCTGACGACGCCTTCAGGCATTGCCTCGAAGAATCCATCGGCGCGCTGTTCCTGACCAGCGTGGCCGAGGTGGCTCATGAGATAGGCAACGCGTGTGGGCTGGACGGTGCGCAGCACGTGCCTGGCCATTACCTCGCCGACGATTTGCTCGTTGGCGCCAACCCAGGAAAGATAGAGGCCATCGAGCTTCTCATTGTCCTCAACGGAGGGTGGATGAGAGGTTACCGAAACAAACGGTATGCCCTTTTCGGCTGCCGAACGAAGACTTGGCAGCATCGCGTCGACCGAGGAGATGTGCATGGCAATGCCATCCGGATTGGCGTTGATGACCGTGTCCAGGAACTTGGCATGTTCGGCTGGATCATAGTTTTCCGGTCCCACATACTTGATTTCGACTTCCGGATGCGAAGCCATGTAGGCTTCGCCGGCTCGGATGTGGAACTGGACGTTTGCGTCGGTCATTCCCCAGAGCACATGGTAGAAAGTGTATTTTGTCTGTGCGTTGGCAACCGAAGCAACCGCAAGCGCCATGGCGGCGGCGATCGCAAGCGCAACACTCCGAGTCAATCTCATTTTGATCCTCCCTTGATGAAATCCCATTCAATTCAGCGCGTTGCCAGCGTCAGGCTCCGCAGCTTGAACCAATTTCACGTCGTGGAGCGGGACGCAGAACAACCGCCCGGGACAGCATTCAAGAATCTTGCCTTTGTGTCAATATGATTTAGAAGTTTGGGCGCTTGATGTCTCAAAAACGCTCACATATGAAGCATGGAAATCAGATGCGCGCCGTTCCTGATTTAATTTGAGATTGCCATCGGAGTTTCGGATCGAGTTTGAAAAACATGAGACGTGTAAGGATCGCAGACATTGTTCGAGAGTCCGGGTTTTCCCGGGCGACCGTGGACAGAGTTCTCAACAGCCGCAAGGGAGTTCACCCGCGCACCCGGGCCGTGATTGAGGCGGCATCCCGCTCGCTGCGTCATCGGCAGGAGACGCCGCCCAACGGCGGCATCGAATGCGACATCCTGTTCAGACTGGGCAGCGGAATGACCGGGCAGGTCAAGGCGGCGATAGAATCGATCGGCGGCGGCGATGTCAGGTTCTTCAACATGTACCAGCAGACCGAGGGCGCCATTGCAGCCAGGGTGCGGCGCCTGTGCGAAGACACTTCGCGCCCGCTTGTCCTTTGCGTGAAGGACACCGAGCGCTCGAGGATCCTGCTGACCGAGGCCCGCAAGCGTGGAAAGAAAGTCGTCGCGTTGATTTCGGACCTGCCTGAGGAGGCCCGGGATTCCTATGTCGGAATCGACAATCGGGCGGCGGGCAAGACTGCGGCGTTTCTGACCGGACGCACTTTCGGCGACAGGCCGACCAACGTTGGCGTTGTTCTTGGCGACTACGCCTTCAGGTGTCATGAAGATCGTGAAATCGGATTTCGGACCTGCCTGCGAGAGTACTTCCCCAGGCTTGCGCTCGCAGCCGAGGTGCAGGGCGAAGACAATCCCGACAGGACCTATCGGGCGGTGCTTGAGATGTTGGAGCAGCATCCGGCCATCGCCGCAATCTACAATCTAAGCGGCGGCAACGAGGGACTCGCCAGGGCGCTGGTTGAAACCGGCCGCAGGGACGACATGCTGGTGATTTCGCATGAGGTCAATTCCGTGACCATGCCTCTCATGCACAGCGGAACCCACGACTATCTGATTTCTCAGGACCCGCACCGTCTCATTTCCGAGGCATTCAGGGTGTTGCGCCAGTCCGCCGTCGACCATCGAACCGAGCGTGTGCTGCTGGACTATTCGATACACACGCCTTTCAACATTCCCTCATATGCAAGGCAATTCGGAATTGGCGAGTGGCGCCGGCCTTCGGCGGACACACCCTGAGTCCTGCAAGCCCGGTCGCTTCGCTCCATTCTCCGGCAAGTCCACCCGCAGCGTCTCTTGAGACGCCGATCATGGTTCGACTTGAAGCGCATTTCCCGGCTCGACGCGGCCCACCGGGCAACCAGCCGTGTAGATCGGCTTGCATAGTGCAAGCGAAACACAGCTCCCGTCTTGCCGGCCACGTCGACTGTCGGACTGGCGCAGGCGGGTTCCGAACCCTTCATGCCTACTGGCCACGCCTTCCTCCAAATCCCGCCGCCAGATCCTGGCGTTCGAGAACGCCGACCATGCCTTCATGTCCGCTTCCGACGAATGCCCCCTGGACAGTTCCGGCGTCTCCGCCGGTCCGAGTGAAGAAGTTCGACTCAACCTCAACCGTGTAGCGCAGGTCTCCGTCGTCCCACCTGTTGCCTTCAAAGTCTTCCAGGTCTGTGAACTCCAGTCGACCGTCAAGCGACTGGAGCGCGATGTCCAGCCGCGCTTCTCCCACAATCTTGGCCTCGTCGGGAGTGTAGCCCACAAGCGCGCCGCTCCACACAACCGTGCCGGAGATGGCTTCATTGTTCGCCAGATCCTGGCTGGGTTTCGGTCCGTAGGCCCACGGCTGAGGCAAACCGTTCGCAAACGCGGCGCCAAACCTGGCGGTTCCTCCCCGAACCTGGAATTCGCCCAACAGGTGCGCGGATGAAGAGCTCCATGATCCCAAGCTTTCCACGGTCAACTCACTGGGCTGAAGGCCTGTTGGAAGACGGTCATAGGCGGCGAAAAGTGCGTGCCGGTCAATGCCTTCAAACAGGAAGCTGTCGCCGTCCAGTTGGACCAGCGTGTCTGTGAGGACTGAATTGGGAAACTGGCTGCTGGGAATGTGTCCCAACATGCCCATTGCGTGCAGGATTTCATGAATCAGAACGGCAACCTTGTACCTGTCGCTGTCGAATTCTCCAGTGAATCCGCTTGTGTAAATTGTCACCTTGCCCCAAATCGCGCCTGCCTCCGCAACCCTGTACAGCTGCGTGTCCGGATCGACCTCGTCCACATACCAGAAATTTGCGCTCGCGGTGCCGAGGTTGTATTTGCCGTCACTTTCCGGAGGAGGTTCAGCGCTGAACGTTACGCCGATTCTGCCCTCCGCCTCGTAGGCATAGTCTGAGGCGATCCTCAAACGTTTGTCATGGGGCAGGGCTGTGTTGACAATCTTGACGGCGAATTCGGTCAGTTTCCTCTGTTTCTCGGTTGCGCTGCCTTCGATTTGAACCACAGGCGCTTGGTTGAACTTGACGAGTCCCGAATAAGAGTCGTAGGGAAGAACCTGATTCTCCAAGTACGCAACCACATCGGATGCGCTGCTGACGTCGTCGCTGGTTCCTTCCCTCAATGCGATGCCGTTGCGATTTCCGGCGTCCGAAAACGTGCCGCTTGGACGCGCGTTGTAACCTATGTGGTAACTTGTTGGCGTTGCGTAGACTGGCGAAGCTGGCACGGAGGTGGATTGAGCGCCTCCACTCTGCAGGACAACCGGCTGAAGCACCCCGATGACCGGCTGATCCTGGAAGTCTTCGCCATCTTCAGGATCGTCAGCCGGAGGAACTTCCGGTGCAGGCGAAGCGCCACCGCCACCGCCACCGCCACCGCCGCAACCGACCATTGCCAATGAAGTGACGAGGAAGACAATTGAGAGAAATCTGTGCAGCATGAGGTTTTTGTCCTTCGTCTCTTGAATGATCCTGACCGTTGCATGTCCGTACGGATTCCTGCCGACAAAGGCAAAGGCCCTGTCGCCTGGAAAGCCATCGCACTGCCAGAATGCATCATGGGTTGCTTGCCTGGTGTCGATCGGGCGGCAACCTTCCGGTTGAACGAAACGCGAGGACGCGGGTGCAAAACGGCATTGACTTGTCCTTCACAAGTCAGGACGCATTCGCTTTCCACACGGATCAAAGGTTGCACCGTTGACGACACGGCCGGAATGCAAGGTACCTGCCATGTTGATCGCCACTTGTGTGCCGTTTCGCCGAGCAGCCCTATCGGTCAGATCAGCGAGGGCCAGCGGCGCCCCTACCCGAAATCCGAAAGCGGCGGATGTGGTCTTTCCGACAAATCTGTTCTCATGCATGACGGGTTCGTTGCCGAGAGGAACTGCATCGATGTCGTCAAGAACGATTGACACTATCCGGTTTTCGCATCCATCGACCCGCATTCTCTTCAAAGCTGCACTGCCGATGAATTCCTTGCTCCAATCGACGGCAAAGCCAAGCCCTGCCTCCATCGGCGAAATGTCGCTGTCCAGTTCGTGGCCATACGCCAGAAACCTCTTCTCGATGCGCATGGATGTCTGCGCATGGAGTCCGGCCGGTTCTGCGCCGCAGGCGCGGATGGCGGCGTAGACGGCCTCGGCGGCGTCAGCCCGACAGCAGAGCTCCCAGCCAGCTTCACCGACATAGGAGAGGCGAACTGCGCGAACCTTGTGGCCTGCTATCTTTGCCTCTTCCGACCGGAAATATCCCAGTCCATTCAGCGAGCCTGCTCCAACCGCCTCCGCAACGGTTGCCGCCCCTGGTCCCATAAGGCCGATGATGGCGAAGTCGCGTGACCGATCGACGACAGTCACGCGTTCCCGTTCAAGAAGGTGCCGATTCAGCCATGCCAAGTCCTTCTTTGTCGCCGTTGTTCCGACGAAGAGGCGGAAGCGGCTTTCGTCCAGGCGAATTGCCGTCAGGTCGCTTTCGATTCCGCCCCGGTCATTGAGCATGGACGTGTAGATCGCCCGTCCGGCTGGCCGGTCCATTCGGTTGCTGCAAACCCGCTCGAGAAAACTGCAGGCATCGGCGCCGGCGACCTCAATCTTTCCAAACGTGGACTGCTCGAACATGGCGACCCCTTTGTGGGCGGCAAGGACTTCCCGCCTGACCTGTTCGTTCCAGTCCGGCTGACCGAATCCCAGAACCGGCTCCTCATTCTTGCGAAAGTACAAGGGTCGTTCCCAAGCCCCCACCTGACCGAAATGCGCTCTTTCGCTCGTCCAGATCCGGTGAAGCGGAGTTGCCCGCAGATTGCGCGCACTCGTCCATTGTCTGCCGGGATAGGAGATCTCATAGTGCTTGCCGAGAACTTCCGGCACACGGGTCGTCAATGCACTCAGCGAATTGAATTCCGGCGCAAACCGCTTGGGGTCGGCTTCGTGCAGATCCACCGGCGGGTACCCATGTTCCACGCAGTGCGCGAGAGCCATGCCGGCGCCGCCTGCGGTGGCGACGCCGACCGAGTTCATGCCGCATCCAAGAAACAGCCCCTGCGTCTCGGCGGCCTCGCCCAGCAGGAACGAACCGTCGGGAGTGAAGCTTTCGGGACCATTGAGCAGCGTTCGGACCTCCGCGTGCTCAAGGGCCGGTATCCGGTGAATTGCGTTGAAGGTCATCGGCTCGAAGTGGTCCCAGTCCTCCTGCAGCAGCTGGAACGCGAAGTCGTCGCCCAACGTTCCTGGCGAGATTGGCTTGCCCTGCGGCTCGAAACAGCCAACGAGAAGCCCGCCTCCCTCGTCACGGATGTACAGATGGCCATCATGGTCCGACAGAGTGGGAAGGTGGCCAACGATGCCGTCAATCGGCTTGGTCAGCAAGTAGAAGTGTTCGCAGGCCAATGCCGGAATCTCAACACCGGCCATGGCGCCAGCCTCCCTGCTCCACAGTCCGGTGCACAGGGCGATCGCATCGCAACGGACATCTCCCCTCGTGGTTTCGACACCGACGACCCTGTTGCGCCTGGTCTTGATTCCGGTCACGGAAGTGTTCTCGTGAATGGCGGCCCCGCGCGATTTGGCGCCCTTGACCAGAGCTGCGCAAAGATCCGATGGGCCAACGCGGCCATCGTCGGGCGACCAGACGGCGCCCACGACGTCTTCGGCATTCATCAATGGCCAGCGTTCCTTTGCCTCGCCCGGGCTGATTGAATCGGCGCGCACGCCAAACAGATGGGCAAGCGCTTCCTGTCGCTTGATGTGGATCAAGCGATCGCTGTTCGTGGCGATGGAGAGCGAGCCCCTGTTGATCCAGCCCGTTTGCTGGCCGGTTTCCTCTTCCAGTCTGGAGTACAGATCGATCGAATGGCGAATGAGATGCGTCAGGTTCTTCGTCGAACGCAGCGCCCGCACCTGGGCTGCAGAGTGCCATGTCGTGCCCGAAGTCAGCTGATTCCTCTCAAGGAGGATTGAATCGGCAATTCCGTTCGCAGCCAGATGATACAGCGTCGAGCAGCCCATTATCCCGCCCCCAATGACGACGACGGAGGCGTGGTTCGGAAGACTTGTCATGGCTCAACCTGTCAACAATAGATTGCGCGAGTCGTAAACCGGGTCCGATGCAACGGTCGCGTCATGTGTTTGCAGCAGAACTTGCACCTTGAGAGCGGTGCCGGGCCCGATGCCTGTGCAGTCCAGCCAGCCGACCGCGATCATTCTGCCAGTTCGCCAGCCCATGCCACCGGAAGTGATGAATCCGACAAGCCGGCCGTCCTTCAGCACCGGTTCCGTGCCCCAGCACGGAGGAGCTGCCGGGTCCATTTGCAATGTCACAAGGCGCTTGGTTGGCGGCGTGTCTCTTTCGGCATCGACGGCCTCGCGGCCAACAAAGTTCCTGCCGGTGGAACAGAAACGCTGCATGCCCGCCGCATGCGGCGTGACCTCGGTGGTCAGTTCGGCGCCCCAGCTCCGATATCCCTTTTCCAGCCGCAACATCCCCATTGCGCGGCTTCCAACCATCGTCGGCCGCATGCCAGTCCGTCCGTCCGCAAGCGCATCGAACAGCGCCTTCTGACTGGGCACGTGGCATTGGAGTTCCCATCCGAGCTCGCCTGAATACGAAACCCGGACCGCCCTGCAGGCTGTGTTGCCAATTTCGACACGCCTTGACGTCATGAAGGGGAAATCGTCGAAGGCATTGCCGGACAGGCCATTCAGCAGGGTTCGGCTGTCGGGGCCGGCAACTCCGAGAATTGCAGTCTGCTCGGCAATGTTCTCGATTCGGACTTCGAATCCTTCGCTCAAATGTTCCAGCCAACGCTGGTAGAAGGCAATTCCCCGGGTTGCTCCAACGAGGCAGAACGTGTCGGATCCATGGTGGTCGATTGTCACGTCGGCGACAATTCCGCCGCGTTCGTTCAGCAACAGCGAAAGTGCAACCCTGCCCGGTTTCTCAGGCACGTTCGCCGAGGCGGCATGTTCAAGAAAGACGCGGGCGTCTGGACCTGAAATCCGCAGTTTGCCGTAAGTGGACATTTCCGTCAGTCCACACCCGGCGGCCAGAGCCTTCGCTTCATTGCCGACGTGCTCCCACCAGTTCGGACGGTGAAAGCTTGGTTCGTCCCTGGGCTCAACGCCGTCCGGCGCATACCAAAGCGGCACTTCCCAGCCGTAGGCCTGCCCCATCACCGCGCCCCGCGCCAAAAGGTCGCCGTACAGCGGCGTGGTCTTCAGCGGTCGGCCGGATGTGCGTTCAAGGCCGGGATAGGCCACTTCGTACCGGACGGGCAGGATCTCGTAGGTTCGTTCGCGGGCGAAGTTTTCCGTCGTCCAGTCGCCGAACCTGGCGACATCGACAAAATGAAGGTCCAGTTCCGGCCGTCCTTCCAGTATCCACTGACTCATGGCCAGACCGATCCCGCCAGCCTGCGCGATTCCTCCGAGAAAGCCGCAGGCAACGAAGTAACCCGGCACGCCCGGCAGCGGGCCGACAATGGGCAGTCCGTCCGGGGAAAAGCTTATGGCGCCGTTGACGGTTCGCCTTATGCCAGCTGAATCGATTGCCGGAACGCGGTGACTGATGGCGTCCAGACTGTCCTCCAGTCGGTCGAGGTCGCTTTCAAAGAGCTCCTGGCTGAAACTCCACGGGGCAGGGCCGCCGTTCCAGGCGGCGCGGCAATTCCTCTCCCAGGGACCGAGCAGCAGTCCCTTGCCCTCCTGGCGCATGTAGTACTGGCTGTCGGTGTCCCGCACCACCGGCAGTTCATGGTCCAGAGCTGCGATTTCAGGCATTGCCTCGGTAATCAGGTACTGGTGTTCCATGTTGGTGACCGGAACTGTTGCCCCAACCATCGCGGCAACCTCACGGGCCCAGAATCCGGCGCAGTTTACGATCGTTTCGCACTCGAACTCTTCGTCGACCGTCGACAGGCGCCAACTTCCCGACGCAAGGCGACGGATGGCAACCACCTGGGCATTCGTCCTGATCCTGCCGCCCAGTTGCCGCGCGCCCGCCGCGAGGCCCATGGTCACCGAGTACGGGTCTACGTGGCCTTCCTCGGGATCCCATGCGCCTCCTTCGAGGTCCGAGACATTCAGGAGAGGGTGTTTCCGCTTGATATCCGCTGGCGAGACCAGTTCGTACTCGATTCCAAGGCTTCGGAACTTGCCGGCGAGGTGCCTGAACTCCACCATCCTTTCCCGGGACTGGGCAAGGAAGAAGCCGCCCACAACATGGGAATCGACCGGCTGTCCAACTTCCTCGTCAAGTCCGTCATAGAGCCTGAGCGAATAGGCTTGCAGCAGCGACAGATTCGCATGGACCGACTGCGCATGAACGTTTCCGGCAGCGTGCCAGGTCGCGCCCGCGGCAAGATCGCGTCTTTCAAGCAGCAGGACATCCCTTTCGCCAGCCTTGGCAAGGTGGTACAGAACCGACACGCCGACAATCCCGCCACCCACAACAATGATTCTTTTGGTATTTGCCATGGAAACGCACTTTCACATTGTCGACGGTTCGAACCGGGCATGTAATGCATGTTGCAAGAACATTCCATATGGGTTACAGTGCTTGCACTTCCGACCGGCTTTGGTGAATTGTCCATGCAGACAGCAACGGCATTGAATGTCCAGATAGCGGCAGCGTTCGAGGCAGGAGGCCCCGGAGTGTGGCCTTTCGCGATGTACGCGGCATGAAGTTCGGCAGCAATTGCCCAAGGTTGACGCAAGATTTCGGCCAGTGCGACAGGGAACGCCTGCGCCCTGCGTCGACAGCCGCGGAACCAATTGCTTCGGTGGAAGACACGAGTGCGTGGCGATTTGTGGAGCATGAGACCTTGGCTGCGTCAAGAGCCTTCAAAAACAGGTGCGCGCCCGGCAACGGAAGGGATCGGGCTGCGCGACGCGTGCTCAACGTCTGGGCAACGTCGTTCACCGCCAGGTATATTCAAATCTGCGCGATCTTTTCCTTGCGGCAGACTTGCGAACGGTGTATCGGCAGATCGAACTGCATGATTGCCAGGAGAAGAAGTGCATGACCGTGATTTGCGGCCTATGCATCCAAATGCCACAGCACAGGCACGGAAAGTTCACGGGAAACCGATCGTTCAAACGTATGGAGAAATTGACATGTACAGAATTGTAGCAAGGGCCAGCGCACTAGCGGCCGCGTTTTTCATGGGATTGGCGGCGCTGCCGGCAATGGCGGACACGCTCGACGACATTATCGAGCGTGGTGTGCTCGTGGTTGGCGTCAAGGCCGACTATGCGCCTTGGGGAATGCGAGATTCGGACGGCAATCTGGTCGGAATGGAACACGACATGATTGCGGACTTCGCAAGGCGCCTGAGCGAACACGCAGGAAAGCCCATCGAGGTCGAGAAAATAGTGGTTGTCGCGTCCAACCGCATGCAGTTCCTTGAGCAGGGCCAGACGGACATGTTCATTGCCACAATGTCCAACAAGCCCGACCGCCGCAAGGTCGTCGGCATTGTCCAGCCTGACTACTATTCGTCCGGCGTCGCTGTGCTTGCACACAAGGACTCGGGCATTGACGGCTGGGCATCGCTTGAAGGAAAGAAGATCTGCGGCATCCAGGGAGCTTGGTACAACAAGGACCATGGCCTCAAGAACGGCGCGGAAATCGTTGCGTTCAAGGGCGTCACCGAAGTGGAGAAGGCAGTTCTTGACGGCCGTTGCGTCGGATGGGTATACGATGACAGCGCATTCATTCCCCGCAAGGTTAACGAGCCCGAGAAATGGCAGGACTACGCAATCGGCACTCCAACAGTCGACGATGTCCCCTGGGGAGCGGCAGTGCGGCTTGAAGATCGTGAGGCCCCGCTTGGCAAGTTCCTGTCGGCGGCAATCATCGATTGGCACAAGTCCGGCCTCTTGATAGAGCTTGAGGCGAAGTGGGGGATCCCGGCAACGGCGTGGCTTGCAGAGATGCAGCAGAAGTGTCTCGCTGACGACCCGATCTGCAACGATGCATACGAC
>JAPOOS010000274.1 GCA_026713305.1 Paracoccaceae bacterium
AAGGCCGATCAGCCGGTCTACGGCCAACGGCGGACAAGTGGACATCCGCAATGTAGGCAACACCGACGGTTTCGTCTCTAGCAATTCTGGACCTATGTTGGTCAGGTTCTTGGTCGCCTTCAGCGTTGCTTCGACATCCTCAGTGATCTTTGCTCGCGTCGCCCTGTATGCCTCCGGTGCAAACCGCATGAACCAGTCGTTGTACATATCCACTGACAGAGCAATGTCTTGTTTCCACCGGTCCGGTTTGTCCCTGTTGACAGCCATCACTTGCGCGTCTTTTTTTGCATGTCCTGATTGGCTCGCCGGTATAGATCCCACATTTCCACGAATAGCTCGTTCAGCAGCCGCACATTGCGAATCGCTGCCTCTTTCTTGACACCAATGGCCCTCTGCCTTGGTATCCTGATCCCAATTGCCTGCGTCGATGGCCCCTTTTCCATCCGACTGCTCACTATCGTCTTGGAGTAGTCATTGTTTGTCGGCAAGTCGAAAGATGTCAAGCGATTGCCCTGGCCCCTTCGGAACACATCGCCAATCCGGATAGCCGACCGTAATCCTGCCATTTCGTCCGCTGCACAGCCAGAAGAGGGCGAGTCCGGCCGGAAGCGGCGTTGCCGCCATTCACTTTCACCTGACTCAAGGACCACGGCACGATGCAGGCGGCACTCGCACCGCGCGGCGACGGCTAGGAGGATGATCGTTACGTTGTGGAGACGTACCGATCGCTGGCCAGCGCCGAAATTGTCCCCGTCCTCGCCGACGGTTCCAGGCCCAAAGGGTGGCACAAGGCACTGGGCCGGATCCTGCCCTTGAAGGCCGTCGAGAAGCTGCGCCCGACCCGCGACGAGATCATCAGCGCGACAGGGATGACGAGACCGTCGTGCTCGACATGATGCTGCGGAGCCATGGCATCCGACTTGCAAGGGGACCGTCCACGGTCGGCAGCTTCGTCTTCGATCTCGGTCGGCTGGCCGGGTTCGCCATTTCCAGGCGGCAGCCACTGTCCGGCGTCCGAAAGGTGTTGCAGGGCAACGTCAAACAGCAAACAACGCTGCGCCTCCACAAACAAACGAAGGCAAAGTCGCAGAGGCTGACGCAATGGGAGCGGGAATTGACGACAAGAGAGAGGAAACTGGAGAAGCTAGAGCGACAAAAGAACTGACTCATATGTGTAAAGGTGACAGGGCGGTGAAGCCAGCCCGCGGTCCCGAATTCCGGCTTCAGCATCGCAATGCACGGTCGAAGCGTGCCGGCGTCCGCACATTTGGGCCAATGGCGTCCGCAACCCGTGCCAAGCGGCGAAGCACATGAAGAATTCCATGCAGGGAGCCAAGACGCTGCCATTTGAGGAAACGTGGTGAAACGTCGAGACAGGCGGCAACCGGTCGTCAAGCGCACGCCGCTGACGGTCCGTGGAGGCCTTGTGATTCAAGGCATTCAAGATCGCCCGCATGCAGGTCACGCGGGCCGTCCCCCAAGTCCCTTCCTGGGTGTCAACGGCTCCATCACTGCCCACTCGTCGTCGGTCAGGAAGCATTGCATGCAGTCGCCGGAACGGTTGTATTTGTGCTGAGTGAAACATCATGCCTGGCGGGCCGACCACCATTCGAGATGCGCAAAATCGGACCATCCAATCGGGCACTTGGAAGAAGCGGCTGTCTTCAACCCGTGATTCCGACGCAATTTCCCAGTTGAGGCAGCGCTCCGCGACCGAACAATCGCCCAATCGGGACGCGTCTGACAGGTTCATGTCAGAACCATTGCTCGCCGCCGGCATTTGCATCCTCATGCGCCTGCAAGGCCGACAAGCCAGGCAACGGGGCTGCGGCTTGGTGCGCCAGGCCAACTGGGGCATGTGTTTTGGGTGAAAGTCCCGAGAAAGGCAAAGGCTAACCACCAGCTTTCCAGCGCACCGTGCGTTGCTGTCCGAGAGGGCGGTGGCGAAGCGTCTGCAGCGGCAAATGCAGGCGAGGCCATTGAGCGCCGAAAACCGTTGTGATTCGGAGTGCCGAGACCGTGATGCCGGTCGAATGCAACATGCGTCTGGTCCGTTTTGGTGAGGAAAAGCGGGTTCTGAGCGGCATCATCCATGTCCGGAGGAACGGATTGCGTTGGAGCGACGCTCCGGCGGAGTACGGGCCCGCCAAGACTCTCTACAACCGATGGGGGCGCTGGTGCGGGAAAGGCATCATCGAAAGGACATTCCTGGAAACCATGGATCACGCTGTTTGGAAACAGCAGCCTACAGAGTCGTGTCCGGTCTCCGATCGCATGCACTTGCGCTTGTGATTCGTAATGCGGCTGAAGCTTTCCAAGAGGTGTGGCGACCGCGGCTCGGTCTTGAGACTTTGCCGGGAGTCGCGAAGGAACACTGGGCTGGAGTCATGCATTTAATCGACGCCTTGCTGCAATGGGTAGGTATGTGTACGACACATTGCGGCCAGTTGCTGATCCTCGGAAGGAATTGCGGGAACGGAATTGCTTCTTCATCCAGAACCCCTTACCCGACCGCAACCTGTCTTTCAGAAAGGTCGTTTCCGAAGTTGAGGGCTCTGCTGAGCAAATCGGAGCGCTGGTTTGGCGGTGCGGTGGAATTCGATAGAGCAGACCAGATCGAGACTTGCATGATTGCATTTCAATCGAGCTTGGAATGAGCGTTATCTGACAAAGGAGGACAATGCCATGGAGAGTGTCACGGACCACAATCTCGACGATCACGCAAAAGCAAGACAAGGAGTGCGTGCTGCGGACAACGGATATTCCATAGGAGAGGATGCCCGGCTGACTTCAAGAAACGCCGTGGAGTCAAAGACGTCTCGCCTCAATCTCGCAAGTGCCATTCGGGCTCGGATAGCGCCTCTCGGCGGTGTGGAACTTGAGCTGCCTGTGCGGGAGGCCGGGCGAGAACCACCAACGTTCGATTGAGCCGTAGGCGTTGACCGCGCTGGATCCAATATCGTTTCCGATATGCAGGAGAGAGCTCAGGTGTGGCGAGAGAAGGCTGAGCAACAGCAGAAGAAAGCCAAGCAACGGCTGAAGAAAGCTATTGTGGGTTGGTTGAGACGCAATTGGGCGTTCTTGGCTGGTTTTCTAGCTGCAGCGCTGTTTAGCGATATGTTATTTGGAGCTTCGGGTGATACTGGGTCACAATTGCTTGTTGAAGATGTTCTTCCTGTAGGCGAGCCACCTGCTGTAGTGGAATACCCGTTGGAGTACTATGGGATAGTGGATCCAGATGCGGGCCAAGATTTCTGAAGACATTCCGTAACATGGATGGCAGAGACAGCGCTCCTGCATTCATTGCCGAACCCGGCGGTGGAAGCGAGGGTTGTGGAACATCCGGCGGGGGCGAATGGCATTTGTCCGCCGTTGGCGAAGCGGAGTTGCGCTACGGCGTCGCACCGATGCCGCCGGGCCACCGACGGGATGCGCTTGTGCGTGGACGCGCATGAAGCGGTGTTTGGCCTTGTTCAGGAGTGGTTGAACGCGTCGAAGCTGATCAAGGGCAAATTGCTGGGTGTGTTTGGGCCGGTGCTTTGCCCTCAAGGCGGCAGACAGCGCGGCTGGCATGAATCCACCGCCAACAGAGCATGGTGTCTTCCGCTGCATCCGCTGCTCTGAAATCCCACTTTGTCCACGGGCTGCCAGATATGAACATTCATTCAATCGCGCGAATGCTGACCTCGTACCAGAAAGCATTGAAAAATTTGGAAACCCAACCCGACGACTGCTCCGCTCGGTATGAAATCCTTGACCTGTTGGAAGTTCTTGGGACGCAAGCCAATGATAGGAGGAGCCCACTGTCAGGCGCCATCCCATTGCCAATGCCGCCGCTGCGACTACAAAAAGTGAAATTCCAATTATTGCCCAAACTCCAAATCCAAAGATGTTTCGAGTGGAATCGTTGCGCCAGTGCTCGCTTCGGGCCTTCTCAAGCTCTCGTTGCTCGGCTTCTGCCCGCAAACTGCTGGCAGGGGCCTCCAAATGTGCATGTGGATGCGGGACAGTCTTCGCGGTCCATTCGGGGCGATCGCGCTCATTCATCGTGAACTGGAGAGAGCCCAACGGTGCTCTTCATTCATGCCATTTGGACTGATGGAATTGCGGCCGCACTTGTTCCAAATGTTGTCGCAGTTGCTCGCTCGTGCCCCATGAATGTGTCCACCATCTGAGCGATTTGTGGACCATGATGCAGTGTTGTGGGCTTGGTCGACAAGGAGGCCATGTTGACAACTCGGCGCGGAATTAGCAGGCTTGCCATTGAACCTGCATACATGGACGGTTGGAACACTAATCGTGATCAGGTCGCGAATGTATGCATTGCCCGCTGGATGCAACTCCACTCTGGAAGGCAGCCATGACCGGCGGGCTTCCTGACGGGCAGCGGCATGCAGGCTCGGGACCCTTTGGACGGACAGGATTGAAGACCATGGAACTGCCATCCCCCGACACACACGTCATAGACAGGAAGCAGCGGATCGTTCAGCTGCTGCGAATGGTTGTTCCGCACGAGGCGATTGTTGACAACGAACGCCAAACCTTGGCGTATGAATGCGATGCCCTTACGGCACGCCGATGCCCTCCGCTGGCAGTTGCGCTGCCTTCGACCACTGAGGAAGTGTCGAAGCTTCTTGAGATATGCCACCGGGAGCGTGTGCCGGTGGTGCCACGCGGCGCCGGAACCTCGCTTTCGGGAGGGGCGCTTCCGACGAGCGACAGCGTGGTCATTTGCACAGCGCGGTTGAACGAGATTCTGGAGATTGACTGCGACAGCCGATTCGTGCGCGTTCAATCCGGCATAACCAATGTTTCGGTTACGCAGGCTGTTGAGAACGATGGATTCTTCTACGCGCCCGACCCGTCAAGCCAGTTGGCCTGCACAATCGCCGGCAATGTGGCAATGAACTCGGGAGGGGCGCATTGCCTGAAATACGGCGTGACAACCAACAATCTTCTGGGCGTCCGAATGGTTCTGATGGACGGGGAGATTGTCGACATTGGCGGCGAGAGCCTCGACGCACCTGGGCTGGATCTGCTGGGTCTGGTTTGCGGTTCCGAAGGCCAGCTCGGAATCGTTACCGAGGCGGTTCTGCGAATCCTGCCAAAGCCGGAAGGGGCCAGACCAACCCTGATTGGTTTCGACTCGGCGGAAGTTGCAGGCAAGTGCGTTGCGGACATAATTGGCGCGGGCGTGTTGCCGGTGGCAATCGAGTTCATGGACAAGACCTGCAATCGGGTCAGCGAGGAGTTTTCCGGCGCCGGGTATCCCGATGTCGAGGCGTTGCTCATTGTGGAGGTTGAAGGTTCTCCTGAAGAGATCGAATACCAACAGGGCTTGATCACGCAGGTTGCATGGCGGCACAATCCGGTGGAAGTCAGGGAAAGCGCTTCGGAGGAGGAATCTCTGAAGATATGGGCGGGTCGCAAGGCTGCCTTCGGGGCCATGGGAAGCGTTGGAGACTATATTTGTCTGGACGGCACAATTCCGGTTTCGAAGCTGTCGGTGGCGCTGCGCGGCATCGAGGAACTGTCCAAGACGTACAAACTGAAGGTGGCCAACGTGTTTCATGCCGGTGACGGCAACCTGCATCCGATGATCATATTCGACACCAACAACGCAGCGGAAATGAAGAGGTCGGAAGAACTCGGGGCGGAGATTCTCAAGCTGTGCGTCAGGAACGGAGGTTGCCTTTCCGGCGAGCACGGTGTTGGCATTGAAAAGCGCGAGCTCATGACGACTCAGTTTACGGAAGACGATCTCGAGATGCAGATGCGGATCAAGGATGTCTTCGATGAAAGATGGCTTCTGAATTCGGCCAAGGTCTTTCCGCTGGAACTGTCGCAAGCGAGACGCATGCAGTGATCCCCGAAAGCGAACAGGATCTTGCGCGGATCGTGGCATCCGCGAGCGGGCCGTTCAGAATCCAGGGCGGCGGAACTCGGCCAGTCGGCAATCCTTGCCACGGCCAGCCCTTGGTGATGGCCGGACTGTCGGGTGTTCGCGAGTACGAACCGGGTGCGCTGACGATTGTGGTCGGCGCTGGCACTCCCATGGCTGAAGTGAATTCCTTGCTGCGCGAACACGGACAGTTTCTGCCCTTTGAACCCATGGATTGCTGCCGGTTGCTGGGGACCGATGGCACATCCACTGTCGGTGGTGTCGTTGCAACGAACAGCTCCGGTCCGCGCCGCGTGCTTGTCGGGGCTTGTCGCGACTTTGTAATCGGCATGAAATTCGTTGATGGCGAAGGCAAGACCATCAAGGCCGGCGGAAGGGTCATGAAGAATGTGACCGGCTACGACGTCAGCAAGCTGCTCGTCGGCAGCTATGGAACTCTCGGCGTGATAACCGAAGTGTGCTTCAAGGTGCTTCCACTTCCGGGCGAGACGGCGGCGCTGCTCGTGAACGGCCTTTCAGACAGGCAGGCGGTTCGAGCGATGACTGCGGCCTTGAATTCTCCTTTCGAGGTTGCGGGCGCAGCCCATCTGCCAAGCGGCATTGACGGACATCCGGTCACGATGATCCGCATCGAGGGATCCGGCGTTTCGGTCGACTACCGCGTGAAATTGCTGAAGCGCCTGCTGTCAAGCTTCGGAGACGTCATTGTCGAGCGCGATTCGGAACGGACGCAGGCTGGCTGGAAGTACGTCCGTGATGTCGAGAAGTTCGGAACGGATTCCGGCGGCGATGTGTGGAGGATCTCAACGCCTTCCGGAGATGCCGTGGAACTGGTGGAAAGGGCCAGGGAATGCGGTCCCGTCGAGGTGGTATACGACTGTGGAGGAGCGGTCCTCTGGATCAAGTCCGGTTCCTCCTTGAACCTTCGCTCCCGCCTTGAACCATTGAGGGGACATGCAACTTTGGTGCGGGCCAGCGACGAAGCCAAACGCCGGTTCGGGGTCTTTCATCCGCAGGCCGCCAGGGTGGAGCAGCTGTCGAATGCCCTGAGAAGGCAATTCGATCCCCGGCAGCTGTTCAATCGCGGCATCGCACAGCATGGCAACGGCGTTGCGGGCAGGGAATGACGAACGTTGATGCATTTGGCGATTGCCGGTCGGCGCCAGGCAGTCTCGTGTCCGGGGCAAGCGCAAACACTCGGCCACAGCAAACTCAGGTGAGGTAGATGCAGACCAACTTCTCGGAAGAGCAGCTAAGCGACCCTTCGCTGAAGCGAGCCAACGAAATCCTGAGATCCTGTGTGCATTGTGGCATGTGCACGGCTACCTGTCCCACCTACCAGCTTCTGGGAGACGAACTGGACAGCCCGCGCGGGCGGATCTACCTGATGAAGGACATGCTCGAAAACGGCAGGCCCGCCGACGCCGCCACGGTGAAGCACATTGATCGCTGCCTCTCGTGTCTGGCGTGCATGACGACATGTCCCTCCGGCGTCCACTACATGCATCTTGTCGACTACACACGCCAGTACATCGAGGAAACCTACAGGCGACCACTGTCCGATCGGGCCTTGCGCTGGATTCTCAAGGAAATCATTCCCTACCCCAAGCGCTTCAGGCTGGCGCTGCTCGGGGCGCGCATCGGCCGGGGCTTCCGCGGACTGATGCCGGATGCCAGGTTGAGAGCCATGCTGGAAATGGCGCCTGACCATATCCCGCCTGTCAGCCGTGACGACGACCCCCAGGAATTCAAGGCCATTGGCGAAGCCAAGTGGCGGGTCGTGCTGATGACGGGATGTGCGCAGAAGGCGCTTCGAACCAACATCAACGAGGCCACGATACGGTTGCTGCGCCGGCTTGGCTGCGATGTGGTCATTCCAAGCGGGGCGATGTGCTGCGGCGCGCTGACTCACCACATGGGCAAGGTGAAGGACAGTCATCGCCGGGCAGTCGACTGCATCGACTCCTGGACAAGTGAATTCGGCGATAAGGGGGTTGACGCAATCATCATCAATGCCAGCGGCTGCGGCACGACGGTGAAGGATTTCGGCTACATGTTTCGGAACTCGGAAATGGCGGAAAAGGCAAGAACCGTTTCCGAGCATGCACTGGACATAACCGAGTTTCTGGAACGCATCGAATTCCCGCGGCAGAGTCCGAACGGAATTCGCGTCGCCTATCATGCCGCCTGTTCGCTGCAGCATGGCCAGTCTGTGCGGTCCAGTCCGAAGCAACTGCTGACAAGCGCTGGCTTTGAATGCAGCGAGCCGGTCGACAGCCACCTGTGTTGCGGATCTGCGGGCACCTACAACCTGTTGCAGCCTGAATTGTCGGGTCGTCTCAAGGTGCGCAAGGTGCGGGCGATTGAACAGCTGTCTCCCGACGTCGTCGCCTCGGGAAACATTGGGTGCATAATGCAGATTGGAGGCGGCTCCAAGGTACCCGTCGTCCACACAGTTGAACTTCTCGACTGGGCCACCGGTGGAGAGGTGCCGCCTGGCATGGAGGCGATCGCCACCACTCACTGACGGCGCGTAGCGCACCCTGGCTGGATGCTGTTCCAGCCCTGTTGGGCGTGGCCGATCGCCCGGGAAACTTCAGTTGAAAATTTTCACTTTCAGGACTTGAAAGGCTTGTCGGCAATTCCCACATGGTTGCCATCGGAAGCCGATACTGGTTCCGTGCAAACAGCCTGTCCCTAGCGGAAGGCATCTCGCAAATATCGCTCAGAAGGAGGATTACAATGCGCACTTTCGATCTCTCTCCCCTTTACCGCTCAACCATCGGTTTCGACCGATTTGCGGACCTCTTCTCCCAGCTGGGATCGACCGACGGTTCCCAAACCGCCTATCCGCCGTTCAACATCGAGAAGACCTCGGACGACACCTACAGGATCTCGATCGCCGCGGCCGGATTTTCGGAAAGCGAAATCGTCGTCGAGTTTCGCCAGAACCTGTTGGTTGTTTCAGCCAAGAAGGCACGCCCCAACGGCGAACGGGTCTACCTTCACAGAGGCATTGCCGAGCGGGGCTTCCACAAGAAGTTTCAATTGGCGGACCACGTCCGCGTAACGGACGCGACCTTTGTCGATGGACTGCTTCACGTGAACTTGCAGCATGAGCTTCCGGAGGCTCTGCGTCCCAGGCGGATCGCAATTTCGGGTGGCGTCAACGGAGCCAACGTTTCAAAGGGAACGGTTGAAATCGACGGCTAACGCATAGCCAAGCACTTTCCAGCCAGAAGACCCGGCGCCGGAACACCCGGCGCCGGGTTCTTCATTTGCTGACTGGCGTGGACTGCCGAGCCTGCAGTCGGCAAGGTCGAAATTCAGATCGACAGGCAGACGTATTTCATTTCGAGGAAGTCCTCCATGCCGTGGCGGGAACCCTCCCGGCCAATTCCCGATTGCTTGACGCCGCCAAACGGCGCAGCTTCCGTGGAGAATATTCCGGTGTTAATGCCGACAATGCCGTATTCCAGCGCTTCGGCCACCTTCCAAACTCTGGCAACGTCCCGCGTATAGAAATATGCGGCCAGCCCGTGGATTGTGTCGTTGGCCATGTCAACAACCTCGTCATCGTCCTCAAACTTGAAGAGAGGGGCGAGCGGTCCAAACGTTTCATCCCGGGCAACAAGCATGGACTGGTCGACATCGGCAATCACCGTGGGCTCGAACCAGAGGCCACCCAGCTCATGCGGGCTTCCGCCGACCATGACCCTGGCGCCCTTGCCGACTGCGTCCGAGATGTGCGACTTGACCTTGACGAGCGCGTCGCTGTTGATCAACGGGCCGGTGTTGACTTCAGCGGCGAAGCCGTCCCCGAGCTTGAGAGTGCCTGTGGCCTTCGCAAGCTTCTCGGCAAACTCGTCATAGACGCCGGACTGGACGTAGATCCTGTTGGCGCAAACGCAGGTTTGACCATTGTTGCGGTACTTGCAGATCAGGGCGCCTTCGACGGCGGCGTCAACGTCGGCATCGTTGAACACAATGAACGGAGCATTGCCGCCGAGCTCCATGGACACCTTCTTTATCTGGTCGCCCGCCTGGCGCATCAGGACCCGACCGACTTCGGTCGAACCGGTGAAAGTGATCTTGCGCACAATCGGGTTCGAGCAGAATTCTTCGCCGACCTCTCGAGAGCGGGTCGACGGCAGCACCGAGAACACGCCCTTGGGCACGCCAGCCTGTTCGGCCAGAACGGCCATCGCCAATGCCGACAGCGGCGTCTCGCTCGCCGGCCGGGCAACGAAGGAGCAACCCACTGCCAATGCGGGAGCCGCCTTGCGCGTGATCATGGCATTTGGGAAGTTCCATGGCGTTATGGATGCAACGACGCCAATCGGCTGCTTGATGACGAACAGCCGCTTGTCGGGCAGGTGCCCTGGAATGGTTTCGCCGTAGACGCGCTTCGCTTCCTCGGCGAACCATTGGATGAAGCTGGCGCCATAGGTGATCTCTCCCATGGCTTCGGCCAGTGGCTTTCCCATCTCCGCAGTCAGGATGGCCGCCAGGTCCTCGGCGTTCTCCATCATGAGCCGGTACCACTCAAGAAGCACGTTCGATCGGTCCTTTGCGGTTCTCGCCGCCCAAGCCTTCTGCGAAGCCTCGGCTGCAGAGATTGCCCGCCTTACCTCGTCGATTCCGAGGTCGGGAACGGTGGCCACGACATCGCCGCGGGCCGGATTCACGACATTGAACGTCTTCCCGTCGTCGGCGTTCACCCAATGGCCGGCAACAAAGGCCTTGGAGGCCAGCAGGTCCGAATTCTTGAGCATGTCGAGCAGGTTCGTGCTGTCAAACATATGGATTCCTTGACGTAGTTGGTTCTGGGAAGATCAATGTTGTTACATCGGGGGCAGTTGTCAACATTGTCGGGGGAATTGCAACGAACGCCTTTGTCGAGCGGCAGCGCTTCCTGTGCCATGCAGCGTTCTCAATTGCCGGAATGAATGCCATTCAAGCGGAAGCCGGCAAGGCGAGGCAGGGGCGAATGTCCGGCGACGTGACGTGATCCCGAGACACGTGGTCTGGCACGGATGGAGGATCTCCCAAGCTGGTGAAGCGGGTTGGCGGCAGGGACCATTGACCCGCAGGCCACGGGAAGTTGGAGGCGACTGCCGCTCGACTTGCGCCGCTTCCGGAGCGAGTGGCCGGATTTGCATGTCCTTCTGTGGACCAGAGCCGCCGGTCCACCGAGGATGTGGCTGAGTTCCATTGAAGAAGGACACAACGGTCAGCGACATGATTCCGCAACTTGACTGATGGTGCAAACTACTCCTTCACGACCCATTGCTTGAACCTGTCCTCTGTCGACCCGCAATCCGCGTAAAGCAAGTCCCGCGACATGAAGGGACCAGCGGAAGCGCTTTCCTGCCCAACAACAACGCAATTCGAAGCATTGCCGCCCAACCTGAATTCCATCGACTGAGAGTCGTACAGGAATCTTTGCGACACTTCGTCAGGCGCGCAATCGAGCAGTCCAAACGGCAGTTTCGTGTTTTCGGGATCGCTTAGCGTCATGCATTTGCCTGTGAAGGCAACGGATTGGATCTGTCCGACTTCCGCGTCATAGGCAAACTGTGTGTCGGTCACTCCACGCGTCCCTGACTTGCAGGAATGGGCGTGCAGAGTTTCCGCAAATCCGCGCCCCCTGGTGTCGATGCACCATCCCAACTTGTCCTTTTCGTCCAAATTGGCCGCCAGGTAGATGACCGGGGTACCCGACTGAATCACCGGGGGTGCGTCTTCATCTCCCAATGAACCCATGACGAGAGCAAATGACACGGCCATAATGACTGTTTTCAACATTTGCACATCTCCTTCAACAGTCGGCCATTGGTTGAACTGACGTGCAATGCGCTCGTTGACTTCATGTGAGCCCAATGTCTCTGCCGAGTTCTGAACTGAGCAGTTCTTGTTCGACCAAAGCCGGACCTGCGCAACTGATCCAGACAGTTGGGCCCGTTGTTGATGCAAGCCGCAGAACATCCGTGGCTGGAATTCAAGACTCCCTTCAAATGGCAGCCATTGTTCGCAAGCGCAAGCACGTCTTGTTGTCTTTACAGGGTTGCATTCTTCCACTGCTTCTGCGCAATGTACTCGTCGCCGTCATGTGGCATTTTCCAGAGTAGCTGCGTGATGGTCACTGGCCCGGCGGTACCATCGCGCGGGCCTCCCTTGCTGTTCAGGCGTTGATGCGCTTTCCCCTTAAAGTGCCTTGCGCCCAAGCAACAGCAACACCGGCATGCATACCTGCCGACAACACGCCCGAACCCCGCTCAGCACGCCGAAAACACCCTCATTTTGTTCCGCGCTGTTCCCGATCGCCGTGCAGATCGCCGTCAATTCAATTCGCAACTTTTCTTTGCTACTGGGAAGAAATAACTAGGCAAACAACACATGCGACGGATCTGTGCGGGGGCACAGGGCAACCTGCGATCCTGCCGCAATGTCGCGATTCCGGTCACGGCTGACGGGCGTCGGCGAGTTCGTAGATCATCGACCAACAGACCAATGAAGAACCGAATTGCATTTGTCGTCGTGGCTTGTATCTGGATGCCCCTGGGAATGATCCTGCTGACATGGGTCCGCGGATTCTCGCCACTGGCAAGTCCTCACCTGGCGCTGGATCTGGCGATTATGGCGCTGGCGGGAATCCCGCTGGCAATTCCAGTCTACCAACTCTGGAGCTGGCGACGGCGCCTGTTGACGGTTGCGCTTTGCCTTATTCTGGTTCCGTTGGGCATTGCGGCGGTTTTGACAGGCGGATTGCTCGGGCCAGTCGGCATCCTTGCATTTGCAGCAGTCTGCAGCTTGCCTGCATGGGGCGCCATGGCAATTGTGTGCTTGCTGAAACGCAGAAGCGAGAGGGAGACCGATGCCTGAGGACAACGGCAATATCCGAGAGCCCGAAGCAGTCGAACAAGCCTTGTGCAGCGGCGCGACGAACTCAATATGCGACGTCGAAGGCATGCTGGTCGGCAATGCGACGGACAGGAATCTGAAGTCGGGAGTCACGGCGCTGGTTGCCGAGCGACCGTTTGTCGCCGGCATACATGTCATGGGTGGCGCGCCAGGGACGCGCGAAACCGACTTGCTGGCGCCTGACCGAATGGTTCAGGAGGTCGACGCCATTGTTCTCTCCGGAGGGAGCGCGTTCGGGCTGGACGCTGCATCCGGCGTTGCCGATGAACTGGCCAGGACTGGAAGAGGTTTCCAGGTGGAGGATGTAAGGGTTCCGATAGTTCCTTCCGCCATTCTGTTCGACCTGCTGAACGGTGGCGACAAAGGCTGGGATGCGAATCCCTATGGCAAACTGGGCAGGAAGGCGCTGCGAAACGCTTCAACGGACGTCAAGACCGGATCCGTGGGAGCGGGAGCAGGAGCGATGACCGCCGATCTCAAGGGTGGTCTGGGCACCGCTTCTGCCGTGACCGCTTCCGGACACACCGTTGGTGCGCTCGTGGCTGTCAACTCTCTGGGAAGCACGGTCCGCGGAAAGGCGGGAAGATTCTGGGCCACGCCGTTTTGTCTCGACAACGAGTTCCCGATCGTCGACGACCGGGAATGCTCACGCGGAACCGACGAGATTGGCGACAACTTGCCCGGGGCCGGCCGGCAAAACACCACGATTGCCATTGTCGCAACCGATCTGAAGCTCACGCAAGCGCAGGCAACCAGGCTGGCCGTGTGCTCCCATGACGGATTGGCCAGAGCGATCCTGCCATCGCACACGATCTTTGATGGCGACGCCATCTTCTTCGCCTCCAGCGGCAAGAGGCGCGTGGACAGCATCGCGCCCGCCTTGTTCGAAATCGGCCATGTCGCCAGCCTCTGCCTGAGCAGAGCCGTGGCACGCGCCATTGCCAATGCATGCCCCGAGAAAGGCGATCTGCTGCCGACATGGACCGAAAAGTTCGGCGCTGGACTGGAAGGACGCAATCGGTCCGGCGTGGGGCGCGACTGGCAATCGCATGAAGAAACCGGCGACTCAGCCTGAATTGATCAGGAAAAGTCGGCCTGTTTCGTTGAAGCGGAGAGAGCAAACAACTAGATTCGCCAAATGACCATTCGACGAATACTTCCCTACCCGGCACGGCAGCTCAAAAGACGCGCAAGGCTGGTTGACGGCATAACGGACGAGATCCGCGAGCTTGCGGGCGACATGATCGAAACGATGTACGACGCGCCTGGAATCGGGCTCGCGGCCCCCCAAGTGGGCGTGGGTCTGCGCCTGGCCGTGATTGAAATGGCTGGCAACGAGGACGAGCGGGACCCGCTTGTCCTGATCAACCCCGAGATTCTTGACCGGTCAAGCGATGTGGATGTGGCAAGCGAGGGATGTCTTTCCCTCCCGGGATTCTTCATCGACATAACCAGACCGGTGTCCGTCGAGCTTCGATTTCTGGACTTGGACGGCGTCGAACGGGAGCTTGCGCTTGAGGGCCTCCAAGCTCGTTGCGCGCAACACGAAATCGACCACCTGAACGGCAAGCTCATCATTGATCATCTGTCGCGCCTCAAACGCGGAATTATCGTGGCCAAGTACAAGAAGGAACGGGCGGCAAGCAAACAAAAGAAGTCAAGAATGGGTTAGTCGAGATGCGCTCGAGCGGCTCAATCGCCATTGCATTGGCGGACTCATGAAAGTCTTGTTCATGGGGGCGCCACCTTTCGCCGTGCCAACGCTGCGTGGCATTTTCAAGAGCGGGCACCGGGTACGTTGCGTTTGGACACAGGTGCCAAGGGTTTCGGGCCGCGGCATGGCGGTGCGGCCCACGGCGGTAGCCACGGCGGCGTCAAGGATGAACATTCCAGTTCAATGCCCAACCTCCCTTGCGGAAGCGATGCCGGCCATGCGGGACATGAAGGTCGATGTAGGCGTCGTAGTCGCTTACGGCAGACTGATTCCGAAGGCGCTCCTGGACGTTCCGCAATTCGGCTTCATCAACGTACATCCTTCGCTTTTGCCGAGATGGCGCGGCGCGGCTCCAATTCAGCGGGCAATAATGGCGGGCGACAGGGAAACCGGCGTATGCATAATACGGATGAGCGAGGCCCTTGATTCAGGTCCGGTGCTGCTGTCCCGGCGAATTCCCGTTGAGCCGCTCGACACTGGCGACACGCTGACCGAGAGCCTGTCGATTCTGGGTGCGGAACTCTGCGTGGAAGCCTTGAATCGCCTTCCCGACATCGAGCCCGTCAGTCAGCCCCAGACGGGGATCACCTACGCGTCGAAGATCAGCAAACGGGAATCCAGGATCGACTGGTCGCTCCCGGCAAGTCGGGTCGACAGCCACATCAGGGGACTTTCACGCTTTCCAGGAGCATGGAGCGTCGCTGGCGGTGTCCGCACCAAGTTTCTGCTTTCCAAGGTCGTCGACGCAACCGGGCCGCCCGGCGTCGTCCTCAATGACCGATTCGAAATCGGCTGCGGACGCGGCGCCATTCGCGTGCTCATCAGCCAAAGAGCCGGTTCAAGGGTCATTGGCACCGAGGCGATGAGTCCCGGCGAGCGATTTGCGGTCGGAGCCGCATTCGTCTGATCGGGGTGTTTGGGCCACGACATTAGTCCATGCACAATTCAGACTGTGTGCATGAAACTGTCCAGCCTTGCCAAACGGTCGGCCGCCTGTTTCCGGGAATCAGCCTTGAACAAGCTTGGTTGGAGCAGCGCGTCAACGAGATTGGGGACTCATCCGCTCAGCCGTTTGCAGACTTGCTCACGGCGCCAACGACTTGCCGCTTCGCTGTTCTTGAATCTGGTTTCGTTTGACAATGCCAGTCGCTAACTGTTGACGGCATTCACGCCTGCCCGAAGCGCAGGCAAATCCTTACGGAGGTTCAAGGACTTGACCTCAGAACTCAGTCCACCGCGCATACTCGAAGCGGTCCTGTATGCAACCGATCTCGATGCCGTCGAGCGCTTCTACGAAAGAGCACTGGGCCTGGAAAAAATAGCACGGCAGGGCGACCGGCATGTGTTCTTCCGTTGCGACGGCGCCGTACTCTTGATTTTCAATCCAACAGAAACGCGTCGCGCCGATCAGGCCCCGGAGTTCATCCACGGGGCCGACGGAATGGGACATGTCTGTCTGGCTGCCACTCGAACGCAGCTCGCCGCCTGGAAGAGTCGCCTTCTTGAGTTCGGCGTCGCAATCGAATCTGAAGTCGTCTGGCCGAACGGCGCCAAGTCGCTCTATGTTCGTGATCCTGCCGGCAATTCAATTGAGTTTGCGGAACCTGGCCTTTGGTTTCCCGACACCCCGTGAGGCGAAGCGGCGAGAGCCTACAGCGTTTCACGGCGATGCACGCCGTCCGCAGTGAAGTAAAAGGGAACATTGGCGGAATCGGAACCTTCCGCGACCAGCGCCTGCGCTCTCCGCAGCACGACACCGGTTATGTAGGGAGTGTCCAGCTTCAGCGCTTGGTCAAATCCCATCCATTTCAGATCCTGCAACTCGCTCGATGAGCTCTCGGGTTCGGGAATGGCTCCGTCGATCAAGGTCGATTCGCAGTTTGCCAGGAAGAATCGCGTGTCGAACCGACGGATGTAGCCAGGCGGCGTGATGGCTCGCAGAATGAAGGTGACGCAGGATGCCACGAGCGACTGTTCAATCGCTTGATTGCCGGCAAGTTCCTCGGCGCCGAATCTTGCGTGGCGTCGGGCGGCTGCTGGCAGGATTCTTATGCCGCTTTCCTCCCAGGTCTCGCGCATGGCGCAATTCACGAGGGCCGAGGCGAGTCCTTCATCGGCATCTTGACCGAGCTTCCCAAAATTGATGCATGTGGCGTCGTCGCTTTGCAAGCCGGTGTAGTCCTGAGGCTCGACGGCGCCGCCGGGAAACACGAACTTGTTGGGCATGAACACGGCTGTTGCCGTTCTTCGGCCCATAAGAATCTGGGTCCTTCGCCTGGCTTCTCTCACCAACACCAGGCTGGCGGCGTTCCTTATAGTGGCAATTGGCGATTCGGACACAAACGAGTCCTTCACAGCAAACGACGGTGCGCGAATCCCTTCGGGACCTCGAAGCCATTCATTTGCTCGGCGGCGTTCATCCGTACTGACCGTCACCCCAACGCCCGAAAAAGTCAATGTCCTCGATCGTCACGAGATCGAACACCAGAATCAGCACTATCGGGGCCCAAACAAAGACTGCGGCTGCCGTAACCCATTTGAGCTTGCGCGCCAACTGAGGGTTGGTCGGTGCAGATGGCGGAGTGCCCTTCAAGACCCGGCCGTCTTCGCCTTGCGTGCGGATGCGCCTGGGCAGCGCAATGAACAGGCACATGAACCAAATGACCGCGTACAGCACAAGTGCCCCGGCAAACGACACTTGTCAGGCTTCCTCAAGCTCTACCAGGGTGCCGAGACAGTCACGGGGATGCAGAAACAACACCGGTTTGCCGTGTGCGCCGATAGCCGCGGAGCCGTCGCCGAGCACGCGCACGCCGGCGCCTGCCACTCGATCCACAGCTTCGTCCATGTCGGGAACCTCCAGGCAAATGTGATGAATTCCGCCTGCCGGGTTGCGTTCCAGAAACTTCCTCACCGGACTGTGAGCGCCAAGTGGCTCCAGCAGCTCTATCTTGGTGTTGGAAAGTTCGATGAACACGACTGTAACTCCATGCTCCGGCACGGCAACAGGAGGGGAGGGCGTACAGCCAAACGCAGACTCGTAGAGCCTGCAGGCCTTGGACAGGTCGGGTACGACGACAGCGACATGGTTGAGTGCACCGATCATTTTGCGCCCTTCGATTTCCGGTTCATCAAGGCAACTGCCATGCCGGGCGTGAGATCCTTCGGGTCCACATCCTTGGGAAGCGGAGCGTATCTGCGCCTCCACTTTAGCGATGGGCCGTTTCTGCCCTTGATCACCTGAATGGGACCGCCAAGCTTGGGATGCTCTCCAATTTCCCTGATCACGTTGGAACGACTGCCCACGGCCCTTCCGCCCAGTCTTCTCTCAATGAGTTTGACGGCATCGTCAAGCGTAACGTCATCCAGATTTGCCAAGTTGGGCGGAAGCTTTGCATTTGTCCTCTTCCATTTGACGTATGGTCCGTAGGGGCCTTTCATCAGCTTGACTTCGCTGCCCTTGGCGGGATGTTCGCCAAGTGTCCTAACCTCCTGCGACCTCGAACCGCGGGACCGTCCCTGCTTTTTGTTCTCGATCAGAACAAGAGCCTGTTCGAGGGACAGGGATTCCGGATCAATCTTTGCCGGAATGCTGACGTTGCCGCCGGAATACTTGATGTAGGGTCCATACCGTCCCTTCAGGACCCGCACGGGTCCGCCCTCCTTTGGATGCTCGCCCAGATCGCGAAAGTTTCCTCCGCCCCTTCCGGCGTTGGCAAGCAATTCCACGGCTCTGTTCATTCCGAGATTCAGCACTTCCCGCGCATCGGGCACACTGGCGAACAGCCCCTCGCATCGCACATAGGGCCCGTTTCGGCCAATTCCGGCAGTGATAGCGCCTCTGCCGTCCGGGTGGTCACCGACATGGCGGGGCAACGCCAGCAACTGCAGCGCCAAGTCAAGATTGGCTTCGTCCAGGGAAAACTGCTTTGGCCAGCTGACAGTCTTCGCGCTCCTGCGCGGTTTGGCGCTTTTCGCCATCTCGATGTAATGTCCGAACTTGCCCACCTTCAGGTGGACCAGGCGGTTGCTCTCGGGGTCGTTTCCAAGCAACTTGTTCTGTGATTCGAAACCCTTCGCACCTTGCTGCAATGGCAGGTTGAAACTGCAGCCGTCGCATCGAAAATACGGATCGCTGTTTCTGAAAAACTTCAGCACAAGCGTCCCCTTGCTGCAATTCGGGCAATGGCGAACGTCCATTCCATCTTCGCCCGCCTCAAGGAACTGTGGGGCGATTGTGCCGCTCAACCGATCTGCGACGTCGGTAAACTGCAGATCCCTGGCGACGTTCACCGACTGCGAAAACGGCAGCCAGAAACTTTCAAGCACCTCGGACCGGGCCTTTCGTCCACCGGAAATGTCATCGAGCTGCTCCTCAAGTTCGGCCGTGAAGTCGTACTCGATGTACTTGGCAAAATAGTGCGTCAGGAAGGCATTCAGCACGCGGCCCGTCGGCGTTGGCTGCAAGGTCCGCGAACGTTCAACCCGCTGCGTGTATCCATGTTCCTGAATGCGTGAAACTATTGACGAGTAGGTCGATGGCCTGCCAATCCCAAGCTCGACCATCTTCTTGATCAACGAAGCCTCGGTATAGCGCGGCTTGGGCTTCGTGAAATGTTGAACTGGAATGATCTTTCTTTGAGCCAGTCCTTCGCCAATCGCCAGCGCAGGAAGCAAGGCGTTTTCGATGTCCTGGGAGGCATCCTCCGCCTTCTTGTCCTGCCCCTCTTCGTAGATCTTGAGGAATCCGTCGAAGACCCGGACGCTGCCATTGGCCTGCAACATGATCGACGAATCGCGGTTGGCAATTTCGACCTGGGTTCGCTTGAAGCGAGCGTTGGCCATTTGGCTGGCGACGGCGCGGTTCCAGACAAGTTGGTAGAGATTCCTTTGGTCCCTGCTGACCGAACCAAGCGTGGCGGCGCTGGCAGCGAAGTCGGTCGGTCTGATGCATTCGTGCGCCTCCTGCGCGTTCTTGGCCTTGTTCTTGAAGATTCGCGGCCGCTGCGGGCAGTATTGCGTGCCGAACTGTCTCCGAATCAGCCCGCGGGCTGCCTTGACGGCTTCGGGGGCCATGTCGATTGCGTCGGTCCGCATGTAGGTGATGTGGCCAGCCTCGTAGAGCTTTTGGGCCACCATCATTGTGGACTTTGTGTTGAATCTCAGTTTGCGGCTGGCTTCCTGCTGCAGCGTAGCGGTAGTGAACGGAGGTTGCGGGCGTCTCGACTGATCCTTTGTCTGCAAGTCAAGCACGGCGAGAGTGGCCCGCTTGATGGCTTCTGCCGCCTGTTCGGCGGCATCCTTTGTCGCAAGGTCATGCTTTGCCAGCTTCTTGCCGTTCAGCACACGCAGCCGCGCGCGAAACTGTTCCTTTGCTGCCGTTTCAAGGTCGGCGTCGACCGTCCAGAATTCGCGCGCGCGGAAACGTTCGATTTCCAGTTCCCGCTCGACAATGAGGCGCAGGCAAACCGACTGGACACGGCCTGCGGATCTGGCGCAGGGAAGCTTCTTCCAAAGTATCGGCGAGAGGTTGAATCCAACGAGATAGTCCAGCGCGCGGCGCGCGGAATAGGCATCCACGAGAGCCGAATCGACTTGTCGCGGGCTGGCAATGGCATTTTGGACGGAAGACTTGGTGATGGAGTTGAACACAATTCGCTTGGCGTTCGAAGCAATGCCGCCAAGTCCCCTTCGCCTCCTGAGGATTTCCCGCAGATGCCAGCTGATTGCTTCGCCTTCGCGATCGGGGTCGGTTGCCAGAAGCAGCTCCTGCCCAGGCGTCAGAGCCTTGGCAATGGCGCCGATGCGAGAGAGTGCGGCCTTGTCAACTTCCCATTTCATGGCGAAGTCATCGGTTGGATCCACGGATCCCGACTTGGGCTTGAGGTCCCGGATGTGACCAAAGGTCGCCAAGACCCGATAGTCCCTGCCGAGGAACTTTTCGATCGTCTTGGCCTTTGCCGGCGATTCGACAACGACAATGGGCATGGATGGCTCCGTTGTAGTCTCAGATTGGTGTTGGTGCAGCTAAGTCATTGGGATGCAGAGGCAACCCATTCAAGTGGTTGTGGTCAACAATTCCCGCACAAGCTGCGGTCAGTCAAGCGGTCATAGGGGTCAGGCTACATCTTCTTGCGGAAAACTCTTGACAAAACAAGGCGCCGATGTTCGATTCCGCCCAACGAGCGTGTTTCGCGCAACATTGGCAGCCCCGCGCAGGCAATGCACACCGACCACCAAACGAACGGCAGACTTCAACATGGCCAGCAATGCACATTCATATGAGAGCGGACGGCTCGATCTTCCATTTGTCGGCATCTGCACCTTCGGGAAGTCCCGCCATGAGACAGACCCGGCCAAATGGAATGCGGACTTTGTCGTTCTCGGGGCGCCGTTCGACTTTGGCACGCAGTGGCGTCCCGGCGCCAGATTTGGTCCCAGAGCTGTGCGGGAGGCGTCCACGCTGTTCGCATTTGGGCATGCCGGAGCCTATGACCATGAGGATGACGTCGTCTATCTGGATGCGGGCAAGGTGAGGATTGTCGATGCCGGGGATGCCGACATCGTCCACACCGACACGATCAGGAGCCATCTCAACATTGAAAGCTCGGTCAGGGAGATACTTGCGCAGGGCAGCACACCGGTCGTGATCGGAGGAGATCACTCGGTCAACATACCTTGCGTCAACGCCTTCAGAGATCGTCCACCGATGCATCTGGTCCAGATCGACGCGCATCTTGATTTCGTCGACGAACGTCACGGCGTTCGCTACGGTCACGGCAATCCGATGCGGCGTGCGCTTGAACAGGACCACATCACCGGCTTGACCCAGATTGGCATTCGAAATGTCTCGTCGACCAGTCGTGAGGGCTATGTCGATGCGCGTTCGATGGGGTCGGACATCATCTCTGTGCGCCAGGCTCGCAGTCTGGGAACGGCCGGACTGCTGGCCCGCATTCCCGCCGGCCGTGACTACTACCTGACCATAGACATCGACGGATTCGATCCTTCCATAGCGGCTGGCACCGGGACGCCCAGCCACGGTGGGTTTCTGTACTACGAAATGCTGGAGTTTCTTGACGGCCTTGCGTCCAGGGGGAACATCAGAGGCATCGATCTGGTCGAGGTCGCGCCGGACTACGATGCCAGCGGGTGCACGGCCATTCTTGCGGCCCAGCTGCTGCTGAACCTGATTGGGCGAATTGCCCATCACCGGGAGTGATTCAGGCGCACCTGAAAGCGGCGCTCCATTGCTGGAGGGCCGCTCTGGTCTGTCGCAGCGCATGCGGATTCGTGTTGAACGTCACTTTGCGAGGCCGCAGAGGAAATCTTCAATCTGATCGGCCAGTTCGCTCAAGTCGCGCAAGGCGCTGGCAGACCTCACAAGGTCCTGATC
This sequence comes from Paracoccaceae bacterium, assembly GCA_026713305.1. GTDB lineage: Bacteria > Pseudomonadota > Alphaproteobacteria > Rhodobacterales > Rhodobacteraceae > MPNP01. The sequence goes on from JAPOOS010000274.1 coordinate 21,937, forward strand.
GCGGAGGGCAGCGAAGTCCTGGCAGGGGAGTTGGCCAAGTCTTGAACGGCCCGAGAAAACCGGTGCAACCCATCCGATATGGCCCGACTTCAGCGAATGCGGAGATGAGATTCACTTGATGAACTCAGCCGCGGTCGTTCCTTCCACGGACACCGCAAGTTGAATCACGGCCATCCTCCGATGAGGTTCTTTTGCCAAAGTTCACCAGACGCAAATCCGTCTTCCAGCCATGCGCGGTAGCGATCATTGGCGAGACGCCGGAAAGTCGTTGCCCCATCTTCTGCTTCAAGAACGACTATTTCATCAAGATCAAAGAAGTCCAGCAGCAGTGGCGACTGAGTGGCAACAATGACTTGAACGTCAAGGGAAATGCTCTTGATCATGCTGCCGATCAAGGCGACGGCAGTCGGGTGCAAGCCCAGCTCGGGTCCATCCAGCAGCAGGACGTCCGGAAGCATTTCCCTGGGAAGGTTCAGAAGCGTGACAAGCGCAAAGAATCGAAGAGAACCATCCGAGGTGAGATGCGCGCCAGAGGTCTCGTCGGCACCTCTTGCCTTCCACCTCAATAGAACTTTCCCGTAACTCTCTTCGATCTGGAATCGATCAAACACCGGCAGGACCCGGGAAATGTGCCGGCAGATGTTCTTGAAGCGTCCGTGGTCCTCGTGTTCGAGCCTGTACAGAACTGCAGCCAGGTTTCCTCCATTTGAAAGAAGCGCATTGTTGTCCTCGACGTCCCACAGTCTCTTGAAATGCGAGGTGTCCGAAGTGTCGTGAAACTGATGTACTGCACAGTTTCGCAACAGATGCACGATCGCCCTTGCCGTAGTCTTGTTGACTTCAGCGTGCCCGGATTTCGAATGTGCAGCATCAACAATCAGCGCTTCACGATGGCCGCCACCGCCCAGAGAAGTCCAGTTTGCAAGAGTCGGTCTGTCCCTTTGACTGAAACGACACTCTTCCTCGGCAAAGACGAGCCGGTCGGGGTGAGCACGGGCAAGCGTGAAGCGATAGTCAACTCTCCCCTGGTTTGTCCCAAGACTCAATTCAGCATGCATGACAAGTGATTTCTTGCTGCCACGGTATAGCTGGTCGTCGGCTCCGCCATGCAGCGCGATGAACTTTCCCAGACTGCGGGACTTGAGCGTCCAACGCATCATTTCGAAGAAGCGCATGAAATTGGATTTGCCGGATCCGTTGGCGCCGACAAGGATGGTTGCATGTCCAAGGTTTGAAAGCGCAACGTCCCTGAGAGACCTGAAGCCGCGGATCTTGATTGACTTCAATTTGGGTGGTTTTGGTTCGTTTGGCGCCATTTCCGCTTCCTGAATTTCACTCGTCCTTCAATCTCTACACCGCCAGCCCGCATCCATGGAAGGGTTGGTTGGGACCCTCGGCGAGGGTGCGATTCGCCCACCGCGACGCTTGTTCCGTTTCAGGCTGCCGCTTCCAGCTGCTCGCACCGACGGTCTTGTTCGGTCCAGTTTCGGCGCAGCGGCTCCCTCAACAGCTCCCACGCTCCATCAAAACGGACCGACTTCAAGAGTGCCCGGAAAGTCATTGCCGCCTGCCCGCCGGCCTTGCTCCAACGCATTCACGAGAGCTTCATCCGCTGATTGATCAAAACGCGGCTGGCGCATTCAACCACGCCCGACCCGATCGGCAGCTTCTTCTGACACAAGCTGTGGCGCTGCATCCGGTGGCGGTTCTTCATGAAGTGCCCGAGCACCCTCTTGACCACTTCGTGTGCCTCCGCATTCTTCGCCTCCTCCGCTTGCAGGCACTGGCAGCGCAGCGACCGGATGCCCTTGGCCTTGTCGTCCAGGTTGGTGACAGCATTGACGAGCAGCACGCGCCCGAGCTCCAACGAACCGTCGAAGGCATCGTTGTCCACCTCAGCAAAGTCGTCCCTTGGTTGCAGGGATTTGCGGACAGTGTCTTCCAAGGCATCGAAGGCCTCAACCGGCATGCCGTCGTCGATTAGCTTGTTCAGTCTGTTGCAAAGCTTGTGTATCGTGGCTGAAAGCTTCATAGTGATGGACGTCGGGAGCAATCCATTCTCAAGGAGAATTGCGCAGGAGCCGACAGGAACCGACGCGCGTTAGTTTGCTCCCGACACTACCCCAAAGCGGCGCATTGTGACAGTGATTCTTGGATGTGCGCGAACTGTCGACGTGTGGCGACTATCGCCCCAAGTCAGGGGGTTGAAACCGGCCGAATCAGTCAGGACGGCCTCCAGAGGGCCAAATCGCGTCCAGCTAGATGGAACGCACCCCTTCGCTGAATTCTCATTGGCACGCAACGGATGGATTGCAATGCGCCAAAGTCCCGCCTTCGATGGCGGGCAATGGTCTCGCCAATCAACCTTCCACCCTTAAGGCAGACCGTAATCGCAATGCGAATGAAGCCGTACGAGTTGAAAGTCGTTGAGCAGGACAATTGTGGAACCATCACGTCTAAATGTTCCCAGCGACACTGCCGACACGCTGACCTGGCCTTGCCGTCCAGCTTGTCGTAGCGTACGCGCCCAACAGACTGCGATATTGCGATCGCAACATCTATCCTAATATTAGGAACTATCCTTTGAAATCAATTGAACAAAGAGCTTGGCTGGAAATTGTGGAGCAACTGGCTGTACGCGGAATGCACCAACGATCATGAAAATCGTGATTGCCGTTGCTGAGAGGACCGGTGACACAGCCAGAACCAACACAAGGTGGCTGGAGTTTTGCCAGTCGATCTCTTGATTTAGGATGCTGAATACAAGCAATGTGTCTCCAACCATCACAATGATGGCGATCACAACAGCTGCCCAACGATGCCGAATCCTGTGCCAATCCTTTATTCCCAACGTTTCTTGTGCACCCTCATCGAGTGTTTCCGCTTCGGATTGAGGATCAATTTTTGGCAGGGTTGGCGAGGTCTCTTGTCTCTTAACTATTCAACTCCCTTCGACTTTTTGAGAAAGTAAGAGGTAATCAGATCATTTGGGATGACAATATTTCTGACATTTGGCCTATATACTTGATGCCAAGGACCTCCCTTGACGTGTGTCAGTAGCGAAAGTTGTCTGTCAGTGAGGACACCGTACTTGTCATCAATCCAGCGAAGCAGGCGCGAGGTGTCGTGACACATTTCGCGCTCGTGGACAAGTTCCATCGGATTGAGTCCATAGATACCTTGGGGTCGAAAGGCAAAGTAAACCATGGGAATGACAGGGCCGAACTTCCACGCTTCCACATGGTCGTTGATCAACGGCCTGTGATAAAGGGCCAAGCACCATCCATGCGCGAAATATAACAGTTTCAGCACACGCATAATTGACATCTGACGGCCATCTCTCTGGGCCATTGTGATGAAGACATTTGCTGCCTGCCGACTATCGTAGGGATGCAGTGCCATATTGTCATCAAATAGTAATCTAAAAGATTAGTAGATCGGCTATGTAGAACACAAGCTTGCGTATGTCAAGATACACGTTGCACTCTGCACGCCAGCACTTCAGTATGCCTTCGCTGGCACAACGCGACGTCGCTCTGTCGAGGGTGTTGGATGCATTCATTGACGGTTGACCGCAACGGCCAACCAAACATGCCTGGAATTCAGTGGCAGGATTTCCCGAGCTTCTTCAGACGCCAGTAGTTGTATGGCAGCGGCGTCAGGAAACCGGCAATCCACATGAGCGGCAACACTGCGAGAGTTAACTTGGCGCCCCCGGTTACGGCCACGTCAACCAAGTTCATTGCCGTTTCCATGGCAATCATTGACAACAGCGACATTCCGACTGCCGTCTTGAACGCCAGCTTCAAGTTCATCTGTCGCAGTAGAATGATGGTCTCGAGGATAATCGAAGTTACGAGCCCGTTGAAGATTGCAAGCACCATGATCCAAAGCGTTGGCCAGGGAATCCCCATTACCTGGAAATACAGAATTGTGCCCATGTCGCCGATCGAACAGCCTGCGAGGCACCATGCCGTGTTGCGGGAAGCCTGCTTCCAAGTGCTTCGACAAAGCCAGTCAATGCCTTGCTTCTTTGTCGTCGTTACCTGTTGCACGTAATCCTCCGTTTGCAGCCAGCGGACAGTTCAGATGTGGTGCCCCACACGCGCATGTTCAATGTCGAAACTTGATTGTTTTCGACAACTCCTTTGAGGGGACCCAAACTGTAGGCCAAGTGTGAGGCAATGAACAACAGATTGTGCGAGCTTCAATCGTATCCCTGCCATTTGGATTCAGCAGGCGGGAGTTCGAGCAAGGCAAAGTCCAATGGGTCGAACCGCATGGAGCTGTTGCGATGTGAGATCCAGAGTAGCGAAATCTGGAAGCGGCTTTCTTGACATTCGCGTTTCCCAACTGGCTCCGCTCCTTTCTGGAAACTTGCAAGTCTCATGCTTCTTGAAACTCTGGGTGACATGCTTTCCCATGCTGAGAGGGTTGGCGCTGGGACCAACGATTTGCTCTTTGACTGCATGTCCCGGATATGCCGCCAGTACTGAAAGACAATTGCCTTTCACTCGAAGCGCAATCCTGATGGCGTACTCTCCTTTCCAGCGCCACATTCCTTCCAGTTCAAATCCCCTTCAAGCTTGATTTGCACGAGCAGGACTGCCGGTTTTGTGGCTCCCCGGATCCAAGGCAGCCTGAAGTCTTGCCTTGGATGTCTTGATGAATTCATCCTCAAGTTCGCAACCCTCAAACTTTCGTCCCAGTCGAGTCGCTGCCACGCCAGTCGTCGAACTGCCTGCGAATGGATCAAAGACCAAGTCTCCAACGTTTGTGCTGGAGCGTATGATACGTTCCAGCAGGACAAGCGGCTTCTGAGTCGGGTGCTTGCCGAACTTTTTCTCCGATCGCGTAGGGGCACAGAACTTCCAGACGGTTTTCATCTGCTTGTCGCCATTTTCCTTGCGCATTTCCCGGTAGTTGAAAACATGCTTGGCCCTGTTGTTTCGGGCAGCCCAAAGGATCGTCTCCGTCGAATGTGTAAAGTAGCGGCATGACAGATTGGGTGGTGGATTTGGCTTTTCCCAGGTGATGCTGTTCAGGATCTTCATGCCAATTTGTTGCATGGCGAAACCAATTGAGTGAATGACATGGTGCGTTCCGGACACCCATATGGTTCCGTTTGGCTTGAGCGCTCTTTGACACCTTTCAAGCCAGGCAAGCGAGAACGCGTGGTTCGCGGTTGGTCCACCAGATTTGTCCCAAGCGCCCTTGTCGACGGCGACCATCTTGCCGGCCTGGCAGGTGATGCCGCCGTTGGACAGAAAGTAGGGCGGGTCCGCGAATATCATGTCAAACACGCCATCTGGGTGGCGTTCCGCAAGTGCGTCCATGAATTGCAGACAATCTGCTTGGTAAAGCCGAATGCCGTCTGCCTTGAACACACACTCCTGCGACTCGGCAATTGTCACTTCATTAGATTCGTTGGCCACTAGATCACCATGTAGTTCGGGGCTCAGGGAACTCCCGTGTACCATTGTAGAGATGAACTAATCAAAGAGCGTGCTAGATCTTTGATCTGGTTGGATTGGCAGAATCCGGACTCGTTGCGGCAAGCATGCATGCCAAAGCGAACGCTTCGGGACATTGCTCGTGGAGCGTTGCCTTGCCCCGCCAGTCACAGTCAGGCGCGAATTGGAGATGTCGAACCCGTGTCGTTGGCATCACAGCTTCCCTTTTGGTGAATCTGCACCTTGGACTCCTTACGCGAGTGCAGTCAACTGAACACGCCCTGGCTTTGCAACGGATTCGGCAACCGAGATCAACTGTTTGACTCCAACCAACGGACCCCTTCGGACTCCAGCCATTGGGTGTGCTTGACAAATCGTTCGTCCGTGTCGCCAATCTCGGCTCGGTCTGCAATCCAGCCAAGACACAGTAGATTGCGAACGACGATGAAACCCTCCAGCGTCTTCCACTGCCAGTCGGGCAGGGGCCTTGCTGCGCAATATCCGGAATGGAGTGCGGCGGTGAGAGCTGAATGACCTGGCAAGGAACGGAGTCCCCAAACTGCAACCGCCAGCTCGTACATGCGATACCCGTATCCGCAATCGTCAAAGTCGATCAGATACACGTCCTCGCCGTCGACCAGCACGTTTTCGGGCAACGCATCCGCGTGGATGAGGCCGAATTCAAGCCCCATTGCATCCCATGATTGAAGCTTGTTGCGAACCGCACGGCGAAACTTTGTCATGAGCCGGCGTTGATCGGTCGAAAGCGACGGATGTTCCCAAAAACGTCCCCAATGAGGAGTCTTGCCCAGAAATCCCAAGCTGTCCCAGCTCCAGCGCGTGAATCCGGCGCTCTTGCTGAATCGGTCCGAAAGATTGTGAAGCCGCGCAAGTTCGCAACCCAATCTTCGGCAAATGCGAGTCAATTCGCTTGCATCCTTGAATTGCCCGTCGCGAAATTCGGAAAGCGAGGTGCCCGGCAGCCAGCTGAGCACGCTGACGGTGGCGCCGCTTGGTGTGTGGGTAAGCGGACTGTCCCGCCGATTGAGAATTGGCTCCGGCACCCGCATTCCCGATGCACAGAGATACCGCATCCATTCCAGCTCCGACCTGATCGCGGAGGCGGTTTGATAGTCTGGCCGATGAATGCGAAGCACTGCCCGTCGCGCGTCCTGCGACTCGATTTCAAAGATTGCGTTCTCTCGAATGTCGACAAAGCGGACAAGACTCCATTCAGGATAGAAGTCCAAGGCGGCCTCCGCGTGCCGGAGCGCCTTGCTTGCCGAGTCGGGATTCATTTCGTCCCCTTCAGGGCTCGGTGCAGAGTCTCGGCAAGAATGTCGATTTCGGCTACGGAAATCGGCAGAGGTGGGCGAATCTTGAGTATCGAACCGTATCGGCCGGCGGTGCCGATCAGGACTCCCAGATCACGCATGGCATTCACGATGCGTCCGGCCATCCGGCCGGCCGGGAGACCGTCGGAATCGCAAACCTCGACTCCAAAGTACATTCCGCTGCCGCGCACGACCCCCAGGCAATCCCAAATTTCTGCCAGTTCCTGAAGTTTCCTCCTGGCATGACTGCCGACAGTTCGGGCGTTTTCGATCAGCCCATCCTCCCGGATGCAATCCAGCGTGGCCTGTGCGGCCGCGACTGCAACCGGGTTGCCGGCAAAGGTGTTGAAATACTTGTAGTCCTGGCGGAAAGCGCCAAGCACGTCGGGGCGTGCGATGACCCCGGCGACGGGATGGCCATTCCCCATTGGCTTGCCCAGCGTGACGATGTCGGGCACAATTCCGATGCGCTCATGCCCCCAAAAGTGACTGCCGAGCCTGCCAAATCCCGGCTGCACTTCATCACAGATGACAACACCGCCGGCAGCCTGCACAATCTCCACGGTTTGATCGAGGAAGCCCTTGGGCAGAGTCGGAAATCCTTCGTTGGCAAAGAACGGGCAAAGAATGAGTGCGGCGCATCCTTGCCTTCTCTCTTCAAGCTGGGAAACTGCAACTGCAACCGAAGCCGCGAAGCTCCGGCTTTCGCGGGAGACCGTCTTCTTGTACCGAGTTGATTCGCCCACCGGGCAGGGAACGCGGACGACATGCGCCTCCAGGCCGCCGACAGGTCCGCCTCGCCTGTCAAGCTGGCTGACCAGTGCGGTGTTGCCGTGATATGTGCTGTCGGTCGCGATGAAGCCGCTGTGGCCGGTGAATGACTGGGCCATTCGAAGTGCGACATCGTTCGCTTCGGAGCCGCTGCAGGTCAGGAGGCCGCAGCCAAGCTGGTCGTCAAACGTGGGCAGCACGGATTCGAGGTATTCGAGGATGCCTGAATGCAGATATCGCGTGTGAGTGTTCAGGGTTGCGCACTGCATGGAAATCGCTTCAACGACCCGCGGATGGCAATGGCCAACGTGAGGCACATTGTTGTAGCAATCGAGATACCTTCTGCCGTCGTTGTCCCAGAGCCAAACGCCCTTTCCGCGCACTATGTGGATGGGAGATTGGTAGAACGTTGGAACATTTGGTCCCAACAGAAGTCGGCGCCTGGCTACCAGCCCGGCCGTTCCGTTCTGGCCTGCCTGCGGTGACAGGGTGCCCGAACCGCCTTCGGCCATGTTGGTTCGTGAATTGGTCATTGTCCGCTGTCTCTCCCTGACAATTGCACTGGCATTCGGACAACGGCATCGGTGGCTGGCCCGAATGCTGTCCTCTGGACGGCGCCAGTCTTCCAGCAAGTCTGCGATTTCCCCGACGCTCACTGTACACATTCAACCGGACCGGCACAAAACGCCGCTGCCTGCGCAAACGGGCAAAGGTCATCGAGACATGCGCGGCACAACGAGAGGCTGCGCCCCTGTCCCAATGTTCGTTCGCAGCCATGATGTCATCAGATTCCAGATCGAAGTCCCGGAATTTGTCATTCAGGTTTGTCCAGCGCCGCAGTTCCCGAGGATGTTGTGAAGTTGGATCAAGCAACTTTCCGCATGTACCCAGCGGGCAGGCAGTTGCGGCATTGTGTAACCCCGGGCAAGGCCGAATTGCGAGTTTGCAAAGCCATCAGGCTACATCAGGAAGAATGGGCCCAACGCCAGTTTCAGGGGCAATCGGAGACAGCCTTCCGTGATCACTCTTGAAGCAACTTGGTCGGCAGACGGTCAAGCATGTCCAGACACTGAGCCACTTGATCAACCGCGATGAACTCATCGGGCTTGTGTGCCTGATTGATCGAGCCCGGACCGCAGACCACGACACTCAACCCAAGTCCCTGGAAAATGCCTGCCTCGGTGCCAAAGGACACAACGCCGGCTTGGTCGGCGCCCGTCAACTCCATCAGCAGATCTCGGGCTTCGTTCTCGTCCGTTGGCTCGAGAGCTTCAACCTCGCCCACGACCTCGGTCTCGATTTTCGCTCCGGGATGGACGGCCCGCATGGCCGGCATCAGTTCTTGCGTGCAGAACCGGTGCAATTGTTCCTTCACGAAAGCCGCGTCACTCTTGTTCACGGGACGCATTTCCCATTTCACCGTCGCCTTGCCGGGGATCATGTTGTGGGCCGAACCGCCCTGCAACACGCCGGTGTTGATCGTTGTCCAAGGCGGATTGAATCGGCTGCTCGGAGCGGAGCGGGTCTTTAGGTTCCCCTTCAGCTCCAACAGCTTGTGGACGAAGCGCACCGCATGTTCCACCGCGTTCACGCCGAGGTCGGGACGGGAACTGTGGCCTTCGAAACCGGTGAAGCGCGTTGTGTATTCGTAGCACCCCTTGTGGCCCTCGATGATCTGCATCATGGTCGGTTCGCCGATGATGGCCATGGCAGGCTTGATGCGCTTCTCACGAAGGGACGCAGCCAGATCCCGCGCACCTCTGCAGCCTGTTTCCTCGTCATGCGTTATGGCGAAATGCACAGGGTGCACCAAGTCCAGACGCGCAAAGCGCGGCGCCATGGCTACAGCGGCGGCAACGAAGCCTTTCATGTCGCAGCTGCCGCGCCCGTACCACCTGCCGTCGCGCTCCACCATCACAAACGGGTCGCTGTTCCAGGCTTGATCGGCTGCCGGCACCACGTCGGAATGTCCCGACAACACGATGCCGCCATCGCGCTCTGGGCCAAGCGTGGCGAAGAGATTCGCCTTGGCTCCCGTATCATCCATCCAAATCTCGACCTTGGCGCCGCATTCGGACAAACGATTCGCAATGTGCCGTATCATGTCGAGATTGCTGTCTGCCGACACAGTGGGAAAACCTATCAATTCTCCCAACAGGGTCTTGGTGTCTTCAAGTGCGCCCACCTGGATCAGGCTTTCACGAACAGCTTGCGCTCGACATTGCACAGCGCTTCGGCCGGACCGTCTTCCGCAATGACGATAGTCTCCGTGGTTTCGAGTCCCCACTCCTCCAGCCACAGTCCGGGCATGAAATGGAAGGTCATGCCCGGCAGCAGGACGGTTTCGTCGGTGGAGCGGAGCGACACGGTGCGTTCTCCCCAATCCGGCGGGTAGGACAGGCCCACCGCATAGCCGCAACGTTCGTCGCGGTCGATTCCGGCCTTGGTCAATTCGGAATTGAGCGCATTGGCAATGTCGCAGGCGCGGTTGCCGGCTCGAGCCGCTTCCAGTCCAGCTTCGAGCCCGTCGGCCAACGCTTCGGAGACGTCCAGCATGTTCTGTGGCGGCCTGCCGAGAAAGAGCGAGCGACAGAGCGGCGCATGATAGCGGCGGTAGCAACCGGAGAGCTCGAAAAATGTGATTTCGCCCTTTTTCATCTTGTTGCCGTTCCAGGTCAGGTGGGGTGCGGTGGCGTCGATTCCGGAAGGTGTCAGCGGCACAATTGCAGGATAGTCGCCCCAGGCATCGTTGACGCCGATCAGGCTGGCACGGGCGATTTCGGCCACCAGCTCGTTCTTTCTCAACCCCGGCTCGGCGGTCTCCAGCGCGACGCGGACAATGCTTTCGGAGATTCGGGCGGCCTTGCGGATGAATTCCATCTCTTCGTGGGATTTCACGCCTCTCTGCCAGTTCACAAGAGCCGTGGCGTCGACCAGCACAGCATTGGGCAGTTCTGCAGCCAGCACAGCATGAGCCTTCGCGGAATAGTAGTAGTTTTCCATTTCGACGCCGACGCGGGAGCGTTCAAATCCCATTGCCCTGAGATGCCCGGCAAGATCCTCCATCGGATGGCAGGTACGGGACTGGATGTATTGGTCGGCGTAGCCTAGAACCCTCTCGTCATTCATCCAAACGGTGCGGCGCGCTCCATTTGCGTCCTGCATCCGGCCCCACCAATGCGGGTCCCGATCCAAATCCAGAACTACGCCCTGATGCACGTAGAATGACCAGCCGTCATAGCCCGTCAACCAAGCCTGATTCGATGGATCGGTGACAAAGAGGACATCGATGCCGGCAGCTGCCATGGCTGTACGGGTTTGGGAAATGCGACGGTCGTATTCCGCCTTGCTGAATGGGGAATGCTCAATGGGCATTGAAACCTGGCAGTGCAAATCTTGCTTGGAAAGTCGGCACGCTCGCATGCATGGCTGGATGCCGGCAACCGGATCTTTTCAATAGCCTCCAAGGCCGAACAGGGAAACCCATATATTGTTGGTTTCAGGCAGTTGAACGGTCGATCGTCAAAGGGGGTCGCTTGGCCAAGCGCAATGTCTGGCCTGCGATCGCTCGTTCAAGCAACAAGCCGGCCTTTCGGCAACATGACATGGCAGTGCAGTCCCGCGGCGGGAGTCCCGTGTGGTCAAAGGCATGAATTCGCCGGCACAGGGAAAGCTCACCGGTCTCGAATTCCTTTCCGTGTCATGCACTGTCGACCGGAATTCACTGTTCCGGATGTCCGAATGGTGAATGTCAGCGCAATTCAATCGGCAAGATTTGCTGGATTGACCGGTTTCAACCGCCGTTTGACGACGGTTTGGCATGAAACGTCGATGGGAGGGGGATGGAACCCATCGAATTGGCCTTTGGCAGGAATGTTCAAAATCCTTGCGTGCATTGAAAGCTTCGCCCCTTTTTTCTCCCAACCTGTAGGGTTCGAGACAAGAAATTCCAGCTTGTTTGCCGAGCGCGTCTCTCGCGAACGCTGGTGCAAGCCGCCATGCAGCAAGTGGAATGCTGCCGGGCCCGTTCGGTCCGCGCGTGAACCTGCAGGCCGAAAGCACCTTGAAAGCCATTCGCCAAGCCGATCGACCAAAAGCTGAAACATCTATCGGAGTGATGCAGCAGGACACCGGGAGCAGGCGCGCAATTTGGCAAGAGTGGCTTGGGTGTCTACGGCAAATTCCCAGCGGAATAGAACTCCCATGCCTGCCGGTAGTCCTCAATCCGGTCGGGCAGCGTGAACGGCGCTTCGTAGGTGACTGTTCGTTCCATGGGCCCTGAAGGCAGGGAATTGTCCGTGAAGCTACGCTCAACCGTCCCTTCCTTCTTGTCGCGCACCTTGTTCCATTCATTCCTTGTGGCTAGGCCCACTGTTTTCAGGCTCTTGCTGGTCCATACGATGCGTCCGTTCCTGTCGTACCAGGTGTCGCGATCGTAGCCTTCGAGCACAGGGAACATCGAACGATAGACCTGGATGAGCTCTTCGAGCGCAAGGCCGAGGGCCATGGCGACGAGGACGTCGATTTCCAGCGCAGCCTGTCACGGGCGAAGTCGTGGCGCAGTCCGGAATTGCATGTCCAGTTGCCGCAATCGATAG
>JAPOOS010000346.1 GCA_026713305.1 Paracoccaceae bacterium
TCGACGTACACTTTGCCTTGTCAGGAGCGGAGTGTTGCTTGCCGTCGCGGGCATGCGGTCTCAGAAGCGGCGCGCATGATGCGGGTCTCTTGGATTCGGACATTTGTGTGGTTGCCTGTCGAATGCGAGCATCCGATCAGGAACCAACCACAACACCTATACCTTCGAAGTCCGGTTCGTTTCCAGCAACAATTGCTGCCATTGTTGGGCGAGGCCGGCTGGAAAGCGGCCAATCCCCCCAACCAGGTGGTAGACTCGAAGTGGACCGGACCGCAGCGGGCCATGCACGACCTTCGGCGGCGTGGAAGGGCAACAAACTGGGTTGCAGGAAGGCGAATTCGACCTCAGGCAAAGCGCCTTCCGTTGTGATTGACACAAAGGCCCGACAACAGAGATTTTCTGATCATCGAAGTCTGGATTGGTTCATTCAAGCCTTGCGATCTTTCCGCTGCTTCCCAAATATTCCAGATCCAGTTTGTTGTGTGTATACCAATGGCACGCCACACTGTTCGTGGTGTAGCTTCAATGTGCCAAATGCCATTGAGCCAGGGTGCGCCATGGAAGCGAAGGAATCCATTGAAGCCGGCTGTGAGCACAATCCATTGGAACGCAGCGTCATTCAGGCAGCAGGCGTTCCCTTGGCGCATGCACGAGTTCCTGCAGCTCGGGAGTGTCCATTGCCACTATCCCCCGAATGCCGCGGATGTCGCCATGGAGGCCCGCTCGATCCTGTCCGTCACTTCTGCCTCGAGGCTCTTGAGCATCGCCGACCGTTCCCCTTCGTCGAATTGTGCGAGCTTCCTCATCCTTCACTCGACTGCGGGAAGGCCGCTGACATTGAGCAACTCGAGCCGGGACCAATTCGGTGTTCCGCCCGCGATGGACCGCAGGAACTCCCGATGGGACTCCGGCATCGCTCATCCACTGGCGTCGAGGTCCTTCGGAACGGTGATCTGACATTTCGGGTCGAGCTTGCCTCCCCGCACCAGCATCCGCTTTCCCTTGCCGAGGTGGATCCGGCCGCGGTCGAGGTGTTCGAGTCACACATGGCCGTGGCGTTCGGCGAACCACAGAAACAGGCACTTCACAACGATATCGACGACGTTGGATTTGTAGTCTTCATGCCTCTCGAAGTTCGAAACACACGTTCCGCTGCGAACGCCGACAGAACTGGCACCTGTCTGACCTCTGCTCCGTCACATCGTGCATTGCACTCGACTCCGATCAATCGCTTGAGAGAGAGGCTTGTTGTGCAATGCCAAAGTCTCCCATCATGCGGATGCGCATCCTGACACTGGAGAGGGAGCCTCGATTGGCATGGACACAATTGAGCAGGGATTGAGATCAAGGCAACTGACGCTGTTGTTTGCCTAGCTATTTCTTCCCAGTAGCAAAGAAAAGTTGCGAATTGAATTGACGGCGATCGGGAATATCTCGGAACAATATGCGGGTGTTTTCGGCGTCCTGAGCGGGGTTCGGGCGTGTTGTCGGCGAGTCTGCATGCCTGTGTTGCTGTTGCTTGGGCGCAAGGCGCTTTAAGGGGGGAATCGCATCGACGCCTGAACAGCAAGGGGGACCCGCGCGGCGCACACCGCCGGGCCAATGACCATCACGCAGCTACCCAACGGATATCAGAGTGATCCACCGTCGAAACGAGCCGCCCGCATTCCCAGCCGGCCATGCCGGTAAGATCGCAATGGAGTGAAACAGCACAGTGCCTGTGGAGTTGACAAATCGATACATATCAGAGTCAAGGTCCACATCCAAAACGTCAAGCGATGGCCTGCACATTGGGAACAGGGTGCACTGTACGGAGTGATCTGCATGTTTTGCAAATGGGCAGGGAGTGCACACACCAAGGTCGGAACAGGCGCTTGTTTCCCGAACCTGCAAGACGAGCCGAATCTGTGTGACAAGCAGCCTTTCGCTGGCGTCATGCACCCGCGAGCAGTCGCCAAAATATGTCGGTCGACGCAGCGGGGAATCTACTGGCAAATGCTCAGATGAAACCTTTCCTTCATCATCACATGCTTACGGGTCCGCTCCGGCATTCAGCAGAACCTGCACGACAGCCGGTGCTTCGCTTGACGCAGTCGCAACCTGGAGAGGGGTCAGACCGTTCTCGTCGCGGGCATTGAGGTCCGCTCCGGCATCCAGCAGAGCCTGCACAACAGCCGGCGCTTCGCTGAGAGCAGCCGCAAGGTGAAGAGGGGTCCGACGGTACGCATCGAGCACATTCGGGTCTGCTTCGGCATCCAGCAGAGCCTGCACGACTGCCGGCGTTTCGCTGAACAAAGCCGCAAAGTGAAGAGGGGTCAGACCGCCCTTGCCGCGGGCGTTCGGGTCTGCTTCGGCATCCAGCAGAACCTGGACGACTTCCGGCGCTTCGCTGAGAGCAGCCGCAAGGTGAAGAGGGGTCCGAACGACCTCGTCGCGGGCATTAAGGTCCGCTCCGGCATCCAGCAGAGCCTGCACGACAGCCGGCGCTTCGCTGTACGCAGCCGCAAAGTGAAGAGGGGTCCAACCGTCCTCGTCGCGCACATTCGGGTCCGCTCCGACACCAAGGCATCGCACTACCGAAGGCGGCGTGGCGGCACGGAAAAACTCAACAGAATTCCAGCCGTCGCAACTTTCCAGGGATGCAGCGGGATAAAGCGCGATCAGCAATGCGAGGAACTCGGTCGAACGCAGCGGGGAATCTTCAGGAATACGCTCAAATGGCATTTTTCCTTCATCATCACGAGCTGACGGGTCCGCTCCGGCATCCAGCAGAACCTGCACGACAGCCGGCGCTTTGCTGTACTTAGCCGCAAAGTGAAGAGGGGTCCAACCGTCCTCTTCGCGCACATACGAGTCCGCCCAAGGTCGCCACACCTGCCACTTCCAGAACGCGATGGTCCAACCGTCCTCGTCGCTAGCATTCGGGTCCGCTCCGGCATGCAGCAAGAACTGCACTACAGCCGGCGCTTCGCTGTACTTAGCTGCAAAGTGAAGAGGGGTCCACCCGACCGCATCGCGCACATTCGGGTCCGCTCCGGCGTCCAACAGAACCTGCACTACAGCCGGCGCTTCGCTTTCATATGCCGCAAAGTGAAGAGGGGTCCGCCCGCCCTCGTCTCGCACATTCGGGTCCGCTCCGGCATTCAGCAGAACCTGCACTACAGCCGGCGCATCGCTTTTGGATGCCGCAAAGTGAAGAGGGGTCCAACCGTACGTATCGCGCACATTCAGTTCCGCTCCGACATCAAGGCATCGCTCCACCGAAGCCGGCGTGGCAGCACGGAAAAATTCTTCAGAATTCCAGGCGTCGCAACTTTCCTGGGATGCAGCGGGCTGAAGCGCGATCAGCAATGCGAGAAACGTGGCAACTGGAACTGCCCTGATTGGGCAAGGTGTCAAGGTCATTGCAATGGCCTCCGGGCTCAGCGCAGTCCGACTGCACTCTTGGTGGGTCCTGCCCTCCGCCTGACGCGAACTGCAGTTCAAAACGGGTTGCCCCACGCGCATCCTGTAGGCGATACCGGTTCGCATGTCCAACCGCGACATGTCCGACGGAGGCCGGTGAATGCTGCAAAGGAGATGAAAGCATTGTGACAAACTGGCTTCAACAAATCATGCCATCCAGCTCTCGGTGTCGGCGATTGCGTACCCTTCGCCCTTGTCTGCGCTCGGTCATGCTCGACGTGATCCATCGAGCGCACCAAGGTCATGGGCGCAACGCCCTGACTTGGACTGTTGAGACGGCCAGGATGCAATTGTCCTCTTGGAGGCAGACCAGGGCACCACTGTCAAAGGGGCAGGGCAAGACA
>JAPOOS010000140.1 GCA_026713305.1 Paracoccaceae bacterium
ACGATCCACGTCCCGCCGACTGGCCTCTTGCCTCAACCATCCAACATGGCAGCTCGATGCCTTGGCAGTTTCAGACCACTGCACTTGTCAAGGTTGACTTGGCGCCGCCTTCAGCAAGGCTCGCACGACGGATGCCGCGTTCGTGGCCGCGAGGTCCAGAAACACTTCAAGCTGGTTTTCGCCCCTGCCGCCACCGGCAAGGTCGGAGAGACTGCGAACCGCAATGAAGGGCACGTCGTTGGCAAAGGCGACATGTGCAACGGCGGCGCTCTCCATGTCCAGCACCCGCGCCTCGAACGTCTCGAAAACCCACGTGCGGAAAGTTGCGTTGTCGATGAAGGCGCTGCCCGAAACTCCCGAACCGGCAACGACGATCCTGGGCGCTTGGTCAAGGCACTTCTGATCAATTGTGCAGCGGACGAGCGTCACTTCTTCACCCACACGGTGAGCGCTTGCGAGCAGTTCCTGATCGACGGGAAACCAGAACCGCGTCTCGGGAACCTTCGCGCCAGGCTGAAGAACGGTCACCGAACGCGGAAACATCATGCCGAAATTCCCGTAGGGATATTCGAAGAAAGGTATTGTGGACCAGCCGTCGCCGGTCTCGCGGGCGTAGTACATCTCAAGATACTGGCCCCAGCGGTCTGCAATCACGACATCGCCGATGTTCAATCCCGGGTCCACACCTCCAGCGATTCCGGAAAACACGATGTGCTCGATGGCGAAGTGATCAAGCGCGAGTTGCACCGTCATGGCCGCGTTGACGACACTGATGCCACTCAGGAAAAGCACAACATCGCGCCCCTCCAGGTTGCCGACCGTAAACTCGACACCGTTCACGGTCAGAACCGACGCGTCCCTTATGTGCTCCTGAAGGATTGCCTGCTCCGGCTCGAACGATGAGACCACCGCTATTCGCGGGGTCTCGTCCGGCGCCGCATGTGCGTGCGTCGATGCGGGAGAAACAAGCGCAAACACAGCGGTCAGGAGAAAGGCAGTCAATGGTGAAAGCGCAGGTGGCAGGGAAACTTGTGAGGTCACTGTCGGATACTCCGTTTGATGCTCTTGGCCCGCAAATGCGGTCTCACAACCGGCTGCGTTCGGATCGCCTGCAATGGACTTTTTTGATCACGAATGGCAAGTCCGCTCCGGTCGGTGCGGCTGAATGTTCAGTCTGCCGAAGTTTCTGGACGCTGCCGGGACCGTCGCATGAGCACGCAATCGAGTTGTCGAAAGAAACATTGCGAAACAACATTGGGCCTGTCAGGGAACAAAATCCTCGACTGCTCTCAAATTCTCCAGCGAAGCGATGCACGTCAACAGGAAAGTGCCATTCGTCCGGTCAATTTGTTGCCTGCATGAATGCACACGGTCAAAGCGGCGGACTTCCATTGCTGCCACGCGTCCCAATTGCTGGATGGCAAGCATGTCTCAATGGGGCCGCACAAACGCCGACATTTGCCGTCATTCTTGGGATCGGCCATGTCCAACAGTTTGGCACGAGCTGCAAGTCTGGAAAGGCTGTCGAGAATCCGCTAAGCAAGGCATACGTCAATCTCCTCCACTCAACAAAGGATTTCGCACATGCACCCGCTTGACGAGATTCTGAATGACTGGCGCCGACGCGCTGCCGATTCAGACTACAGCCAGACCCGCAGCATGGGAACGGCATTCGAGGAACTTTGCATCGCCTTTCTGACCCACGATTCCACGCAGTCGCTTCGTTTCAGAAAAGTGTGGACCTTTGCAGATTGGGCCCGCAGGCAGGATCGCCCCGCTGCCGACTACGGCATCGATCTGGTCGCCGAGTTTCGGGACGGGACCGGTTTTGCCGCGGTGCAATGCAAGTTCCTTGCAGAGGGGAGCGCTGTCCGAGCCAGGGAAATCCGCAACTTCCTGGCCGCCTCCGGCAGCGGAGACTTCGTGGAGCGCGTCATCATCGACACGACCGGCCAGGAATTGTCTTGGACGCTTGAGCAACAGCTTGCTGAACAACGGTCCGTGCCCGTCGTGCGCATCGGCCTGCACTCGCTTCGACAGAGCCCGATCGACTGGGCGAACTTCCTCACAACCCGCTTGATCGGCTCCAGACCGCCGCTCCATCTGCGCCCTCACCAAGAGACGGCGGTTGGAAGGATTGTTGCAGGGCTCAAGGAGAATGGGCGCGGCAAGCTGGTGATGGCTTGCGGAACCGGCAAGACGCTGGTCGCCCTCCGCGCCGCCGAGCGGCTGGCCGGAGCAGGCGGCCGCGTCGCATGCTTTGTGCCGTCGTTGGCGCTTATGTCGCAGACTATCCA
>JAPOOS010000281.1 GCA_026713305.1 Paracoccaceae bacterium
CGCCAGAGCAAGCCCCCTTTGCGGGTCTATGTTCGCCATTGCCCTGCGAGCAGCCGCGGTGACGTCAAGCAGCGTGCCATAGGCATCAAATGCACAAACTTCAATTGACATAAATCATTCACCCACTAGGTATGGTCGGTTCTGCTTGACCGTCATCCGAGTCCGTTTGCCCAAGCTTCTTCTGCGGTGCGGAATTTCAAGTTCTGCCGCCAGGACTGAATCTGCAAGCGGCGTGAATGAAGTTGACCGGTGCAAGCTGTCTTTCGTTGAACAAGCACATAGGAGATGCAGCAATGTCAATTCAATCGGGAAAGGTCTTTTGGACCGAGCTGAACGCACGGAATCTCGATTCCGCAAAGGATTTCTACGGCTCACTGTTTGGCTGGCAGTACGAGGCGATGGAAATCGGTGAGGGAATCTACTGGATGGCGAAACAGGATGGCGAACCTGTCGTCGGCATGATGAATGTCGACAGCATTCCCGGCGGCGAGAACATTCCTCCAAACTGGTTCAGCTACTTTTCCGTGAGCGACATGGAGAAGGCGATTGAGACGGTTGCAAGCAAGGGTGGAAACATCGTCCGCGCACCGTGGGAAATTCCAGGCATCGGCACAATTGCAATCATCTCCGATTCGGTGGGCGCTGTCTTGGGGCTGGTCCAACCGGTGGCAACCGAGTGACGGAAGCTGTCGCCAACTCACGACAGGATTTCGTTTCGCAACCCCGCGCCTCTCCGCAAGCCGCGGGAAAGGCCGGTGGAAGGCACAAATCCTGCGGATCCGGCAATTGCCGGGTGCGCGACTGGCCTGTCGCCGGTCGGCAACGCGAACTGCATCTTCGCTCCCTGATCTGCCAAACGATTCAAGCAATCGTGGATCAGCCGCAACGATGCACGAGCTATCGGATGTTGTCGCCCTGGGGCAGGCCAAGCACATGATATCCGCCGTCCACGGTGATGGTTTCGCCAGTCGTGAACTTGCCAAAATCCGACGCAAGGTAGACGGCCGTGCCGCCGATCGCTTCGAGCGTTGGATTTGACCTTAGCGGAGCGTTGGCCTCCATGTGGCGAAATGTCTTGCGCGCACCGCCGATGGCGGCGCCAGCCAACGTTCTCATGGGACCTGGACTTATGGCGTTCACGCGAATGCCTTCCGGTCCGAGATCATTGGCAAGGTACCGCACGGAAGATTCCAAGGCAGCCTTGGCAACGCCCATGACATTGTAGAATGGCGTCACCCGTGTGGACCCCTGAAAGGTGACGGTCAGGATGGTGCTTCCCTCTCCCATCAAGGGATGGGCCCTGCGCGCCAGATCAATCAGCGAATAGCACGAAATCGACAGCGAATTCCTGAAGTTCTCTGGGCTGGTGTCGATGAATCTGCCGGTCAACTCGCTGCGGTCCGAATAGGCGATTGCGTGCACCAGAAAGTCCAGCCGGTCCCAGGTGTTTGAAATCGCCTCGAACGTGCTGTCAAGCGACTCCTCGTCCATGACGTCAGCCCGGGTAACCACAGGCGAGTTCAAGCTGGCGGCCAGCGGAACGACGCGCTTGGCCAGCGCCTCGTTTTGGTAGGTTATTGCCAGGCTGGCGCCGTGTTCGTGCATCGCGCTGGCTATTCCCCAGGCGATGGATCTCCGATTGGCGATGCCGACAACCAGTCCTTGCCTGCCGGCAAGCAGTTTCGCCATTGTGCTAGTCCGTGTATTTGCTCAGTGCGAGCGTGGCATTGGTTCCGCCGAAGCCGAAGCTGTTCGACAAAACGGTGTCGATTTCGACGTCCTCGACGAGTTCCATGGCGATTTCGGACCTGTCAATCCTTGGATCAAGGTTGCCAATGTTGGCCGAGGCGGCAATGAAACTGCCTTCCATCATCAACAGGGAGTAGATCGCCTCATGGACCCCGGTCGCGCCCAGCGTATGGCCCGTGAGCGACTTGGTCGAACTGATCAGGGGCTGCTTCTTGCCGGCAAACACCTTCCTGACGGCTTCAACCTCGATGACGTCTCCCACCGGCGTCGAGGTGCCGTGTGCATTGATGTAGTCAACCCTGCGTTCGCCAATCGTGGACACGGCAAGGCGCATTGACCTTTCGCCTCCTTCGCCCGAAGGGGCGACCATGTCGTAACCGTCCGACGTGGCGCCGTAGCCCGTGACCTCGGCATAGATCGAGGCGCCGCGCGCCAATGCGTGCTCCAACTCCTCAAGCACGACAACGCCTCCGCCGCCAGCTATGACGAATCCGTCCCGCGTTGCGTCAAATGGGCGCGATGCGGCTTCCGGCTGATCGTTGTACTTGGAACTCATCGCCCCCATTGCATCGAACAGGCAGGAAAGCGTCCAGTCTATCTCCTCTCCGCCGCCGGCGAATATGATGTCCTGCAGTCCGTACCTTATCTGCTCGGTGCCATTGCCAATGCAGTGCGCCGACGTGGCGCATGCGGAGGTGATGGAATAGTTCACGCCCTTGATGCGGAACGGCGTGGCAAGGCAGGCCGAATTCGTTGAGGACATGCAGCGCGTGACCATGAAGGGGCCCATTCTCCTCGGACTTCCCTTGGCCTTGACGATGTTGTGGGCGCGAAAGAAATTCGAGGTTGACGGACCGCCGGAACCCGTTATCAGTCCGGTGCGCTCGTTGGACACGTCGTGCTCCTCCAGCCCCGAATCGGCAATGGCCTGCTCCATGGCGATGTA
This sequence comes from Paracoccaceae bacterium, assembly GCA_026713305.1. Classification (GTDB taxonomy): domain Bacteria; phylum Pseudomonadota; class Alphaproteobacteria; order Rhodobacterales; family Rhodobacteraceae; genus MPNP01. The sequence goes on from JAPOOS010000281.1 coordinate 2,696, forward strand.
GTTGAATGCAGCGCCCGGACCCATGAAGCGGAGCTGGCGCTTCGAAATCCGTTCGTTCAGGTTTATGTTTGGCACACCGTGAATCTGGCTTCTGAAGCCATTTCTCGAATAGTCTTCGCTGAAGGAGATTCCCGACTTGCCTGCTCTGAGCGATGCGGCGACTTCCTGCCTGTCGTTGCCGATCGGCGAAACAATCCCAATTCCAGTGATTACAACGCGCTTCATGTTTGCTCCTGCAGCCGAATGAGCGGGTCAGTCCACATAGAGACCGACCTTCATCCCCTTGGTACTGTAGATTTCCGTTCCGTCGGAGAGCACCCGGCCATTGGCGACTCCCATCTTGAGCTTGCCGTGCCAGACGCGTGTGAAGTCGACTATGTAGGTAAGCAGTTTGCTGTTTGGAGTGACCATGTTTCTGAACTTGACTTCGGCGACGCCAAGCGCCCGGCCGCGGCCGGGCAGTCCACGCCAGCCCAGATTGAAGCCGGTCAGCTGCCAAAGAGCGTCCAGCCCGAGGCATCCCGGCATTACCGGGTCGCCAACAAAGTGGCAATTGAAGAACCACAGGTCAGGCTTGATGTCCAGTTCGGCCACAACGTGTCCCTTGCCGTGGGCTCCTCCGCTGCTCGAGATTTCGGTTATGCGTTCGAACATCAGCATGGGCGGCATGGGCAGCTGTGCGTTGCCAATGCCAAACAGTTCGCCGCGAGCGCATTCTATCAGCGCGTCCAGGTCGAAGGTTTTTGGAAATCGTGACATCGCGGCGATACCTGGTTCAAGGACGGATTACCAACCCTCAACTAACACCTGCAGAATTCCATTTGCAATAGGCTTTCCGGGAAGCGACGAATGGCGCGGCTAGTCAATGCATGTCGAGCGGCTGGCGCTTGGCCTTGCTTCCGCCGAGTGGCTGGACTTCGATCCCCCCTGTTGTGAGAAGTTCAGGACTTCCCGTTGTTGAGATGACGCCGGCAGAAGAGGAACAAGGGCTCACCTGCCGATACTGGATGTCATGTCCTCAAGCCGGAAACGCAAGTCGGCAAAGGGCATGAACCATGGGAAGCCATTATAGTACCAGCGGGCAGGAGCTTCAATCTTTGAGAACGCTGTTTCACCCGCCGGGTCTCCGATCATTTTGAGCGCCGCCTTGTGACCAAGCCACGGCGCCATGCCGTTTCCGTTTCCACAGTATCCCAGGGCATGCCAAATCCCGTCAATTTGCCCCACATGGGGAAGCGTGGCGAAGGTGAAGCCGGTTCTGCCCCACCAGCTGTGCGAAATCCCCACGCCGCGCAGTTGCGGAAATATGCCGGTCATCAATTTGCGCAGCTGACCGGTGAAGAAGGAATCAGGCGGCTTGACCAGGGCAGCGCGTCCGCCGAACACAATCCTCCTTCGGTTCGGGGATGCCCGGTAGTAGCAGTGACGCTGTCGAGATTCGACATACATTCGCTGTCCAGGCATCAACTTGCCGACAGCGCTTTCACCGAGACTTTCGGTCGTGACAATGAAGCTGGGCACCGGAAACACGCGATGGCGCACCCGTCCAAGGCCGCGGGTCGTGTAGCCATTGGTTGCGACAAGAACCTTGCCTGCCCGAAGCGTGCCGAGAGCGGTGTCAAGCTGGAACCCCGTTCGTGTTTGATCGATGCTGCGAACCAGGCAGTTGCCGTATACCAGCGCGCCGGATCTTTCCGCGGCCTCCCGGATGCCGGCAACCCACTTTGCCGGATTCAGGCCTCCGTGGAGATGGTAGAGGATGGCGCCTCTGTAGGCTGTTGAATTGATTTCCCGGTGCAGTTCGGATGCAGGCACGGGGGTTGCCTCAACGGGAATTGTTCGCCGGAGCAGCTCAAGGCGACGCATCATCGGGTCGTATTCCGAGGATCTCCAGAACAGATGCAGTCGCCCGGACTTTTGGAAGTCGCAGTCGATGCCTTCAACCTTCATCAGGCGAAGCGAGAACTCGGTGGATTCTATGTGGAGCTCCGACAGCAGGCGCTTTGCCAGTGAGTTCCCGTAACGAGTGAAGATCAGCTCCTGCGGAATGCGGTGACCTCCGCCAATCATGCCGCCGTTTCTTGAGCTTGCGCCCTGGCCGGGATTCAGAGCGTCCAGAACCACCACCGACTTTCCGGATTTCGCCAAGGTCAGCGCTGCCGTCAGACCGGTCAGCCCTGCACCGACAACTGCTGCATCCGCTTCGGGCGCCAGCTCTCCTGTGCCTGCCGGAGCGGGCGGTCCGGCGTCATCCCACCAATATGGGGATTTCTTCATTCGTGAATTCCATGTTCAGTGCAATGCCAACCAAACAGCAATTTTGCCGTTGCAGATGAACAATATTCCGGGCGAAATTGCCGGCAACCGGCGTGATCCTTGACATGGGTGCAATTGACTGCGTGCCGGCAACCGATGCGACTGGCCGGAACAGCCGTGTCGCTGGATCATGCGACAATGTGGGCGGAATCGCTTGTGTTCGAACCTGCCTCGTCATTGCCATCTGTTCCAAGTGGACCAGGATTCGGTTGCCTTGCCAAGATCCGACACAAAGAAGCAATTGGCAAGCCAGCATTTCAAGCACAATCCTGGCCAGGCCATGCAGGCATTCCTGTTGGTCGATTCGATTTGTGGCCTATGGTTTGCCTGCTGTACTCTCTGCCCGGCCTCCGCTGGCAAGGGACGCATGCCGCGAGCAAGACGGAGAATCACAGTGGATGAAGTGGTTGTGGAATTCCATCCAGTGGAAGGCGTTCTTCTTGCGGTCTTTGCTCTTCGGCAGGGCATCGAGTCCGCTACGATTCACGCGACGCAAGATTGGCGATTCCCCTCTGCTTGAGCAACGCGCGAATTCGGGCTGCGGGCGATGAAGCCTCCGTTTTGAGGGACTCCAGCAAAAGATCCTCCACCTCCCGCTGATACTCCGGGAATTGGCAGGCCAGAACATGAAGCGCGTTGTACGTCCAAGCTCGCACCAATTTGCGTTCGCTCAGCAGGAACTCGTCGAGGTGTCGGCGCAACGGCGATTTCATCGATTGAGAAACTTGCAAGTGTGGCAGCGACTGCAGCAGGTGCAGTTGGCAGAGCCAAGTTGGAACACAAAACAGCAACTCCAGAATTTCGTCGGCTTGACGGGCGCTGGCTTGACCTTTCCCGGACAGATGGCACTTGATCAACCACGTGCAATTTGTGGCCACGTCGTCGTCCCAAGTGTTGTCGATCAGCCAGTCCAGAAGTTCTGGCTGCTGCCGGACGGAGTTGTAGACTCGCCGCAAGTCACGCACTGCTCTTGTCGTATGCAGTTCGGAAATCAGTTCATCCTCTGTCACTTTGCATCATTACCTTTGTTCCGAATGTTGGCACGGCTGATTGCCTCGGCAATTGCATGTGGGGCCAAGTGCAAGCCGTTGGACTTGCTGCCAATGGACAGCCGGCGGTTGCATTTCAACTCAAACCTTCAAGGATTGCAACGAAGACTCCGAGTTTGCCCGAATGCATCCGTCTTGAGCGGCCATTCAACACTTCATTCGAACTGGGATGTCTGTCGCTTGGCTGAAAGCGCTTCCTCGAGCTTCATGGCATTGCTTGGCCCCTTCGCCATCCATTTTAGGCATAATGACCAAGAGCCGGTTGATTCTTGGCGCAACCAATTGTCGCCGCGATTGGCAGCACAAACGCCGGGCAGGCATCTTCCATCGCCTTGAATTGAATTGCGAAACGGTCTGGTCAGTTCAGACCCATTCAAAGCGCCGACTCCTATTGGAATGTCGGAATCACAGAACGCTGCAGCGACAACCAGGCTGACACACAGCATAGGCGGCTGATCACCCAAGTTTGCGAGATCAAGATCGCAACAAGCCGGAAATTCCATGTCTCGCGCGAACCGACTGCCGCCACTTCACGACCCGGCACAAGGCGAGGGACTGTGAGCGCCAAGACAACACGCTCCGATCCTGGGTCATTTGGTGGCGGCAATTCGCTCATGATTGGGGCGGGACTCCGTGTCGGCGATTGCGTCACGCCAGCGCATGCCGTCATTGCGGACATGAACGATGCCGCTCGAAACCCGCTTGTCACGGAATCTCGGAATGCCCTTGGCTTGGAAACCGGCGCTTGATCCGATTGATTTGCTCTTCGGCGAGCCAGATGAGGGTTTTCATCGCTGTCTCCAAGTTGATGCATCCCATTGTGCATCGCATCCGGAAATCCAACGATGTGCAACCGTTTGATGGGCCTGGACGCTGGTCAGAAGATTGACAAGCTCACAACAATTGTAAAATGTCTCTGCCAAGGTCAACCACACGGAGCTCAAGCCCGACCTTCCAATTCCGGGAAAGCGGCGCTCGGGTGTTGGCGCACAGGCGGGAGGTATCAGGCAATGGGCAGCAAACGCCGAAGCGCCGGCTGGTACGGCAAGCGGGACCGGGACGGCTTCATTCATCGCAGCTGGATGAAGAACCAGGGATTTCCCGACCATGCCTTTGACGGTCGTCCCATCATCGGAATTTGCAACACGTGGTCGGAGTTCACACCTTGCAACGCCGGGCTGCGGATACTGGCCGAGGCGGTCAAGCGCGGCGTTTGGGAGGCAGGTGGCTTCCCGGTCGAGTTTCCCGTGACCTCCCTGGGCGAAACCCAAATGAAACCCACCGCAATGCTGTTTCGCAACTTGCTGGCAATGGACGTCGAGGAGTGCATCCGCGCCTACGGCATGGACGGCGTGGTGTTGCTGGGAGGTTGCGACAAGACCACGCCAGGCCAAGTCATGGGCGCGGCCTCGGTTGACCTGCCTTCGATCGTTGTGTCTGCCGGTCCGATGTTGAACGGAAAATGGCGGGGCAGGGACATTGGATCCGGGACCCATGTCTGGAAGTTTTCCGAGAATGTCCGAGCCGGAAAGATGTCCATGGAGGAGTTCATTTCCGCCGAGGCCGGAAACAGCCGATCGTTCGGTTCCTGCATGACGATGGGCACGGCGTCGACAATGGCGAGTGTCGTCGAGGTCATGGGGCTCAGCTTGCCAACAAACGCCGCACTTCCCGCAGTTGACGCCAGGCGAACAACGCTTGCCCACCTAACCGGCCAGCGCATCGTGAGGCTCGTGGAGGACGATGTTCGACTGTCCAAGGTTTTGACAAGGGAAAGCTTCGAAAACGCCATTCTTGCGATAGCTGCCATTGGAGGTTCGACCAACGCTGTCATTCATCTGCTGGCGATCGCAGGCAGAATGGGGATCGATCTTGCGCTGGACGATTTCGAAATCGGAGCCGAGGTCCCGCTGCTCGTGAATTGCATGCCTTCCGGACAATACCTGATGGAGGACTTTTGCTACGCGGGTGGCATCCCTGCGGTTCTTGCCGAACTCGGCGACAACCTGCGAAAGGCCAACACCGTGTTGCAGACAGACATAAGCCAGTACGCGTCGAACGCCGAAAGCTACAATCGCGACGTCATCGCCTCGTATGCCTGTCCAGTCAAGGAGGCGGCCGGCATCCGGGTGCTGAGGGGGTCGCTTGCGCCTGACGGCGCCATCATCAAGCCATCGGCAGCCACACCCGAGCTCCTGGAGCATGTGGGACCGGCGGTGGTGTTCGAAAACATCGAGCATCTCAAGGAACGAATCGACGACGTGGATCTTGAGGTCTCCCCCAACAGCGTGCTGGTTCTCAAGGGTTGCGGACCCAAGGGATACCCGGGCATGCCCGAAGTGGGCAACATGCCAATACCGAAGCGGCTTGCCGAGAAAGGCGTTCGCGACATGGTCAGAATCTCCGACGCCCGCATGTCAGGCACTGCCTTCGGAACCGTGGTCCTGCATGTTGCGCCCGAGGCACAAGTGGGTGGAACGCTTGCGCTGGTCAGGGATGGCGACGAGATTCAGCTTTCTGCCAGCAAGGGCCAGCTGGAGCTTCTTGTTGACGAACGGGAATTGAATCGCCGGCGATCAGGTTGGCAGCCGGAGGAGCGTCGGTATACGCGCGGATATGCCAGCCTGTACACGGAACATGTGCTGCAGGCACATCAGGGAGCGGATCTGGATTTTCTGGTCGGCAAGGACACTCGTCCGGTCACCCGTGAAAGCCATTGACGCTGCCGTCCGGCAAAGGCGCTTTCCGGTCGGCATTCCGCCGGTTCTGTCGCGACCAGCGGTTGCAGCTTGCACCTGCCGCCACATTAACCCACAGACGATCAGGAAATCGTGCTTCGCACAGCTTGTTTGCAGCACAAACTGACACTAACTGCTTTGTATGAGACTACCTTTCAAAAAATCCAAGACCGTGGTTTCGGTTTTGAGGCTCGAGGGAATTATCCTGTCGGGCTCCCGCTCCAGCCAGAGCGCGATAAACGACCAGATCATGGCCCCTCTCGTGGAAAAGGCGTTTTCCAAGGGAAAGCCGGCGGCAGTGGCTCTGGCAGTCAATTCACCGGGCGGGTCAGCCGCGCAAAGTTCGCTCATTGCGGCACGCATTCGACGACTGGCCGGCGAAAAGAAGATACCAGTTTACGCCTTTGTTGAGGATGTTGCCGCCTCGGGTGGCTACTGGCTGGCAGTTGCCGCCGACAAGATCTTCGTGGACGAAAGTTCAATCGTGGGATCCATCGGGGTCATATCGTCCTCCTTCGGGTTTCACGAGTTGCTCAAGCGGTCCGGCGTCGAAAGGCGTGTGCACACTGCCGGCGAGGACAAGAGCATGCTCGATCCTTTCCTGCCGGAAGACCCGAAGGATGTAGAGCGCCTGAGGCAACTGCAGCAGGAAATCCACACTTCGTTCATAGAGCATGTCCGCAAGCGCCGTGGCGACCGAATCGTTGGCGAGGACCTGTTCACGGGAAGATTCTGGACCGGCAGCCGGGCGGTGGAATTGGGTCTGGCGGACGGAATTGACCATCTCGTTCCGAAGATGAAGGAAGAGTATGGCGACAAGGTGAAGTTCAAGGTCTATGCGAAGAAGCGCAAGCTGTTCTCTCCGTTCGGCAGTCAGGTGGCTGATTCGTTGGTAACCGCTGTCGAGAATCGATTGATGTGGTCTCGATATGGGCTGTAGGCGTTGGCTGTCCGGGAACTTAGACATCAACTGACCGCCGCTTGCGGA
>JAPOOS010000351.1 GCA_026713305.1 Paracoccaceae bacterium
CTATTTTGTCGACATTGTCCAAATCGATCTGGCCCTTGCCACGTTCCCGATGCACCTCCAATTCATTGCGTATCGAAGTGGAAATGACAGGGAAACTCTTCCCGTGCATCCGCAAGATGATGTCGGGGTCCGCCAACAGCACGCTTGCATCCAAAAAGACGCCAGGGGGAATTGGTTGTGTCCTTGGTGACTTTCGCTTGACAAACATGTGACCCAAATGTCCTCAGTCTACGAACCAGCAATCAAGCGCCTGCTCGCATAATCCTTCAACCAATGGCAATGTCGAGCGACATCTGCAACGAGAACACATCAGTTAAACCTCGGCAGTGTTACTTCCTGCATTGCGGCATTTTCGATCGTTTCGGCCGGCTTGCGTCGAGGTGGCGCGGGCCTGTCTGGATGGCGCCATTCTGTCGGTGCTCAAGAGCGAGGAGGACGCCTCCGATACAGGCTGGCGTGAGGCTTCTTGCAGCACGTTTTCTTGTCTCGACGAGAAGGGCAGGCAACTGGGCAGCACCTGTCACGGCTGATGCCGGAGCGGAACAATGTCATGCTAAAGCGGAGGTTGACACGGGCACTCCAGCTCCTTTGGGAAGAGTGGCCTGACTTGCCGAATGCCGGCATCGCCGACGGGGCGATTGACAACTGGACATGGCTGGAAAGGCAGTGCTTCGACAAATTGGCAATCGCTCGACAATCTGTGAGATGCAATGCGGCATGCGGGTCATCAGTAGGAGCTCCCGATAGGTAGTGGTGTTGTTGGTACTGACACAATTGGTCGCAGCAGCTGAACTGCACTCCTTGCAATTAGCCGCTGACAGAGTGTTCAATTCTGCTGTGAAACAATCCATGCAGAAATCTAGGTGTGGCAATTTGCAAGAATTAATCACATTGAGTAGGTTTCAGAGTAAGGACCGCCAACTATCGCCAAGCATGTTTGGGAGAATTGGAATTGGATTTCGATACTGCCGTAGAAACCTGCCTGTCAAAATGCTTCAAATTCAGAGGACGCGCACGCCGCGCTGAGTTTTGGTGGTTTGTCCTCTTTTGTGTTGCAGTTGCCCCATTGAGTTTGATTCTTGACGATTTGGCGGGAAATCATGATGAGCCGGTTGTCTTTTTGATCTATATCCTCGCAATGTTTCTGCCCGTTTTGGCAGCCTCTGTGAGGCGCCTGCATGATCGTAATTTGTCGGGTTGGTGGGCGCTGCTCTATCTATTGCCTGTTTGGGGATGGATCCCAATAGCAATCTTGTGCCTCCTACCCGGTACCCAAGGTGCAAATAGATTTGGACCAGATCATACATTCAGGGTGTGATATTCAGTTGCCATAGAGCTTTCTGCGTTCTCATCAACTGCCACATAAGTTGCCTTCGCACCGCATGATCGCACATATGCCTCCAAGGGGAACAGGAAAGAGAGTGCCCTCCAGACTGCCGTCAAAGCCATGGAGAGGGCACAATCACCCTGGTGGCGTCGGGGAGAAAGTCATGAGTGTCATTCGTTGACTGGATGACCATCCCCACTCTTGGCAGCATTCGACAAGAGTCCAGTCAACCGGTCGTATGTGCTGCACATGATGGCGATGTCTTCCCTAGTCCGGAACGGCAGCCCTGTATTCGGCAAGAGCACTTTGGGCTGGCACTTCGGCTCCTGGATGCAAATGGTGGGCAGCGGCAAGGGCCAGATTATGGCCGAGGAAATTCCATGACTGCACGTTGCCACCACAATTGTGCAGGACTGGGATCTACATTGACTTTCCCTACCTTCGAGAAACCGAGTTTCCGGCCAATCCCCAATGCGTTGCAAGTTTCAATCTGAATTGGCCTCATATGTCGGGAACCCTACGATTTGCCCTCGTGGTCGAAGGGTTCGATTTTAGGGATGCATCAACCACGCGGCGAGTGCGATCAACAAGGGCACAGGCAATCCAAAATGGGCCGTACCCAGACTACGTAGCTCATTGGATAGTCGATTGGGCCTTCCCTCGGCAGGAACCACGATTCCAACAATTGTCCTGACAGATTTTCAACATTCAAACAAACAGGTATCCCCATGCAAACACCAAGCCATATAGGATAAGCAAAGACACGACATACCTTGGAAACTTGTAGAGTCCGACACACAAGCCAACTAAGTATAAGATTGGCAAAGGTATTTCCAAGACAGGTATTACCGCGGCCAGATAGGTAATTAGAAAAAGAACGAAAGAGCTGCCGTACACCAACAAGAGAAACCTGGAAATGCGGAAGCGTCTCCCCGTTTTCTGGTTGGTTTGAGTGCTGGCTGGACTGCTGGCGCTAGCGCTTGGGGCTGCTGTGCTGCTTTGCACTTGCGTCTTTTTGGTTTGAGCGCTTGTCGGACTGCTGGCGCTAGCGCTTGGGGCCGCGGCGCTGCTTTGCCCTTGCGCCTTTGGATGGCGGAAGCGTTTCCCTTTTCGTGTAGCCGAGCCAGAACTCCATGGACCTCGTACCTTCGTTTGAGTACTGGCTGGACTGCTGGCGCTAGCGGTTGGGGCAGCGGTACTGCTTTGCACTTGCACCTTTGGATGGCGGAAGCGTTTCCTTTTTGGTGTAGCCGAGCCAGAACTCCATGGACCTTGTACTTTCGTTTGAGCGCCGTCGGGGCTGCTGACGCTTGCACTGCGAGTTGAGGGGCTATGGCTGGAACTCGAAGTCGGGGACGGAGCGCTGAAATGCCTGTTCTTCAGTCTTTCCTTTTCCAGGCACTGCGTGCATTTGGGTTGTCGTCCCTCGAGTTTCAGGAATTCGAAATGCGTCGAGTGGATCGAGAAATTCTTGCCGCAGGTGGAGCAGAAGATGTGTTTCTGTTCGCCTTGCCTTAGCTCAAAGTCACGTGGAAAGAGTTCGTCGGTCGCATATCCCCTGTCGAGGAGCCAGTGGTATTCCTCCATCAATTCCAGCCAATGCAAGACCGGGTGGCGAATGTCTTGCCGGAACGTTTGATGAAATGCCTCCTGTACCGGGTCCGGCAGGTGACTCCAGATGTATCGCCAGGAACCGGCGGGC
>JAPOOS010000349.1 GCA_026713305.1 Paracoccaceae bacterium
CTTGTTCCAGAAGATTCCCCGCTGCGTTCGACCGACATATATTGGCGATTGAACGAGGGACGTTTCGAGTAGCTGCGGCGAGCGGCGAATTGCAGAATAGAACGGAGAGCTACGCTGGAACACGCTGGGGCTTCTGCATGATGCCACCGAAAGGCTGCTTGTCACGCAGTTTCGGCCTTTGTGTGTGCACTCCAAGCCCATTTGCGAAACATGCAGATCACTCCGTACAGTGCACCCAGTTCTCAATGTGCCGGCCATTGCTTGAAGCTTTGGACGTGGACTTGACGCTTGTTGTGCAGCCTGACTGAATTGACCAGGAACTACCCCAATTCTGTTTAAGTGCCCGATCGGAAAGTCGGGTTTTGCTCATTTCGGATGGTGAGGCCCGTCCAGCATGGCATGCCATTGATCAATGTTCCACAAGGCAGCGGACGGGGCCAGCAGTTCGTGCGGCGGACGGCCGGATGCGCAGACATAAACCAGAAAGACCCGAAACAGATCATCCGTCAGCCCCTCATTCTCATAGAGCAAGTGAACATCATAGATATCGCGCGGGTGCTGGCGGTCGAGGGCGGCATGCAGCTTGCCGGCAAAGAGGTCCTCGAAGGCGAGCACCGGCATCTCGGCAAAGCCAAAAGTCTCCTGCACCGTTTCCGAAACCCTCATCGAAACCGGTGGAAGCACTGTTCCGCGCATGACAGGCGAAGTTTCGATCTTCACACTTGTCGCACCGCGCGAGGCCAGGATCCGGGTATCCAAGTTTCCGCCTGCGGCGATGCGCTGGGTCCGCACATCACTGTTGCTGCGGCCGAACGAGTCAATGATACGGTCGAGCGTGGCATCGATGTGCCGAAGAGAGGCTGTGCGGTCTTCGATCGGCACATAGGTCAGATCGATATCGACCGAAAAGCGCGGCATGTCTCGGTAGAAGAGATTGATGGCCGAACCGCCTTTGAGTGCAAAGACCTTTTCGGCAGCAATGGCCGGCAGGAGGCGCATCAACAAACGGACCTGCTCGACATAGCAATTACGCATGGCGCAAGTTCTCGTCCTTGCCCCTGGGCAGAAGCTCCGCGGGCACATAGATTCGGTAGACCGGGTGCAGTTTACCGCCCTTCACCAACGCTCGAGGACCGGAACCGAGATCGATGGCGCTCTTGTCCAGATACTTCGTCCAGGCATGGGCATGCCGGTCGGCGAACACGAAAAACAGGCGCTTGGCCTTGATGCTTCGGCAGGCACGCAGCAACGTCGTCAGGCGCTCGGGGCGCAAGTTTACCAGCCCCTGAAAGATCATGTCCAGATTGTCGAAAGTCGCGCGCACTGGCAGATCGTTGAGTGCTTCAAGGATGGCGCGCTCGGGTGACGAAACCATGATTGGCCAGCGCCAAGGGCTCATCGTCGGCCCATGTCCTGCCCCGGGCGCGCTCTCGAACTGGTACTCGGCATTCTCGACACCGGCATGGTTTTCGCCGAACAGGACCCGCGAGCGAACGACGAACTGTGCCTTGCCCGGAAGGCGCGCTAGCCAGGATGGAACTTCGCCATAGAGATAGACACGCTCTCCGCCGCCAAGCGGCAGATAGTGGGCGAGCCCATGGAAGCCGACCGCGCTCAAACCACCCAAGTGAACATCATGCCCCATGATCCATTGGATCGACAGCAGCGGGAGCTGCCAGTCGGTCTCCGTTCGGACAATTGGGCGACCAGCCTGATCGGCATGGGGCAACGGCCGACGGTAGACCCCGTGCGCCATCCGCTCCAGCCAGCCTCGCTCGGCATAGTTGTGGATGGACTTGGAATCGATGCCAAAGCGCTTCAGCCATGCCGTATCAACGAGGAAGCCAGGGGGAACCCGGTCCAGAAAGGGCTTAAGCCTTGGCGTTCTTTGATGGCTCATAACCATTATATTTGCATATTTTCACAATAGCTGCAACTTATATTTCAGAGTATCCTTTATTCTTCGGTTAACAGCCATTATAAACTGATACTTTCAAAATGACCAATGCCATTGCCGGCTGGGGCGGGCGCGCCGGCGGAAACCATGACACAAACTGGTGGTGAGACGAATAATCGTGTGCTGGCGGGCTGCGGCCGAACCCGGTTTCCCAGGAGGCCTGTTTCGCTGTCGCGGCAAGTGCCGCGAGCCGCTCGCCCGTTCGGCGAGCTTGTGGGCGTCGTCGGTGACCAGTTGGGCAGTATCCCGCGCCCGCGAGATCGCGACATGGAATGCGCGCTGGTTGATCAGGTTCGGATTCTCCGCCGGCATCGCCGCGAGGATCCGGTCGACCTTGCGGCCCAGGAAGGCGTGAACCGTGGCCGCGAAGGCGCGCTCGTTGGGGGTTGTTTGCCTGGTTGTTTCTTCCCAGTAGCAAAGAAGATTTGCGAATTGAATTGACGGCGATCTGCACGGCGGGCGCGGGAATGCGGGATTTGTGCGAGTCCATACTGGCCGGATGGGCGCTTGCTTTGCGCACGGTATTGCCGTACGCATGCACGCCATGATCGTCCGTTCGTTTCGCCACCGGGACCTGCGCCAGCTCTTCGACAACGACTCGTCCCGGATGCTGGAACAGGACCTCGCAAACCGCGCACGGCATTGTGGCTGCGCTTGCCATGGCCGAGACCATGGAGGGATTCATCCGCGACGCGACACCCGGAAGGCGGGATCGAGCGCGTGAACCTGGAGGACCACCACTGATGACCAGCGGCAGCATCAAGTTGGGGATGACTCCCCCGCATCCCGGAACCTTCATCCAGATCGAAGCCCTTGAAGAGCTGGGGTTGAGCGTGGCGGCGGCGGCGCGGATTCTTGGAGTGCGACGCGCGACGCTCTCCGACCTTGTTAACGGCAAAGCCTCGCTGTCGCCCGAGATGGCGCTCAGGGTCGAGAAGGCGTTCGGCCTCAGCGTGGATCTGCTGTTGCGGATGCAGGCGTGGCACGACACAACGCAGATGCGCGCGCCGACCAGATCGACATCAGGCGGTATCGGCCGGCATGAGCGACGGCGGATGCAAAATTTTTTCAACCATGCCTCTGGCGGCGCATGCGGCGCCTGTAGGTCCAAGAGGCTGATTACATGCAGGAAATCGCCTTTCCCGACCGTTTGACATCGCCCGTTCGCATGTTCAAATCGGCCTTCCAGGGTCACGGATACCGGGAAGGCGGAGGCGATGCGGCAAGACCGAAAAGGGCGCGAACCGGCGCATATTCACGGCCCCACCGCGAACGACATCCCCGGCTCGGAAGCGCGGACCGAGGACGAAGTGATGCGCCTTGCCCGGCTGCTCGGGCAGCAGATCGGGCGCGAGCGGTTCGCCCGGCCGTCCCTTCAATGACCTTCCGAACCTGCCGCCGGCTTGGGAAACCGAGACCAAGGCCATTCTTCGGAGTTGCATTGCTGCGCGCGCAGCACTGGCGGAGCTTCGGGTTTCCGGGTGCTTATCCCGAACCAAGCTATGCTGATCAATAGGATCCCCCCTGCTCGAAGCCCGAAGGTTGCATTCCCGCGCATCGAAGCCGAGACGAAATTGAGCAATGGAGAGGATCGTGAAAACAAGCCAAGCACCCGTCCGCGCTGCGGACCGCCTGTTGCCCGGCCGGCCGAGAAACCGACAGAGGTCGAGGTGAGAAGCCCCGAACCTGGACCGCGACGGTTTGGGGATGACGCGTCGCGAGAAGCGTCCCCGCCAGCAGCGTCAAAGGACCGACACACGCTCTATCTGGTCTCGTGCGTCAAGACGAAGCGCCAAACTCTTGCTCCCGCGAAGGATCTGTACGTGTCGACGTGGTTCCGGAAGGCAAGGGCTTGCGTCGAAAAGACCGGTTCTCCATGGCGTATATTGTCGGCGGAGTACGGTCTGCTCCATCCGGACGAAGAAGTCCTGCCCTATGAGCGAACGCTGAACGCGATGGGTGTCCGAGAACGACGTGCGTGGGCGGAAGACGTCTTGGCGCACATCGAGACCTGCCTTGATGGCGTCGATACGGTCGTTTTCCTGGCGGGCCTGCGATATCGAGAGTTTCTCGAACCGGCGTTGCGCAACAGGGGTCTTGCGGTGATCGTTCCCATGAAGGGGCTGAGCCAGGGGCAGCAGTTGCAATGGCTCACATCCAATTGTGACCGGTTCTGCGACACGCGGCGGTTCTACCAGCTCATGGAACGGCTGGAGGGAAGAGTCGGCGGAACCCGTCTCCTGGTCGAATGCACCGGCCGGATGGACTGGCCCAAGCGCGGGCTGTATTTCTTCTTTGAACCGGGGGAGGCGCGGTCCGGCTCGGGAACCGGCCTCCGCGTCGTTCGTGTGGGCACACACGCCCTGAAAGAGGGAAGCAAGAGCACTCTGTGGCGTCGGCTCTATCAGCACCGCGGCCCAGCGCGCACCGGCGGCGGGAACCATCGGGGCTCGATATTCCGTCTGCTGATCGGCATCGCTCTGGCGAGCCGGTCTGGCATTCCCCTTCCGCCATCTTGGGGCTTGGACGGAGACCGGGGACCTGCCGCAAGGCGAATCGGGATGGAGCGCGCCGAAGTGAAGCGGAGCGAGGCGGAACTCGAAGCGTCGGTGAGCCGCTACATCGGCGCCATGCCTTTCCTGTTTCTGGGAGCTACAGACGCGCCTGGTCGTGATACCGAACGCGGCTGCATCGAGCGCAACGCAATCGCCCTCTTGAGCGCCTACTCCAAAGCGTCACTGGACCCAGCTTCGGCAGGCTGGCTTGGCCGTTCGAGTGACCGAGAACGCGTGCGCCTCTCCGGTCTGTGGAACAACAATCACGTGGATGAAGCCTATCACCCGTCGTTTCTTGATCTGATGGAAAAGCGCATCGA
>JAPOOS010000326.1 GCA_026713305.1 Paracoccaceae bacterium
CAATGTCATGCACCATCTGCGTGTAGAAGCCTGCGGACTCCCAAAGCCCTCCAAGGATGCGAAAATCGGCATTCCTTCCTATTGCGAGCGATGTGAATACGTCCTCGGCTGGGTCCTCACCAAGTGTGCTACGGGAATTTCCAATAGTGCGGAACCATCGCGCAGCTTGGCCAATGTTTGGCCTTTTCCTGCCGTTGCAGTGCCTCCACGCCAGTGACGCGAGGAGTTCGAGCCTGAGGCAATGTGATTGATACTTCGGGACAGTCAATAGGCTGGCAATCAAGGGTACAGCGACAGTGGGGTCGTATTTGCCTAGATCCCGAATTAGCGCTCTATTGTCCTTTGCAACATCATTCATGGTCACGGAAAGGGAAGACCAACTCAGGTGTTCCAAGAAAGACTCCTGCATCCTTTCGAGGGCTTCGTCCCGCGCAATTCTTGGTTCCTGATCTATTCTCAAAACGAAATCCCAGCTGCAGATTGGTTATCAGGTGAGCTTCATCTTGTGCTCAACCAAATGGCAGCAAAGTGACCTTGTAACACGCAACGCTTAAGTGGACTCCAAGGCCACAATAGCTCAACATGTGCCGCTCAAGCGCGCTTCGAGTGCAGATCCAGTTCGTCCTTGGGTGGAAAGTTTGGGAGGAGTGTTGTGGCTGCGAATGCCGCTTCCATTACTCTGGGGTTTCCGAAGTATCTTCAGAAGTGGAAGAAGTGGTCGTATCACTTGTTTCAGCGGGCTTGCTGCATTCCTTGGATCTGCTTCCCAACTCGCATTTGAGCCGATTGCCGACCATGTCGCTCGGCGAACGATGGCAATGGTAAGGTTGAGAGCCAGCATGACATCCCTGGGAATTCAGGCCGCCGGAGTGGGCCGGTGCGGAAACAGGAACGAGAGAAAGCGCCGCTACAATCATCGGCATGAACAGGAATTTCATCGAATGAATCTCCTCGAAATCGTTAAGCTGAGTACTGACAATGTGGAGTTCGCCCGATGAGGCCAGTCATGGATCGGCATTCTCCTCGGATGCTTCCCGTGGTTTGCCAAGCGCAATGGGGATGACAAGGCCAAGTCTCGCCTCTTGGAGCACGGGATGTGCTCGCAAATCAAAAACGCACGTGAAACAAACACGGAAGACCACAAAAATCTCCAACCATGTGGTTGCTGTTGACGGCAAGTTCAAGGCCCCGTCCCACAATTGATTCATGCTCTCGATTGAGACTTCCAGGGCGATGCCCCAGCAGCCATTGGCATTGCACTGTAGGACATTGTCGGAAAGCTTGAAGGCTGCTCGATGGCGGATCTGCTCGGAGGCTCGCTGCGAAGTTGAATGCCGGCCTGCGTGTCAGGGCTTTCAGAACCGACGCTGGAATGAAGAACCGCCCTGGCGGCTGCGTGGCAGCGCCGGGGTTTTGATTCCTTTGGGTTTGCCGCTCTCAATGCGCATTCCGGCATCTTGGGGGGATGCACGCATTGAGGCGGGAATAGGGCCCGCAGGACCGCCAAGCGGTCGATTGGCACTGGAAGCATTCAGTTGGGGATGCAGTCCAGCTGATCAACACGCTGGAAGCGTTGAACCCCTGGTTTGCCGAGGCGCCCACTATCCCGGAGGATGTTGCCGGATTGGCAAATATTGCCGAGCAGACCAGTGTGCCCTTGCCGTGGGAGAGGAATGGCGAATGGCGCACTGCGCTCAGCATGCGTCGCTGTTTGAAAGACAGTCGCATCGACATCGTTCAGCCGGAAATGGGAAAAACATGCATCACGAACTTCGTGCGCATGGGCATATGCGCGGTTGAGCACGACAATGAGGTCATTCCACATGCGACGATCGGGACAGGCCTGTTTCTGGCGGCGAGCGTCGTCGCAAGTTCCACGCTGAATGCCGTTGCCGCTCAGGAATGTCAGCATTCGGTGTTCGATCCCGGCAGAGGGTTGCTTGAAAGTGCGCTGGATTGCGCGGAAGGGGAGCATGTCGTTCTGTCCGGGGTGGGCATTTGCGCCCAGCCTTCGGAAAGTACACTGCATTTGCTCGGAAAACCATGGTCAAGCCCCGACTTGGAGAGGGGGATATCAAGCGCCATCGATTCAGAAACACAGCGCTTGCGGCGCTGGCAGCTGCGCTGGTGTCGCTGTTGCCTGCTGTGGCAAGCGCCGAC
>JAPOOS010000103.1 GCA_026713305.1 Paracoccaceae bacterium
ACAGTCACCTACGAAGCGCCGTTCACGCTGCCTGACCGGATAGAGGACTATCGGCAGGCCTGGGAGTTCCATTCCGCCAGAAACTAGCTGTTTGATCCAGGATCGTACTGTCCAATCCAGTTCAAATCGCTGCCGGCTGGAATTGATGACCACGCCTCTCATGAGCAGAAATTCGGTCGATCTGTGCATGAATGAGACCGTGTCCGCGCATCCGAGCTTCTGGCGGTGCGCGAACATTCGTCGCAACTTCAACAGCGCTGAATACGGAGCCGACTGGTCGGCGGCAGAGCCGAATCGACGCTGCCAGCGATTGAGGTTTCTTCCCAACCAGCCGTGCCGATGTTAGGATGACAGGCGAACAGCGCATCAGACTGGAGCCCGGACATGACAAAGCCAACTGGAAAGCTGGTGATCAAGAACATCGGTTTGCTTCTTTCGGGAAAGCTCGAGCAACCCATACTTGACGGCGATTGCCTTGTAGCGATCGACGGGCTGATTTCCGCATTTGGCCACGAAGCGAATCTCGATACCGAGAACGCGGACACGCTCATCGACGCTGGTGGAGTTGCCTTGAGCCCCGGGCTGATCGACAGCCATGTTCATCCGGTTGTAGGAGACTATGCGCCGCGCCAGCAACAGCTCCACTGGATCGATTCAACATTGAACGGCGGCGTTACAACGATGATTTCCGCCGGAGAGGTTCACATGCCCGGCCGACCCAAGGACATCGTTGGCCTCAAGGCAATGGCGATTGCTTCGCAGCGCTGGTACGAAAACTTCCGGCCCTCGGGTGTCAAGGTATTGGCCGGAGCGCCGGTCATCGAGCACGGCATGGTTGAACAGGACTTCAAGGAACTGGCGGATGCCGGCGTCACGCTTCTCGGCGAAATCGGACTGGGCTCGGTCAAGGATGGGCCCACAGCAGCCAAAATGGTGCAATGGGCTAGGAAATACGGCATTCAAAGCACCATCCACACCGGTGGACCCTCAATTCCTGGTTCAGGATTGATCGACAAGGACATCGTGCTTGAGGCGGACACCGACGTGATTGGCCATGTCAACGGCGGTCACTCGGCTCTGCCCGACGACCAGATTGTCTGCCTCTGCGAAAGCTGCCAGCGCAGCCTTGAAATCGTGCACAACGGCAATGAGCGGGCAGCGCTTTTGACCCTGAACACTGCCCGCGAGCTTGAGCAGTTGGAGAGGATCATTCTTGGCACCGACGGTCCGGCCGGTTCCGGGGTCCAGCCGCTGGGCATCCTCAGAATGATCGCCATGCTGTCCGGACTTGGCAACATCCCTGCCGAAACGGCTTTCTGTTTCGCAACCGGCAACACTTCGAGAATGCGAAAGCTCGACACTGGATTGATCGAAGAGGGCTATTGCGCGGATTTCGTGCTTATGGATCAGGCGCAGCACTCCCCCGGCAAGGATCTTCTGGAGTCCGTGGGCCAGGGAAACCTCCCGGGAGTTGGGATGACGATCATTGATGGCGTTGTGCGAACACTGCGCAGCCGAAACACTCCTCCGGCCAAACGGCTCCCCGCATTGCTGGGTTGAGGGTTACCTTGAGGCAGTTGACTGCCAAAACCTGCGCTTCCGGCTAGCCCCCCACAAGTCGGCGATTGGCTGGAACAACTTTGCCTCGATCATTGTCGAACGCCAGCCACATCTTCAAGGATTGTTCAGCAGTGCAACGTCCGACCGAGCGCCATGGGACTGCAGGGAACGACGAGTCACGATGCACCATGTCTTCGACGACCGAAGGAGAAACCCTCGGACGATCGAATCAATAGAGGTCGTTCCGCAACAGAAAGTGGCCAGGCAGGATTTCCCTGTAGCGACTGGAAGACGGCTGGTGGTCTACGGAGCGAATTGGCGAGGGAAGCGCTCTCGCCTGGACTTCAATGTCGGCGAAACTGACGTCAGGATCCATTCTTGGCACCGCCGCCAGCAAGGTTTTCGTGTATTGATGACCCGGGGAGCCGAACACGCTTGCACGCGGGCCGATTTCAACAATTCTCCCTTGGTACATGACGGCAACCCTGTGGGAGACCCTCTCAACCACGGCCATGTCATGGCTGATGAACAGATACGACAGGCCCAGATCGGCCTGAAGCTCCATCATCAAGTTCAGAACCTGAGCTTGAATTGAAACATCGAGCGAGGACACGGCCTCGTCGGCAACGATGAACTTGGGATTCAACGCCAGGGACCGGGCAATGGCAACACGCTGCCGTTGACCCCCGGACAATTCGCTGGGATATCGTCTCAGAAAGCTCCTCGGCATTCCAACCCTGTCGAAAAGCGAGGCAACGCGATCCTCGACCGCCGTCCCCTTGTCGAGACGGTAGTTGCGAATCGGTTCGGCAACCTGATCGAGGAGCCGCATCTGAGGATTCAGGGAACCATATGGATCCTGAAATATTATCTGCATGTGCCGCCGCTGGTTCCGCATGCCTGCCCGTGACAATGTCAGCAGGTTTTGTCCTTCAAAGGTCAGTTCGCCGGAATCCGGTTCCTCCAATCGGAGTATGCACCTACCGACTGTGGACTTGCCGCTGCCCGACTCGCCGACAAGCGCCAGGGTTTCGTTCCTGTTCACGCCAAAGGACACGCATTCGACTGCATGAACATTTGCAACCACACGCCGCAGAATGCCGCCGCGTACGGGAAATCGCTTTGTCAATTCCCGCACTTCGAGCAACGGCTCCTCGCTCGCGACAGCCGGCGAGAACTCCTTGCCGCTCTGGCTGGCAATCTTCATGCGTTTCGGGCCGTCGGTCCCGGTCATTTCACCGATTTTGGGAACAGCTGCCAACAAGGCGCGTGTGTAGCTGTGCCGTGGATGGTGAAGTATCTGGCGGACCGACCCTTCTTCCACGACTTCGCCTCTGTACATGACCACAACACGGTCGGCCATCTGTGCGACAACTGCCATGTCATGAGTGATCAACAGAACGGCTGCCCCGGTTTCCTTGCGAAGCAACGCAATCAACGACAGGATCTCGGCTTGGACCGTCACATCGAGCGAAGTTGTTGGTTCGTCGGCAATCAAGACCCGCGGCTCGCACGCCAGCGCCATCGCAATCACGACGCGCTGGCACATGCCTCCCGACAGTTCATGCGGATACTGTTTCAGTCTACGCTTTGGATTTGAGATGCGAACCTTTTGCAGCAGCTCCAAAGCGCTGGCATTGGCTTCCTTGCCTGAAAGCCCCTTGTGTATCCTCAATCCTTCGGACAGCTGCCAACCTATGGTGTAGGCGGGATTCAACGCTATCACCGGCTCCTGAAAGATCATGCCGATCTCGTTGCCGCGGACATTGCGCATCCGACGCTCGTCTGAGCGCCTCAGATCAACGATGCTGCCGTCGCCGCGCACAAGGCGCATGCTGCCGGCCACGACTCTTCCGGCCGAAAATTTTGTCAGCTGCAGCAGCGCAGCCGAGGTTACCGACTTGCCCGACCCCGATTCACCAACCACGCCAAGGATTTCGCCGGGCATAATCTCGAAACGGACATCCTTCACCGCAACGAAAGAACCACCCTTCGTCGGAAATTCGACACGCAGGGAATCGACCGAAACTGCCGGCGTTGCAGTCATCTACACACTCTTCAGGAAAACCAGCGCCAGCGTTGAACGGGGTCGGTAACGGCTCTTACCCAGTTCGCAACCAGGTTGAGACTCAATGCGGTCAGAAAGATCGCCAATCCGGGAAAGGTGGCCAGCCACCATGCCGAGCGAATGTGTTCGCGCCCGTCTGCGATCATCAATCCCCATGATGGGTCAGGAGGTTGAACTCCAAAGCCAAGAAAACTCAGCGAAGCTTCCGAAAGTATCAGAATCGCGATCTCCAGCGTCAGCAGGACGATGATGGGCGCCATCACGTTTGGCAGGATGTGCCTGAATATGATGCGCCCACTCGGTGCGCCAAAGGCCTTTGCAGCCTGCACGTAGGTCGACGACCTTGCATCCAGCGCCAGCCCGCGGGACAACCGGCAGAACACCATCCAATGAAGAACGCAAAAGACGAGGATGAGATTTGTGTATCCTCCTCCCAGGACAAAGAGCACGAAAAGCGCAACCAAAAGGGAGGGCAGCGACAGCATGCCGTCGACGAGGCGCATGATGACGTCCTCGTACAGGCCGCCAAAATACCCAGCCGTCAATCCAGTTACGACACCCACGACGCACGAAACGAACGCGCCAAGCAATCCGACCGAAATCGAAATCCGGGCGCCGTAAATGAGCCGGGAAAAGAGATCCCGTCCCAGTTCATCCGTACCGAGGAAATGGTACGCGCCACTTGATCCGGTGGAGCCGGGAGGGAGCATCCTGTCCCTCAGATTCAATCCTGTCGGTTGATGCGGCGCCAGGAACTCTGCGCCAACCGTGAAGGCAACGAGCAGTGCTAGGAAGACAAACGCGGCAAGTGTAACCTTGTCTCGGCACATGGCCCAAAAGTAGTCTCTTGAGGTAACCCTGCTGTCGGTGAACTGGCTGGGTTCCTGGTTGGGCATTGCCGTTGGAGGTGCCATATCCTCAGTTCTCCGTCCCCAGCTTGATTCTGGGATTGACGATCCGATAGCTGAGGTCGACCAGGAGATTCACAAGGACGACAAGCGCCGCCACCACGGCAATGGATGCCTGGATCAAGGGGAGGTCGCTTCTTGTCAGAGAATCAATGATCAGAAGCCCTATTCCGGGCCATGCAAATATCTTTTCGACCAGAATGGCCCCGGTGAGCAAAGCGGAAAGTTCGTCACCGATCATGGTGATAATCGGCACCGCCGCGTTCTTTAGAGCATGCAGGAACACCACACGCCATTCATGGGCTCCCTTGGCCCTTGCCGTTACGATGTACGGCTTTGACATTTCGTCAAGCATGGCGCTCCTGGCAATCTGTGCTATGCGCCCGATTGGCCGGGCTGCCAGTGTCAGTGCGGGAAGGATGGCATGCTCAAGACCTCCGTAGCCACCCGTGGGAAGCCAGCCGAGCTGTACCGAGAAGAACACAATCAGCATCAGCCCCAGCCAGAACTGAACGACCGACACTCCGGCAAGCGCAACAACGGTGACAACTCTGTCCGCCAGCGATCGTGGCTTGGCTGCGGCAACCACCCCCATCAGTATCCCTGACGGAACGGCAATGCCCATGGCAACGGCGGCGAGCAGGAAGGTCGCAGGGAGCCTCTCCAACACGATGTCGATCACGGGCTGGCCCAGCGAGTCGAGGTCTTCCGAAGGAAGCACGGAAAATCCAAAGCGATAGCTGACGCCAAAGTCGCCTTGAAGCAAGTTTGCGACGTAACGGATGTACTGCTGCCAGAGGGGATCGTTGAGCCCGGCGGCGCGGCGCAGCTTCTCCAACGCAACGTCGGTAGCCCCCGGGCCCAACATGTTCAGCGCCGGATCTCCGATCATGCGACCGGCGACAAACACAAAACTTACGGTTAGCAGAAGCAGCAGAACCGAGTTTGCCGTTCTTCTGACCAGATAGACCATGTCACGCTTCCGCCGACCGCGAGGTCATGGCGGCGGGTTGTCCCCGTTGGGAGCAACAACCCGCCCCAAAACTTGTTACTCCGTTGGCCGCACATAGACCGCCTGAATCCGGTGGTCCGTTCCGAAAGTGAACTCCAGCCCTGCCTCAACCAGATGACCGCGATCCAGCAGGGCAAGCGGGACGATCAGATGGCGATCATGAACGTACTGGACCAGTTCCTTCATGCGTTCCCCACGTTCGTCTCCAAAGCTGGCCAAGGCTTCGAAGAGCTTGGCATCGAATTCCTCGTCGCAATACACAGAAGATCTCGATGGTCCAGTTGGATCGTCGATGTTTGGACAGGCGTAGTTCGACAGGAGCAACAGTCCATAGTCGCCCGAAGGATTCTGCTTCACATGGACCTGCATCATTTGGCGACCGGGTTCGTTCGAATAGCCGGTGATTCTCACCCTGGGATTGAATTCCGCCGGAGTCTGCACCTTCAAGTCCGTTGAAATGCCGGCCATGTCCAGCATCGCACCAAGCGCTTCGACAATCGGCTTGATCCGTGGTGTCGTGTCTCGGCCAACAATTTCGATTTGCAGGCCTTCAACGTCTATGCCGTCCGCCTTGGCGGATTCCAGGAGTTCCATGGCGTGCGCTGGATCGTAGGAGTACGGCGCCAGTGCGTCATTGAAGCCAATGGTGCCCTTTGGTCCGAGCTGCCCTCTCGGCACCGAGGCCATGCCATAGAGATCAACGATGCCGGCTATGTCAATTGCGGAAAAGATCGCTTCGCGGACCCGTGGGTCAGCCAGTCGCTCATCCGCATGAAGCGAATGATCAAGTCGACCGTAGAGATAGGTGGTTGAAGGACCGGTCACGCAGTTGTAGCCGTCGGCGTCAGCCGCACGCCCGCATTCGTCCGCCGAGGGAAACATCGCAATTTGCGCTTCGCCGCTTTGAACCATTGCCACGCGGGCCGCGTCTTCGGAGCGAAATACAAACTGCAGGTCCGAAAATGCCGGCTTCGAAGTGCCGTAAGCCTCCTCGGCGCTCATTCCCCACCAGTCCGGATTGAAACTTGCCGACCAGTACTGGCCCTGTTTCCACTCCACGAACGAATAGGGACCGGTTCCGATGGGCGTGTCGAAATGCCGCTCGGGATTCTCGGCCAGCTGTGCCGGCGACGAAATGCCGTTGAGCGACATCCGGAACTCCAGCAGCGGGTCTGGCTCGCTTGAGCGGACTTCAACTGTTGAATCGTCCATTGCGGCAGCCGTGATTGCGCCAGGACCGGCGTATTCTTGGATGGTGAAGGCGTTTTCCGTGCTCCACACCCAATTGATCGACTCCGCAACGGCTTCCGACGTCATGTCCGTGCCGTCATGAAACTTCACACCTTCGCGTATCGTGAATCGAAGCGTACTTCCGTCCACGCGTTCCCAAGCGGTTGCAAGCACCGGCACGAAATCGCCGGAGACAGGATCAACAGCGATGAGGGTTTCAATTACGTTCCTGAGGCCTGGTGCGTTGATTTCCTTGTAGGTTCCCTGGGCCGCCAAGTCTTGTGGCTCCTGATTGACTGCCACGACCATCGTCCCTCGCGTCGGTTCGGCAGTTGCTTGCACTCCCGCGAACGCGACAGCACAAAGCGCTGCGGCGGCCAGTAGACCTGACACGGCAGAAAAGTGTCTCATTGTGAATTCCCTTCTTGGTCCTATCTTCGATTGGAAGCCTGGACCGGCTGCAGGTAAATGTCTCGCTGCCAGTCGTCAGGCCGTTGTTGGCTCTCGGCGGATTTTGATGATCGAGCGCCCTCCTCCCCAATTGCTCCCGCCGGACGGCTGGGTTTGCGTCTTGCCGCGAACTGTAGGTAGAGGAGAACTGGAAACAGACCGAGGCCTGTCGGCCAGTCCAGCGCAAGTACGCTACCGAAGTTTGAACTCGCAGCTGAGTTGACGCCGAAGGATTCGTGCTCACGCTTGGCAAGCAGGCAACCTGACCTCGAACGTCCCGTGCAACATATGGCGTTTCCACCGATGCGCAGGAGCCACTTTCGGGTGGAGCACGAATACCTTGCGATGAACTTGGATGTCAAACTGGGTGAAGTGGCATGTCGTCAAACACACAACGAACCCGAAGTGGATGCGCCTTTGCGGAAACCGTGCAAATGCTGGAGTGCCCGCATTTGAACGCAGCGTGTGGTTTCCCAAGCAGAGACAGCATGGCTCCGCTGCTTTGCCAAGTAAATCTGACGGGCAGGCTGCATCAGGACTGGATTTTGGCGAGAGCGAGATTCATTTCCTGGATGGCATCATCCAGCCTGGAAACGGCGCTGTAGGCGCTCCCGTGGAGGGGCTTGGCGGCAGAGGCCGCAGGCATGTTCCGCCCGCCTGTTTGCCGGCATTATACGTTCCAAACAAAATTGAACCGAGCCGAGATGGAAATGAGGCTCACGCGATCACACGTGATGACACCGGTTCGCTGACTCTCGAAGAACACGACGCTTGCAGGCGCCGCTCAGTTTGTACGAGACAAGATAGCGAACTGGCAGCCGGTCATTGGAACAGGATTCGGAAGTGGTTGAGCACGGGGCCGAATTCTTGGCCCACGGCCGGCCAACCATTCCACCCCATTCGCCTGCACGAAGGTGGTGCCAATACGCCTTGATCATGTTCTATCACGGCGGTGCTGGCTAGCGACCCTCTTGACAGACAGGCTCTCTCCTTCAAGCCGGACTGCAGCGCTGTCGACACGGGTTGGCGCTCAATCTGACCTGTCGTCGAGCGCCAGTCCTGCGCGGTCCCCTTCAGGCGATCGTGATTGCTGCGAACCCTGCTTGACTACGGTCTGGGCCCCAATCTGACCATCGTCGTCGCCTTGTTCCTGATTTTGTCGCTGAACACTCGCCTTGAGGATATACACCAGCCGCTGCGCCAGCCGCCGGCGCACCAGCGGTGGAAGGCTGTAATATACTTGCTTCTCATTCATTTTCCGCTTGGCGTTCCCTGTAAACGAGATGGAGTGCGGTCGCCGCATCGTACCCCAACATACGAGGCTCGGAGGTACATGCAAGCGCTCGCGATGTATCGTGTTCGTCGCATGGTAGCCTACCTGGCAAACGGAAATTGGCGCTTGGCCTGACATTCGGACCCGGAGGAATCGCGTTCGCGAACTGCGTTGAAAGACATGCGACTCCATTGGAAAGTCAATTTAGCAACTATGGAGGAAACCATGCCTTGGACCGAGGTCGCCAGGAAATTGTACAAGGCCGTCGAAGGCCGCAGCCAGTCCGACTTGACCGAGGCAAAAACATCCGCCGCACTCAGGTGGAGAGTTTCTTCGGCAAGAATGGGGAGTTCCACCGAGTGGCGACGCGACACGACACTCAGTTTTGAAACTACCCGACCGCAATGCTGATTGAGATTACGCTCCGTCTGCTGCAACATCTGGCAGGGAGTTCGACCTGGTCGACGGCCCGGCAAGGAACTCGCGAATGGTCGCACCATGGCCATTCACGGCGGGAATTCAGCCACACTCGGCAGGATACGATGCCAATGCATCCCGGCTAGATCACTGTGGTCCCCAAGCGCTTCGCAATCAGCCTCACTCGTGGGCGGCTGGCAGGGACAATCCGCCAGTTACAGACATTCGAGCCGATGCACGGAGGTGTCGCTGGCGACATCATTTGGTCGGAATCTGCACATCTATGAATTTGCCGGGAGACGCGTCCCTGATCGCTTGGTCAACATTGCGCACACATTTGTGGATATTCGGCCAGTTCGCCGAAGGTAGAACGACGACACCAATGGATCTGTTCTTTAGGTTCTGCTGGTGCTCCAGATTCTTGTCAGTTGTCACCAAAATTTCGGACCCGTACTTTTCAGCCCGATCAAGCAGTTCGCCGTTGTCCAGCTTAGACCACTCATTCTCTGCAAGCGTGTCCACGGCATGTGTTTGAAGCCACTGCCGAAGTGGCACGGGAGTGCCTTGACCGAATAGAATCTTCAATGCGGTGGCGCTGTTTCCAGTTCCCTTGCTTCGTGTTCCAGCACAGCACGAATTTGTCGCGCACTAACGCCTGGGAACCACTCCACGATTTCATCGATTGTGGCACCGGCGGCAAGGTTCTGGTACAAGGTTGCCAGTGGTATTCGAGTACCTGAAAATGTCCACGCTCCACTGACCTTTCCCGGACTTCTCTCCACTTCCGGACAGGATTCCCAAATTGTCATCTCGGGTACCTCCTATGGATTTTCAACGCTCCCTTCGCCTTTGTCCGATGCATTGCTTCGCGCAATTGAGATCTTCTTCACTCCTGTGACCGCGTCGCGGACATCGCCACAAGCTTGACGCTGCATTTGTCAGCAATCAGGCGTGATTGGAATGGGAACAATATAAAATAGTAACAATTGGTCGGAAGGGAAAGTCCGAAATGAGTGACAATTCGGGCTACCGACAATGACATGCCTAGCTGTTTGTGTAGATTTGTTCCACGTCGATCTTCAACTACACGCTGAATGTCGCGCTCGGAAGACTCGTGCAACTTGAAGCGACGGTTGTCGGATGCGGGACGCATCGAGCATCTGTGTTTGCATTGCCGTTTGCACAGCTCAACCACATCGCATGCGAGGCGCTGCGGAGCAATATCCCGCGCAACATGCAGAAACCCGCCGATACCTCAAGACTGTTCGGAAAGCGTCCATGACATGCATTCAGTCGCCATCCGAAACACAGAACGCCTTGGCGCCACAATCAACAACCCCACTGACTTGCGATTGCCGTCGCTCCGGTCCAACGTCGCCAACCACACGCTTCGGACATGCAACCTTCCAACTGTTGCGGCAATGGACCTAGAATTCCTTGGATCGCTTGGTCAACAGATCGCAAGACACCGGAATTTCCGCTCGACACAATGTCTGAAGATGGGAGAAAATGCTCTGTGTCGTGGAGAATCGAGCACTGCCACTCCTCTCGAACCCATTATTGCTTGCACATGGTCCGTCTCAATCAGAACAACCCAGTCCAATTCAGCGTGCTTGATCGCCCTGGACAATGATGAGCATGATGTCACAACAGGCGCGACAGCAGCGTCAAAAGTTTCTGCCGGTCTTCCGCAGGCAGCGGTTCCAGCGTTTCCGCGGTGATTTCATGACCAATGTGCATGAGGCGGTCTAGTTCTGCTATGCCAAGTTCCGTAAGGCTGATCACTCTTTGCCTCCGGTCGGCGGGGTTGTCGGCCGAGGCGACCAATCCCTTGGCCTCCAACCTGTCGACGACACCCTTTATGGTTGCAACATCCATGTGTGCACGACGCCCCAAATCGTTTTGCGAGCACTCTCCGACTTCGCTTAGCCTGATCAATGCCGAAAACTGAGTCGGCGTCAGTTCAAGCTGCATTCGCCGATGAAAGATCGCCAAGTGACGTTGGCTGGCCAGACGCAGAAGATAACCGACTTGATTGTCCAGGACATATTCTGCCGTTCCACCCGACCCGGTCGCTTTCACTGGTCTGCCCCTCAAGTTGCCAATTCCCGCATTCCGCGCCTCGGCCACCTGTCTCCCCCTAATCTGTCGTGGCACAGTTCAGGTTGATGCAGGTGTCGGCCAGAAGCTCTTAGCGCAGTCCATCCACTCCCTTGGCATCCGATGCAGACAATCCGCCTACGCGTGCCAGCGGTCGCCCGCTGTCAGTGACGGCAACGGCCACTACTATCTCGTTGGCACGAGGTGCATCGCCAATTCTGATTTCCATGCCGTCAAAGTGTGAACGCACATAGGCCGCATCCTTGTGCCCGAGGGGTATGTCCAACACTTGACCCATGCATCCCATTTTCTTGGATGAAGGCACCAGCGCGGCGCCTTTGGAAACGGCCTTGCGCAATGGCGCTCCCAGCCTTGGATGCAATATTGCAGCTGCATGTTCGAGCTCGCCGTTTTCGCCAACCATGGCCGACTTGCCGTAGCTCTCCGCTGCCTCGGGCGAAATTCCCAGCGCTTCGACACAACGATTTCCAAGGAGACCTCCCAGTTCGGCACCGACGTCCATAAGTGCAGACAAATCGCTGCTGTACGTTCCGGCATACGGATTCTCAATGACCGCTGCAGCAGCAGCCTTCCGCGAGGGCGGGTTGACGTCCAGCCCCGCCTCTCTTTTCGTTTCCTCGACCCAAACGCAGATCTTACGAATGACCGCTTTCACTTGGAACCCTCCAGCTTGCCAAATCCAAACTTCATGACTTCGAACGCTTGCTTCATATCAGTCGTTGCCGCAGAATTCACGGCCATCAAGCTCGTTGTCTCCAAGTCGGCGTCGTGACTTGTCGCTTGGCGGCACATGAGGCGCGTTTGGTCGGGCGCTTTGTTGGGAAGGTTGCAGGGATGTGGCGGACAGCCACTTGGCATGTCGCCATGGTCATGATTTCCACTTGCAAGTCGACAGTCCGCCGATTGTTGTCTGCAGAATGCGCCGTCAGAACAGCTCAATTCAATCAGAGAACGGATTCTCGAATGCTTGGCTGGAAAGTGGAACTCGGGGCATTCGTGAATGGCCACACAAACTGGCAGTCCATTCAAGCAAATCCAACAACACAACGAAGGGTGCCCAAGCAAGAAACAAGGCTGTTGGGAGAATGCGGCGCGGGATTTGAAGGCGCCGCCTGAATTGCGCATTCCCCAGCCTGTTCCTGCTCGTGTGTTCAAACTCCACTGCCACCTGTGCCGGCTGTCCTGCCGTCGGAAAACCGAAAGACACGTCGGCTGTCCAAGTCCCCCGCACACACGACCGCCCGCTTGTCTCTCAGAAACAAGGCCGCAGCCCTGATGTGGCCGGCATCGGTCATGTTCTGTGCAACGGCGTGCCCTCGGTTCAGGGCAGTTTCCACATCCCTGTCAACAAGCGGCCCGCAGCCGACGACTACCTTGCGGCTGCCAAGATCCGAAGATTCGTCAATTTCGCAGGCAGCCTTCCGTCGAATGGCCGGGTGGCCGGGAAGATCGACGGCGTTGGCGATCAGGGTTGCCGCCACGTCCGCCACCGACGCGCTGCAGGCAAGCGCGGTGACCGAATCTGCAATTCCGAACGTCAGACTCTTGCCGCCGCCTCCGCTGGTGGCGGCGCCACCCACATCGTCGCCCGGAGTCAACCTGATGCGGGCCAGCTCACGGTTCTGCAAGCTGCGAACACTGATTCCGCACTGCTTGTCGCCTCGCAGGTGCAGGGCAATGTCTCCCCCGTTGTTGACCATGATCTTGTCGATGCGCACTTGGTTCAGGATGGTGGACAGCATCTCGTCGGCCACTGCGCCCGCCACTGCCGCCATGGGGGTTACAAAGAATTGGGCCGCGAAAATCCGGGTTGCCGAATGCATTCGACGAGAGATGGCCGATTTGGGCACAGCCGAGCACGACCCGCAGGGCATCTTCAGAAGCGCCAAGTCGGGAACCAGTTCCGCAAGCACCGTTCTGAAGCGGCGCATTGCCGCCTGCTCGGCCAGTCTTCTGCAATTGGCATGCTCGGTTTCCACCGACAGAACCAAGTTTATCGGACCGTGCTGGAGGTGTAGCCTGTCGCCGGCAAACCAATGCCTTGCTCCTCCGGGCTGTTCAGTCCGATGCATCCCTTGCCCAGGAAAAATTCTGCCGATTGACTGGATCTGGCGAGCGCTCCCCAACTGCGACGGTGCGGATATCGGGATGCAATATGCTTGCCAGCTGCTGGACCGCTTCCACATGTCCACCCAGTCGTTCAAAGTCGGAATGTCGCAAGGTGAACTCAACCGGAGCCACGAGCGCCGGAGTGGGAACGTATCCGAAGGAATTCGCTGGCATTTCGAGCACGTCGACCATGAACGTGATCCCGCCTCCAGGCCAGATGTAGGCCTTGGCGCCGCCGCAACTCACATAGGTAAGCGCGCTGCGCACGGAATGGGTCAGTCGAACGGGATTGTCGGTCACTCCGGCTCTAAGCGAACCTCCTGCCCCTCCCATGAACAAGACCGAGCAAATGGAGGGCTCGCAGTTTTCAGCAATGCGTTCTGTCGTTTCCAACAGCGGCTCGGTGATTTGCGCCGGCCTCGGGATCAATTCGTTGTCGAGAACGTAGTATGCCCACTGTTCTCCGGTCGTGGAGACCAAGAGCAGACGCAGGCCCGACCAAGCCTTCCGCTTGTCGATGCGTTTCACGACGTCAAGTGGCTCCTTGATCGACGTGCCGCCCCAACCGGTTCCGGCATCCGCAACCTGGAAATAGCGCCCGGGAGTGGATCTGCGGCCAGTTACGCGAATGCCAGCCAACGGCATGCCCAGTTGCTTTCCCGCCTCGTGTTCCGTGAGGACCCCGGTTATGTGATCATCCACAACGATCACTTCATCCACATGGGGCTGCCACTGGCGAGCAAACATGCCGATTGCCGCTGAGCCGCAGCCAACGCGCATCAGGCTTTCTCGTTCCCCGTCAATTACAGGCGCCTTGCCGGCCTGAACAACCAGGTTGGCGCCATCCTCAACCTGCATCTCCACCGCCTCTCCGTTGCACAGGTTGAGCAGTGTGTCGCAGGTTACGCGGCCTTCCTTCTTTGACCCTCCGGTCAAATGCTCGACACCTCCAAGAGATAGCATCTTGGAACCGTATTCGCTCGTCGTAACATGTCCGACCGGCTCATCCTCGGCAAGAACGGCGGCTCGTTCTTCGCCAACATGTCGATCTGTGTCAATCTTGACCTTCACTCCGCAGTAGCTGAAGATGCCCTCCGTGACCACGGTCACCATATCGACTCCGTCCACATCCTGGCTCACGATGAACGGCGCCGGCTTGTAGTCAGGATAGGTTGTTCCTGCTCCAATTGCAGTGATGAACGGACGTTCGCTGCCAACAATGTCGCCGCTCCATTCGCACTCCTCGTCAGTCGACAGAAAGGGTACAGCCTGCCCACCCTTGCTGCTCACATTTTCAATGACCGTGAGAGGATCGAGTCGTACCAGTTGACCGCTATGGTTTGCATATCGGTCGCAAGCGCCCGATTGACCATCTGCAATGTAACACATGACCGGACACGCGTCGCAGCGAATCTTCTCCGGCCTCTTTCTTCGCCTAACTGCCAATTGCCGTTTCCTTAAGCGCAGCCAGTATTCTGGACGGAGTCGCCGGCAGGGACCTGATTCGAATGCCGCAGGCATGATGGATGGCATTCAGAATCGCCGGTGCAGTTGGAATCAGCACATGTTCGCCAAGACCCTTCGCTCCTAGCGGGCCATGGATGTCCGGCTCTTCGATCAGGATGGTCTCTATCGGTGGAATGTCTCCAATGGTTGGAACCAGATAGTCATGAAGATTGTTCGTCACTCCAGGAACAAACTCCTCCATCAACGCCATGCCCAGCCCCTGCGCGATGCCTCCGTGAATCTGACCCTCCACAAGGGAAGGGTTGATGATCTTTCCGACATCATGAGCTGCAATGAATTGAACCGCCGCAACCGTGCCCAGTCCGACATCCACATCGACAACGGCAATCTGCGCCGCATAGCCGAACTGAGCGTAGGGCCTGCCCTGGCCGCTCTCATTCAAGGGGGTCGTCGGAGGATTGTAAGTTTCCTGACAGTCAAACACATAGCCCGATTCGTTGACCGGCAAGGACGCCAGGTCCAGCGATCGCCTGTCCCCGGAGCCGGTCACCTCAATTCTTCCGCCATCCAACGAGAGTGCGGCATCTTCACCGGCATTCAATGAACGGGCAACCTGCCGACGAAGCGACGATGCGCACATTCTCGCAGCGTTGCCAGACACGTAAGTCTGGCGAGATGCCGAAGTCTTGCCGGCATCCGGTGTGATGTCCGTATCGGCGCCGGCAAGCTCAAGCTCCATGTTCTCTATCGCCAGCGCATCGACGAACAGCTGGGCGATCACCGTGTTCGAGCCCTGACCGATGTCCACGGCGCCCTGATGCAGCACCGCCGCGCCGTCCCGGCGAATGCCCGCACGTATGGTGGACGGATTTGGCAGAGCTGTGTTGCCGCATCCATACCATGCCGCTGCCAAGCCGACCCCTCTCCTGAGCGGGTCGCCGCGGCTTTCGCGTTCGACATTGAGTTCGAACGCCTCGGTCCTGGTTTTCGTCCAGCCGCTTTCAAGCGCTTGAAGGCATGCCCTGATGCCCACGCCCTGGCTGAATACCTGACCGCACACAGTCGGCACGCCATTGTCAAGACAATTCCTCAACCGGAATTCAAGCGCGTCAATGCCCAATTCTTGAGCCAGTTCGTCAATTGCCGTCTCAAGCGCGGCGGAAGCCTGTGGCACGCCAAAGCCGCGAAATGCACCTGAAGGCGCGCTGTTCGTCAGAACCGCCTGCGACATTGCCTGGTAGTCTCTGACCTCGTAGGGACCGGAAGCATGCACGGGAACCCGACTGGTGACTGCAGGTCCCCAGGAAGAATAGGCGCCAGTGTCGAAAAGGCCGCGAAACTCCAAGCCGCTCAGTTTGCCCTCCGCAGAGGCGCCAATCCGCAGCGATATGCTGGCAGGATGCCGCTTGGTCGTTGACTGCATGGATTCCGTTCTGGAATAGCAAAGGCGAACCGGACGGTCCGTAACCTTGGCCGCAAGAGCCAGGTATGGCTGCACGGACAAGTCAAGCTTGGACCCAAACCCTCCGCCAACTGCAGTGGGTACAACCACAACGCCACTTTCCGGCAGCGCCAGAATGTCCAGCAGTGAGTCGCGATCCATGTGTGGCGCCTGCGTGCAGGCATGAACAACCAGCTTGCCATCCTTCACGCATGCGAAACCAGCTTCCGGTTCGATGTAGGCATGTTCCACAAACGAGGTGCGGAAACTGCGGGATATGGAGATTTCGGCCGCTTCCAAGGCTTCAGCCGGGTCCCCAGTGCAAACCCGTCCGCTACACAATGTGTTGCCTGCGTACCTGTCGTGAAGCTGAGCGGCGTTCTCTGCCAGTGCATCGTCCATGTTCGAGACTGCAGGGAGTTCCTGCCAGGACACCGGGAAACCATTGGGATCAAACCACCACATGAATTCTGGGTTGCCGACAACGGCCGCTACCGCCTCGCCCACAAACCGGGTTTCCGATTCAGCAAAAACAGGCTGATCGACAAACTGGGGAAACACCCCAAATCGGTTGATTCCCGGTATGTCCCTGGCGGTCAGCACGCAGGAAATTCCAGGGTTCTCCTTCACGTAGGAGTCCAAGTCGCCAATCGTGAAAGTCGCGCGGGCATAGGGAGATCTTACAATCTTCACGACCAGCGCTTCTGGTGGGGCTATGTCATCTCCGAATTCATCGGTCCCCAAGATCTTGCGACTGCCATCCACGCGATTCATGCGGATGCCTGGCGGCGCAATGCCTGACTTCGACGCCGGCAAATCGCCAACACCGTGAGCATGCAGAACAGAATCGATTATCTTGCGATACCCAGTGCAGCGGCACAACACCCCTCCCAGGGCATCCTTGACGTCAGTCTCGCTCGGCGTTGCGCCGTTTGCTGGCATTCCAGCCGCCGAGACAACCATACCCGGAGTGCAGATGCCACATTGGGCTGCGGCTCCGGCAAGAAAGGAATCGGCAAGTCGGGCGCCGATTCCGCCTTGCGCAACCTGTCCGGCTATCGTTGCGACATCCCTTTGTTGGACCTGGTGGGACAAGGTCAGACAGGCACAGACGGGATCGCCGTTGATCAACACGGTGCATGCGCCGCAGTCGCCTGCGTTGCATCCAACTTTGATCTCTCTTCGCAAGAGCCGCTCACGCAGGGTTTCCGACAGCCGCTCCGCAGCGGGCACGTCCGCGACCTTGACCTCACGTCCGTTCAAGTTGAAACGCAGCAAGTTCACTCCGCTGTCTCCGCATCAGTGGACGCCAATTCGCACGTCGCACGGCCAGCGGCCTGAATTGCAGCTCGCCTGCACAATTCTGCTGCCGCATGAATGCGGTATTCGGCCGACCCCCGAACATCCTTGATCGGAGCAAGCGAAGCAACCTGGTCCACCGTCACCTCCAGCCGATCCACAACCGACCTGGCCTGACGGCCGTTCAACGCCTTCTCCAGTTCCGGCATTCTGGTCGCGACCGGTGAACATGACCCTACGGCAATTCTCGCATCGGTTATGGTTCCGGACCGATCAACGGAAATGGCAGCGGACACCATCGCGATCGAAATCACGAGGTACTTCCGACTGCCAAGCTTCAGGAAACTGCTTCCGGTCGATTCCGCGACCGACGGGACCAAAATGGCCGAAACGAGCTCGCCCGGCTTGAGGGCAATCCGGCGAACCCCGGTAATGAAGTCTTCTAGGTCGACGACACGCGAACCGGCAGGAGTGCAAACCTCCACCTTGGCATCAAGGGCCAGAAGCGGCGGCACACCGTCTGCTGCCGGGGAAGCGTTGCAAATGTTTCCAGCGATTGTTCCCGAATTCTGAATCTGCACCGATCCAACCTCGCGGGCGGCGAGTTTCAATCCCTCGAAGGCCTTTGGCAGCGGATGCTTGATCAACTCTGTCCAGGTTGTCGTTGCTCCTATTCGCCAATGGTCCATCTCAATCCGAATTCCCCGGAGTTCGGGAATCCTGGTAATGTCAACAAGCGTTCCGATTCTGCTCCCTCGCCTCAACCCGGGAAGGAAGTCCGTGCAACCTGCAACGACTTGGCCATCGCCGTCCAGTTGCGACATCGCATGGTCTAGAGTTGCTGGACTAACAAAATTCAAATGCGGCCCCCGATGCAATTGTTAGTGTACTAATAAATCGTGCTGCCGATTCTTGTCAAATTCCGCAGCCCTTTCTGTTGATCAGGATTGATACGGTGACCTTTGAGCGGATTTCACTCCAGTTAGAGGCAGCAACCGAGACTGTGATCTTATCCTTTCAGCTGCAACCTGTTCCAGTCGCTTTGCCGGCAGGAGAGCGGCGAGGGTCAGGTGTCGGAGATTGACGCCGACGCCCGCATGCTGCGCAAGAACGGCAAGACGGTGGGCGGCTACAACTGCCAGACAGCGGTTGACGACAAGCACAAGCTGATCGTTGCCGACGAGGTGGTGCAGGACGGCAACGACAGCGGCCAGCTCGAGCCGATGATGAAGCGGGCCGTGGAGGTGGTTGGCAACGCGGGTGTGGCAGGCTGTTGTTTGCCTAGTTGTTTCTTCCCAGCAGCAGGGAAAGGTTGCGAATTGAATTGACGGCGATCTGCACGGCGATCGGGAATATCTCGGAACAACATGCGGGTGTTTTCGGCGTGCTGAGCGGGGTTCGGGCTTGTTGTCGGCGGGTCGGCGTACATGTGTTGCTGTTGCCTGGTGCAAGGCGCTTCATTGGGGGAAGCGCATCCACGCCTGAACAGAAAGGGAGGCCAGTGCGCTCGCACCGCCGGGCCAGTGACCATCACGCAGCTACTATGGAAAACACCACATGACGGCGACGAGTACATTGCGCAAAGGCAGTGGAAGATTGCAACCCCGAAGAAGTGTCCCGAGCATCCCAAGGGCGGCTGCGGCTTTGCCCGGCACGGCACCTGTCCGGACGCGGCGAAGCGATCACTCGGGCGCTCACAACCCAGTGCCTCCTCAACGACTGACGGCATGCCCCGTAGCTTCCCCCACCGCATCCCGGGCATCAGCGAACTCCCCGATCATGACGGAACGCAGCCGCTTCGATCCGGCAACGGACCATTGAATTGATCAATGCCAAACAGAGTTCGTCAACAGGCC
>JAPOOS010000101.1 GCA_026713305.1 Paracoccaceae bacterium
CAGGGATTTCCAAGGCTCAAGAAGAACACATACCGGTTGAATGGAGACTCCGTCGAGATCCTGTCCGACGACGCCATATCCATTCTGTTTCGGCGTCTGCCTGAATCCTTTTGGAATGGCCGCAAGGCAAGCTGGCAGTGGACCGTCAGGCAAGGCGTTGCCCCGACGAACCTCAAGGCAAGGGGAGGCGAGGATCGAAACGTTTCGATATACTTCCTCTTTCTGCCGCGAGAGATTGCAGAAAGGCTGCGGAATCGCAGCATGGCAAGAATATTCGACAACAAGCACAGGCGCATGATCCAATACATGCATGGCGGGGCGCATGATCCGGGAGAGCGATTCTACAGCCCATATGGCGGAAAGAGTGGATTGAATGTCGTGCTGCGCACGAGTCTTGGCACACATCGCGAGGAAGTCGATCTTGAGAGTGACTACGTCGCCGCGTTTGGTTTCCAGCCGGAGGTGCTGATCGGGATCGGACTGTCGGCTGACAGCGACGATACGGACGGGATGGTCAGGGCGACGGTGTCCGAATTCCACATCCACTAAGTGGAACCCTTCCAGCAATCTCTCCGAGGCGCCGATGCTTCTTTCGGAAGGCAGGGACAGCTAAGCGTCGGCCAGTTGCGCATGTCACGCAATGGCGCGAAATGCATCCGCCAAGCGGTCCCATTGATCGTCTCCACCGAGTGTGCCGAATCGAGGATGAACAATGAGCATTTCGATCAAGGATGCCATAATAGTGATTCTGTTCATAATTGCGACTGCCATTTGGATAGACTACATAGAGCCACAAGGGGACCCAACGCCGCCTAAGCTGCCAGTTGTTGAAGAACCAAATCCACGGCCAGAATCATCATAGCCGCCTGAAGTTGAAGAACGATGCCTGTGGCCTGACTCTTGATGATCAACTGCACCTCGCATTCATTGCATTTTGTGTGCAAGGGTTTCCCACACGTCGTTCAATCCCAGCTTGCCGGCCGTCCCTTCCGACGAGGATCGGAAGAGTCGGGATTCCAGCGCCTCTTTCGGCGAAGTAGGGGTTGACAGGCAGTGCGACAGGCCAACTGGCGTCTGTGTTTGGGGTGAGAGCTCCGAGAAGGGAAAGGGCAACCGCTAGCTTGTCCGCGAGCCGTGCGTTGCCGTCCGCGAGGGAAGTGGCGAAGCGTCGACAGGGGATCACGCAGGTCGAAGGCAACAAGCGCCGACGCGAATTCTTGAGGACAGGCGGACTCCGCAGCGTCGAGGAAGCATTGCATGCGTGCAGGCACGACGCCAGGATCCGGGCGGTCTTCAAACCATGCTGCAAGGAAAGGAGGAAGTTTCCGACCTCCATGTCACTCGGACTGAAGCGGTCGAGCTCGGCCATGGCAGCGACGAAGCCGCCCGAACCTGCAACAGTTGCGACCCCATTCCGGCAATGGCTGGGATCACTGTCCCATTGGCAGGGAGCGGCAAACCCGGAATCCATCGAGCAATGGTCGGCATCACCGGCCTGCGCAGAAACTCATGCAGGATTAGGAAGTCTCTCGACACATCGTGGAAGGAATGACCTCTTGGACAGGGGATTCTGTTGCAAATCCACTTTGACGCAGCCTGCGACTCAACACCGCGCCGCCGACCGGATAACGGTTGCGCAGGCTCCCGAACAAACGGATGACGACGCTCGGCGGCATGGAGCGTCGCATGCCTTCAAGCGCCTTTCCCTTCACGTTCAACCAAGCAGCGCGCCGTCACTGTCAAACAGATGGAAGCTCTCGTGCGCAAGGCGCACGCCCACTCGTTGTCCTGGAACGACTTGTCGTTGAGGTGGCAAACGCACCGTGACGGGCTCCGCCGTTGCGTCGATCTGGAGGTAGGCAATCACCTCTGCCCCGAGTTCCTCAACAATCTCTATCGTGGCTTCGACATCGCCGTCGGCCGGGTCGACGACGCTCATGTGCTCCGGCCGGACCCCGATCGAAATCTCCCCCTGAGGCAGATTCCGCAGTGAACGGTCGAGCGGCACGACAGATGAACCAATCGCAGCTGTGAACCTGTCCTCCTGCCGCCGTACCTTTGCGGGCAGGAAGTTCATTGCCGGAGATCCGATGAATCCGGCAACAAACCGGTTTGCAGGCGCATTGTACAGGTGCATGGGAGTTCCGGACTGCTCGATGCGACCGTGATTGAAGACGTAAATCCTGTCAGCCAGCGTCATGGCCTCGGTTTGATCATGGGTCACAAAGATCATTGTGGCCTGCAAGCGGTTGTGCAAACGCGTGATTTCCAAGCGCATCAGCACGCGCAGCGCAGCGTCAAGATTTGACAGCGGTTCGTCGAACAGGAACACTTTGGGACTGCGAATTATCGAACGGCCAATTGCCACGCGCTGGCGCTGCCCACCCGAAAGCTGCCGGGGCTTGCGTTCAAGAAGTTCTTCAATGCGAAGGGTGTTGGCAACCTCCGCCACGCGGCGGCGGATTTCGGCGGCAGGTGTCTTGGCCAACCGCAAGCCGAAGCCGATGTTTTCAGCAACTGTCAGATGAGGGAACAACGCGTACGACTGGAACACCATCGCCACCCGGCGATCGGATGGCTTGACGTGCGTCACATCGACGCCGTCAATGAATATCCGTCCCGAGGTAACGCTTTCAAGCCCGGTCACAAGCCTCAGCAGCGTGGACTTTCCGCATCCGGAAGGGCCCACAAAGACGATAAACTCGCCATGTGCCACTTCCAGACTGACATCGTGAATGACTTCTTCCTGTCCGAACGACTTCGAAACACTTTCAAGACGCAGGTCAGCCATCGTCTAGCCCTTCACCGCACCCATTGTCATGCCCTTGATGAAATACCGCTGAAAGAAGAGAAACACTATCAGAGTTGGCAGGCTTGCCAGCAGCGACAGGGCGCCCTGAACACCCCACGCAACCGAATACTGTCCTCGGAGATTCACGATGCCGACCATGATTGTCCTGTTCTCGTCCGTTTGGGTGAATATCAGCGGCCACAGAAAGTCATTCCAGATCCATGTGAACTGCAAGGTGGCGAGAACAGCTATCGCCGGCAGGCTGATGGGCAGTGCAACCCTAGTCAGGACCTGCCATTCGCTGGCGCCTTCGAGAATGGCCGCGTCGCGCAGCGCGTTGGGAACCGTTGCAAAAAAATTGCGCATCAACAATGTGCAGATTGGAATGCCGAGTGCGGTGTGGACGCAAATGATTGGCCACAGCGTGTCAATGAGGCCAAGGGCATTGAAAAACTGGAACAACGGTATCAGGATAACCTGCGGCGGAAAGAACATTCCGGAAATGATCACCAGAAACAGCAGGTTGCTGCCCGCAAACGGCAGCTTGGAAAACACGTAGCCAGCCAGCACGCCAAGCGCGATCGAAAGAATGGTTGCCGGAACGGTAACCAGGACGGTGTTCTTGAAGTAGTGCGGCACCGCCGGATTTGTGAGAATCTCGACAAAGTTTCCAAGGTATATCGTGCGCGGCACCGTCCACAGCTCGCCGAACGCGATTTCCCGGGTTGTCTTGATCGAGGAAAGCAACACCCCGACGGTTGGCGCCAGAAACAGGACGGCCAGACAGCCCAAGCTGATCACCAGCACCGCTCTCCAGGGATTGAACTCCCTTGCCGCAACGCGGGCCTGTGCGTCAGCCATAGATCTCGTCCACTTTGCGGAGATTCCGGAAGTAGATGCGAATGATCGTCAGCGCGATCAGAAACAGCACGACCGAAATGGCGCTGCCGTAGCCCATCAGGTATTTCTTGAACGACTCGTTGTACATGTGCATGGCCAGCGTGTCGGAACTGTGAAACGGCCCTCCGCCGGTCATGATGTAAAGGATGTCAAATCCCTTCAGGGAATTGATGACGCTCAGCGCGACCACGACCACGGTGGCCGGTGTGAGCAGCGGTATCACGACGATGCGAATGCGTTGCCAGGCGGTTGCGCCCTCTATGTCGCAGACTTCAAGAAGTTCATCGGGAATGGAGGTCAGGCCGGCAAGGAATATGACCATCGAAAGGCCTGTCTGCTGCCAGGACCAGGCAACGATGACGGAGCCAAGCGCAGTGTTTGGCCTTGCCAGCCAGGCATAGCTGAAGTCGGACCCGGTCACGGCGCGTAGGACCGTGTTCAGCAGCCCCCAGTCACCCTGGTAGATCCAAATCCAAATCTGTCCGACAACGACGGCGGAAAGGCAGATGGGAAGGTAGAACAGGGTCTTGAATATGGTGCCGCCGGGCACCTTGCTGTCGAGAAGCAGGGCCAGCGCCAACCCCAAAAGGGTTGGCAGGAATATGGCCGCGACCATCCAGATGGCTGTGTTGATAATGGCGCTGGCAAACAGGCGGTCGGTTCCGATCTTGGCAAAATTGTCCAGTCCAACGAAATCGTACTCCGGGTTGAAGCCGTTCCAGTTGGTGAAACTGTAGTAGAAGGAACTGAGCAGCGGCCAGATTACCAGCGCCGTGAACACGGCTATCGGGGCCGCAAGTAGAATGACCCGCCAGTACAGGGCGTCGCGTTCCATGGAGGTTTTGCTACGCCCTGTACGTGCTTTATGGCTTGAGCGACGGGCGCCTTAGAAAGCTGCCGCGGCGCTTTCCTGTGCCCGTGCCAGTATGCCTTCGTAGTCGGCGGGATTCTCCATGAATTCCTGGAACATGGAAAGCCCGACCTCTGCCACCGGCGGAGGTGTCGCCAAATCGTAGTTGAAGGCAAAGTTGTCGGCGGCGCCAACCGTGTCGATAACCCGATTGATCAAGGCGTTGTATACACTTGGGTCCACGTTGACGTTGGCCGAAACGGCGCCAACGGCTTTGGTCCAGGCGACCTGGGTTTCCAGATCCGAGACAAAGAAGGAAAGAAACGCTTCGGCGCCCTCTTTGTTCTGCACGTTGGCCGAGACCACCAATCCGTCAATCGGACCAACCACGGACACAGGTGCGTCGGCGTTGATCGTCGGGAATGGGAAGAAGTCGTAGTCAACGTCAGCTTCCATGTCGAGATCGTTCCAATAGCCAGTTATCCAGGTGCCCATCAGCGTCATCGCCGCTTCGCCCTGGGCTACCTTGTCGGAGGCGTCCGTCCAGGTTTGAGCGTTGGCGTTCTCCACAAAGTAGCCGGCATCCACCAAGTCCTTCCAAATGGACATTGCGGCGGCGATTTCCGGAGCGTCGTAGCCGACGCTTCCGTCCATGAGCCCGGCGCGCACTTCCGGCCCGGCGGTGTTGAGGATCAGGTAGTCAAACCAGAACTGGGCTGGCCACCTGTTCATGGAACCCAAAGCGATCGGTGTGATGCCTTGGCCCTTGAGTGTCTCGCAAAGAGCAAGGAAGCCTTCCCAGTCGCTCGGCATTTCCGAAATGCCGGCGTCGCTCATGACCTTCTTGTTGTAGAACATGCCGGCGTAGTGAAACTGCATCGGCACAAGATATCGCTGTCCGTTGTACAAGGTGGCGCTGTCGGCTATCGCCTTCGCCACAACGTTGTCTAGACCGTCCCGGTTCCACATGTCGTCGATTGGCGACAGGTCGCCGGAATCCACAACGAACTGGACCCGTGCACCGGCCCAATAGCTGAAAACGTCGGGAAGACTGTCACTTGCGCCGCGCACCAGTATGTCCGTCTTGAAGTCCTCGTGCCCAACGGGGCTGTCCTTCATCGTGAAGCCAGTGGCGGCATTGAAGTCATCGAACACATCACCCATCACGGACATGAAGGGTCCGGAGAAGTAATGGGAAATCGTCACGTCGCTGGCTTTGGCCACGCCCATTGCCATGAACAGGCTGGCCAGCAAACCGACACTCGCGGTCGCGGCCCGTTTGAACACAGTAAATCTCATATTGAATTGACCTCCCTGTATAGGCGTTTATCTCCGTTGCGAATTGTGCAACGGCATCTATCCTAGACGATTTGCCATTGGCGTTAAAACAGGTTTCGCGAGAATGGAGCGTGGCTTGAGGGCTCCATTTGAATCGGATTGCCGCTTGGGTGCGCCAGGCTAACTGGTGTAGGTGTTTTGGGTGAAAGTCCCGAGAAAGGAAAGGTTAACCACCAGCTTTCCCGCGAGCCGTGCGTTGCTGTCCGTGAGGGCAGTGGCGAAGCGTCGGCAGCGGTACATGTAGGCGAGGC
>JAPOOS010000099.1 GCA_026713305.1 Paracoccaceae bacterium
AGCGATTTCCT
The DNA here is from genome assembly GCA_026713305.1 of Paracoccaceae bacterium. Lineage (GTDB taxonomy): Bacteria > Pseudomonadota > Alphaproteobacteria > Rhodobacterales > Rhodobacteraceae > MPNP01. The sequence continues at coordinate 12 of JAPOOS010000099.1, forward strand.
GACTCCTGCAGCATGCCGCCCAACACGCGGGTGTCCTCCACATGGACTCGACAATTCAACCGTGCGCAGCTTCACGCCAGCAGGCAGCTGGCGGAGGACAAGGATCTTGAATCCAATCAGGATAGGCGAGAATGTATTGGCCATGGAGCGACGGATGTTCTGCTATAGGTCCATCCAGGTCTTCAAACGCCAGAGCATCCTCTCAATTATGTGCCACTACCGCAGGTGCAGTTCTGTCAGCAAGCGCCGGCAAACAGTGTTTCATGTTCCAGCATTTGCCGGTGATCAGCTCCAATGGAATGATGAGAACAGTATCATGTGGAATCCTGCCAAGGCGGCGACCATCTGCGAAAGCATGGAATTTCATTTGAAATGGCCGCTACGGTCCTTTGAGACCCGCTAGCAAGTTCCTTCGTCGACATTTTTCATGGTTCTCTTGAGGAGAGACGGATGACAATGGGCTTGAGCAGGAATGGCAAACTGTTGGTGGTCTCGCATACCTTCTTCGAGATCGACAACGAATTCTTGGTGTGTATCATCTCCGCTTGTCCGGCCACGTCCGCTGAGCGACGACAGCACAAGGAGGGCAATTGAAGCAGGAATACGATTTCTCGAAAGGTGCACGCGGCAAGTTTTTCCGCGAATGTGCCAAGCCGCACTTCCCGGTATCCTGCGAAAAACCGGTTTGGTCAGGTCCGTCAGGTCCAATCGGTCAACTTTTGCGCCGGGAAGCCGAAATCAGCCTAGAAGCCTATCGTGTCCAGCCCAAATTGGCAGCGGAACAGGCTCGTTCGGAAAGGGATGCAGCGCAAGGCGGATATGCTCACTGCCAACTGTTCGAACTCGTTCAAAATGGCGCAGACGCCCTGTTTGAATCGGCGAAGGCGCCGAGCATCTTGGTCAGGCTGACGGACAAATTCCTTTACTGCGCCGACGGGGGAAAGCCCATTGACGAGGGAGGCGTTGAGGGATTGATGTTCGACCGGCTGTCGAGCAAGCGCAATTCAGCTGCTATCGGCAGATTTGGGCGCGGCTTCAAGTCCACTCTCCGGGTGACTGACTCTCCCGAGTACTACAGCCGGTCAGGTTCATTCCGTTTTGACAAGGTGCGTGCGGAGGAACGCATAAGCAAGGTCGCTTCAGCCGATCGCTACCCTGTACTGCGTTTGCCCGAACCAATTGACCCTCTCGAGGAGGGGAGAAAGGATGAAGAGCTAAGGGAGCTCATGGGGTGGGCGACGAACATCGTCCGGCTACCCCTCCGAGCGGGTGCGTATGACGATCTGGCCAAGCAGATGCGGGACTTTCCCGCAGAATTCTTGCTCCTTGTCGAACATGTCCGTTACCTGACCCTTGAATGTGGAGAACATTCGCGATCCTTCCACTTGCATCGCCGTGACGGCAAGCTTCGACTGGATTCCGGCTAAGGTACCTCGCGCTGGCTGCATTCCGATACAACGCATCGTATTTCCGCCGAAGCCCAAGCCGATTGGCATTTGATTGATGAACGAAATGTCGTCCTAGACCAAGACGGGATTTTGAGATCCATCGGTGAAATCTCCTATCCTCCCATGAAACTGATTGATCACTCAGACAAAGGGCCCGTTAGGCAATGGGGTCCATACACTGGCCGGCCACGCGATTGGCTCCACCTTAGTGCACTAACGCGCAGGAGGCTTGCCGCAATCGATAGATTGTTCGCTTCAGCTGGGCTGGTCTACAAATCAGTTCCCAAGGCCAGCATCGCCATCTGGTTGGAATGGCTTGTCAAGGTCCAATAGAAGGACGAGATCGTTCGGGCGTCTATGGCTAGTGTCCAGACAGCGGCGGCGATGCCGGAAGCAGCAAGGTTGTGGGACTCGCCGATGGATTGCGACTGGAAAACTCATCAGTTCGGCAATGTCGTGTTGACCGCCTGCGGCGACCTTGAGCCACCTGATTTTGAAAACCTCGTTTGCCCGAACAGCCGCAATCAGGCGTTTCAAATCCAGCGTTGTGTGTTCATCCTGAGCTGGCAGCGGTCCGCAATGCGCTCAAGGAATTGAAAACGTTGGGGCTTGAGCCGCCGTCGTCAAGGAGGACTTTCAGAGGCGTCGCGAAGAGCATTCTCAAAGGCAGCAAAACAAGAGCGAGTGACATTCTCCTGCAGTGGACATCGACTTCCACGGGCACCGACGAGAGACAACGAAAGCCAAGGGAATGGATGATCCTGCTGAATTGCGCAGCAGGCGCTGGAAGGGCGGTCCATTGCACTGCAAGGGCCCCTGTTGTTCAGCAGCTTTCCTTGAGGCATGCTCGCAAGGCATCTTGCGAGCACTTCCGTGTCCTGTCCGAACGTGGGAGGAGTCACAAGGCACAGACTTGCATTGACCTGCAAACCGCACAAGCGATGCGCTGCATTACGCC
>JAPOOS010000098.1 GCA_026713305.1 Paracoccaceae bacterium
AAATTTTCCATTCGTCCGAGACTGGTATCTGAGGATTGCCGATCGTCCCGCCGTCCGGAAAGGATACCAGGTGCCCCATCATGCCGGCGAAATCCCCCTGCCAACGTAGTTATGCCATCTGACTGCTGTTTCGGCCGACGCGCTGATCGTGACATGCCGAGTCGCAATGGCGCAGGACAGGCAATGCAACATTTGTGAGCAGGTCTGCACCGCGGAGGCGCTTCGAAGCATGGCGCTTTCCCGTTGCAGGACCACATTCGGCGCCCGTGCAATGCGTTCACACCGGCCTGCAAGGGGCATTGGTGCAAGGTGACATCATGCAGCCGTCTTGAATTCATCGCCAGCGCGATTGCATGTTGATGATTGGACGGTTTCCCCGTAGGCAGGTTTCATAGTGCAAGTGGAACGGAATATCATGAGACCATTGGATCTCCATTATTGGCCGACACCCAACGGCTGGAAAGTTACAATCGCCCTTGAGGAGCTGGAGGTGCCGTACGTCCTGCATCCCGTCAACATCAACCGGGGAGACCAGTTCGAACCGGATTTCCTCAGGATTGCTCCCAACAACCGCATGCCCGCCATAGTTGATCACGACGGGCCGGACGGCAAACCCGTCAGCATTTTCGAGTCGGGCGCGATACTGCTGTACCTTGCCCACAAGCATGGAAGGTTCGGGGGCACGTCGGAACGCGAACGGATAGAGGTTTGGCAGTGGCTAATGTGGCAGATGGGAGGCGTTGGTCCGATGGCTGGGCAGGCCCATCACTTTCTGAAGTACGCGCCGGCCATGGATCCACCTCAGGATTTGCCATACGCAAAGGAGCGATACTGCAACGAGGTCGCCAGACTGTACGGCGTGCTGGACCGGCGGCTCGGCGACCGCGAATTTGTCGCCGGAAACTATTCCATTGCCGACATGGCCATTTGGCCCTGGGCCACGCTTTGGGAAGGCCAGGAACAGGACATTTCCCGGTTTCCCAACATGGCCGCCTGGCTTGATCGAGTTGGCGCCAGGCCCGCGGTTGTCAAGGGACGCGAAGTCGGTTCAGACCTTCGCAGCGACGCAACGCCCGATCGGGAAGCACAGAAAATCCTTTTCGGGCGCACGCCCAGTTCCGAGGAAGCCTGACCAGCTTCCAAGCATCCGGCGCCAGTTCCATCGGGATTATCTTGGCAGGTAGTGGTGGCGCAGCAGGTATCCGTTGACCAGGAAGAAGCCGATCAAAAGGCCCGTCAGCCCAAACGTCTTGAACGTCACCCATGTGTCAGTGGAAAACATTCGCCAAACGAACTCATTGGCAACAGCCATCGCCAGGCACATGTAGGCTGACCGGCGGGTAAGTATCATGTAGCCTTCCGGCGTCATTGGCGAGGCGTGTTCGAGCATGTACTGAAGGTAGGATTTCTTTCTCATCAGGCCGAATCCCAGCGTTCCCGCAAACAGCAGGTATATTATGGTTGGCTTGATCTTGAAGAATCGCTCGTCGTTCAGCCAGACCGAGAGCCCGCCAAAGACAGTGACCAGCACGGCCGTCATGATCTGCATGCGAGACAGCCGTCCTGTGACTTTCCAGTTCAGCAGGCTAACAATCAGCACCAGGGGAACGAAGACCGCAGTCACTGCGATGAACCCCGAATACTCCACTTCCCACACCACAAAGGTTCTTTCCCTCAGGGCGAAGTATGCTGCAAAGAAGAAAATCAACGGCCCGACATCCACAATGAACTGGAACAACGGACTTGCCTTTCTTTCACTCATGACTTCTTCCTAGCTTCCGATTTCAACAAGAAGTGCGCCAGCGGCTATCGATGCAATCAACAGAAACCGCTTCGCCCCGACAGTCTCGCGCAGGAACAACCTACCGATGACGGCAGCAAAAATCGTCGAGGTCTCCCGAAGAACCGCCACCTCTCCCACCTGGTCGAACCGAGTTGCCAGCATTACCGAGCCAAAGCTTGCGACCGCCACAATTCCCCCGACGACCCCGAAGACTGAAAGCGCGCGCCACTGCCTTGCAATCTCCGGTTGGCGATACCGAATCAGCCACACGGCCGGCATGTAGAATCCGTCCATAAAGAACAGCCAGGCGAGGAACGTAAAGGGATTCTCGGTTGCCCTTATGCCATAGGCATCGATCGTCGTGTACCCTGCAACCGCAATTCCCGTCAGCATTGCCAGCGAAACTGCCAGCAGCAGTTCCTGCCTTTTGACACGGATTTCAAGCAGGTTGAATGCCGCAAGGCCGAAAATCCCGCCGGTCAGCAGAAGCACGCCCGTCCACTGCAAAGGCGCAAAGACCTCTCCGAACACGAAACCGGCGGCAACCACGGCCACCAGTGGTCCTGTGCCGCGCACCACCGGATAGACCAACGTATAGTTTCCGCGTCGAAATGCCATGGCTTGCAGCGTCTTGTAGACGCTGTGAGCAACCAGAGCCAGCACAAGCACCGGGATGACCTCAGGTTCGGGAGGCGGCACCACAAACAGCGCTATCGGAGCCACCATGATCCCGTAGGACAGGTCGATCGCCGCTCGAGCCGTCCATGGGTCGAACCGACCCTTCTGCATGGCGGAAACGACAGCGTGAAGAAGCGCCGCGCACAGCACCAGCGCCAACGCCACATCGCGGCCGGTGGCTGTTCCCTCGATAGCGGTCGCCCATGCTCCGAGTTCGTCGGCGAAGCTCATGTCCAAATGTCAGCCTGTCCGGCCATCGTGTGTTCGGTGGTTGCCAGCTTCCTCACAAAGGCTCTTCGGCCAGCCCGGTCAGGGCACGGGCAAATTCATCCGGATCGAACGGTGCGAGGTCGTCAATTCCCTCGCCGACTCCGATGGCGTGAATGGGAAGGCCGAATCTGTCCGCCAACGAAACCAAAATGCCGCCCTTCGCCGTCCCATCGAGTTTGGTCATTATCAGGCCGGTCACGTTGGCAATGTCATTGAACACTTCCACCTGAGACACCGCATTCTGGCCTGTCGTGGCATCCAGCACCAGGATCGTGTTGTGCGGCGCCTCCGGATCAATCTTGCCCAGCACGCGGGATATCTTGGCCAACTCGGCCATTAGATCCTTCCGGTTTTGCAGTCGTCCCGCCGTGTCGATCAGCAACAGGTCGGCGTTTTCGCTTTGCGCTTGCTTGAAGGACTTGTAGGCCAGGGCCGCCGGGTCCGTGCCCGTGGAGGTTTTCAGCACGGGCACGCCTGCACGCCGTCCCCAAATCTCGAGCTGTTCGACAGCTGCGGCGCGAAACGTGTCGCCGGCTGCAATGCGCACACTCTTTCCGGCTGCCCGGAACTGGCTGGCCAGCTTGCCGATTGTGGTCGTCTTCCCGGAGCCGTTCACGCCGGCAACCAGAATTACCTGGGGACGCTGCGGCAGCAGCGGCAATGGCTTGGCCACGTCCTCCAAGACTGCAGCAATCTCCTGCGTCAGCATCAGCTTGATGTCGTAGGTCGAGAGCTTCCTCCCGAAATTGCCTTCCGCCAGTTTGGCGCATACGCGCTGCGCTGTATTGACCCCCATGTCCGAGGCAATGAGCAGATCTTCCAGTTCCTCAAGCATTTCATCGTCGAGACGCCTGCGGGGGACGCTTTCCTTCTTGCCAATGCCGACCAAACGACCGAGCAATCCCGTTCCATCGGACCTGGTCGGAGGCGGAGGTGTGGAGGGAGCCTGCTCCTGTTCGCCCTCGGTGACGATATCCTCAATGCCCGTGTCCAGGCGTGAGGAGGATCGACCAAGCCGACTGAACAGCTTCTTGAAGAAAGACATCAAGTTCCTTTGCTGTGAGTGTTGAACAATTCGTCGTGACGCCTTGAGACTTAACGCAAGCCTCCCGAAAGTCCGCTTTGCGCGGCACAATCAAGGTTCAAAAGAAATTCGATCAAAGTTGCGGCGCCTTTCGCAGGCGCCTGATGGAATTGCCAAGTTACATGCCGCATTTGGCAACGAGTTCCAAGCAGTATGCCTGCCACTTGCAGTCGCCTGCGCCGGCTTCATGCCGGCTGCAGCGCTTTCCCGCCAGTCAGTGAATCGAGTTCCCGTTTCATTTCCGGCTCGCATCGGGACAATGCCAATCATGTAGGAGGCTGACGAAGAGATTCAGCACGGCCAGGGAGCTTTCTCCACGATTTGCTGGTTTGCACTCGAACTGCGCCATCCTCGCCGGCCCAAAGGCATGGGACGGAGGATTCCGGCGATCAAACAGTTCCGGCGCCGCCATGTTCGGATGGGCGGCGAACTGTCAGTCCTTCGCTGGATCGTCTCAACGGCAAGTGTGGGATGCACGAAGAACCCGTCAGCTTCGGCAGGCCCGCACCTCAGGTTCGAAATGCTTGACGGTAAGTCTAATCGCGTTGGGCGCAGCCTGACCGAGGCCGCAAATCGACGCGTCCTCCATGACCTGGCAAAGCTCCTCCAGCAATCCGACATCCCATTCATCCGCCTGCATCAGCTTGACGGCTTTCTCGCAGCCTACACGACAGGGCGTGCACTGGCCACAACTCTCATCCTCGAAAAACCGCAGCATGTTCAGTGCAGCCTCGCGGGCGCTGTCCTGCTGGGACAGCACGATCACGGCAGCGGAGCCGATAAACGTCCCGAATGGCTGCAGCGTGTCAAAGTCCAACGGTATGTCGTCCATGCTGGCCGGCAGGAGACCCGACGACGGGCCGCCAGGCTGATAGGCCTTGAATTCGTGGCCAGCCTTCATTCCACCTGCAGCTTCTATCACGTCGGCGATCGTCGAGCCGGCAGGAAGCACATACACTCCAGGTCGGGATACCCGCCCCGAGACCGAATAACTTCGCAGGCCCTTCCGGCCATTGGCAACGACAGAGGTGAACAGCTCGCCACCCTCGCGGCAAAGCCTTGCCACCCAGTAGAGGGTTTCCACATTGTGAACCAGAGTCGGCCTGCCGAAAACGCCATTCTGTGCGACGAAAGGCGGGCGGTGCCTCGGCAATCCGCGCTTGCCTTCGATGCTCTCGATCATGGCGCTCTCTTCGCCGCAAATGTAGGCGCCGGCGCCGCGTCTGACCTCGACTTCACCCGGAGCAACAATCTCGGCCTCTTCGAGGGCAAGGAGCTCGGCCTGCAATATCTTCAGCGCCGCAGGGTACTCGTCACGCAGGTAGATGTAGACGCGTTCGGCTTCCACGGCCCAGGCCGCAATCAGCATTCCCTCCAGGAAATGATGCGGCTGCCGCTCCAGAAAGAACCGATCCTTGAAGGTTCCCGGCTCACCCTCGTCTGCATTGACCGCCATGAGTCTCGGCGGCTCCTCGGCCCTCACAAACGCCCATTTGCGTCCAGCCGGAAACCCCGCTCCTCCCATGCCACGCAACCCGCTTTCCAGAATCCGCTCCTGCAGTTCGTCGCGGGACATTGCTCCGCCACGCAACTCCTCCAGAAACCGGTATCCGCCCTCGCTGCGATACTTCTCAAACCCGACGTAGTCCGGCATTCTTGGCGAAAAGGATCCTCTCTCGATTGCCTCCAGCGTCGACCTGACAGTTGCATGATCTTCGTGCCGATGGCCGATTTCGAGCGCCGGAGCGGAATCGCAGCGACCCATGCAAGGCGCCCTGACAACTCGTACCTGCGCAGGGTCGCAAGCGTTCTTCAGATCGCGCAGGAGCTGATCGGCCCCCTCCAGTTCGCACGACAGTGAATCGCATACCCTGACGGTGATTGGCGGCGGCGGCGACTCTCCCTCCTTGACCACGTCGAAATGGGCGTAGAACGTCGCCACTTCGTACAGCTCGGCCTGTGAAAGCTTCATTTCCTCGGCAAGCGCGCGCAGATGAGCCGCCGATATGCAACCATGCCGATCCTGAATCAGATGCAGAAACTCGATCGCCAGGTCCTTTCGTCTCGGCATGCTGCCGAGCAGGGAACGGACTTCGGACAGTGCGGTTTCGTCCACCTGGCGTCCCTTTGGAGTGATGCGACCCTTGCCGCGGCCAGACTTCCAAATGCCGCCCTTTTCGCTTGTCATTGAAACCGTCCGTGACCTTTACTGCAACGCAACCAGGAGCCAATCCATACAGGCGGCGTCATTCAGCCGCAACTGCCGGATCGCTGCACTTTGCGACGCACCTGATGGAATGAAGATGTCCCGCCGAGAATGGAAAGACGTGCATTGAATGGCTTGGCGCGCGGATGCACGCCAAAATGTGCTGCCGCCAGGTCAGGTGCGCACATCGAGGCGCCCATCCTGGAACTCGATTTCAAGCCGGGGCGCATTCAGAGCCCGTTTCTTCGTGCCGACGACCCGGTCTCCGTCGCGCACAATTGCAAATCCCCTGTTCAATGTCTTTCGGTAGTTCAGCGTGTCATGAATGCGCGCTAAGGCATCGAATTGCTGCCGCCTTGCCGCAACAATCCTTGTCGAAGCCGAATCGAACGCCGACCTCGACCTGTGCAGCGCATCGGCCCGTTGAACTGCAGCCCTTTGGATTGAAGCAAGAGAAATCCGGCCGCTCGCAAGCGAAAGCCTCGCCTTCGCCTGTTGCAGCGCCGCCGGGTGCGCGTGCCGGACCGCCATTCCGCTGAACTCCAGCCTGCGTCTCCCCATCAGGTTGGCCTGTGCCAGATGCAGCCGTTCGGTCAGGACTGCCAGGCGCTGCCTGTGTCCCCTCAAGTCCCCGCCGAGCAGACGCAGGCGTTCAGCCACGTCGTGCAGGCTCTGCTCCTTACCGACGATTAGATTCTGCCACGACCCGTTGACATCCGCCATGAGTGAATTGACAGCTCTTTCCAGTTCGCTCCGGTCCGGAACCGCTCGCTCTGCGGCCGCCGTTGGCGTTGCAGCCCTTTTGTTGGCTGCCAGATCGACAAGCGTCGTGTCGGTCTCGTGCCCGATTGCGGATATGACCGGAATGGCGCTCGCTGCGGCAGCCCGAACGACATCTTCGCTGCTGAAGCCTAGGAGGTGTTCGAACGCGCCTCCACCCCTTGCGACAATGATCACATCTGGTCGAGGCACCTGTGCCAGCACCGGGTCGAGTCCTCCGGCCGGCGCTCGCGGAAGCTCGTTGAAGCCGCGCAGGGCTGCGGCAACCTCCCTGCTGCACCGTTCTCCCTGAACCTTGACTGGCCAGACAACGATTGGACGCGGAAAACGGCGGGCAACCGTCGTGATGATGTCGTGAATCACGGCGCCTGTCGGCGCGGTGATCACGCCAATTACACCAGGAATGAACGGCAGAGCGCTCTCCTGCTGCAGATCGAAAAGGCCTTCGTCCCTCAGCCTTGCCTTGCGCTCTTCGAGTTCGGCAAGCAGCTGCCCTGCGCCGACCTGCTCAACCGCGGTGGCATTGAGCTGGTAGGAAGATCGCCCGGCGTATGAAGTGATCGAGCCGACCACCTTTACCAACATGCCTTCGTCAACGTTGAAGGACTGCCACGAAGGGCCGCGGCGCCCGCCACCCCAGTACACGGCTCGCAGGACGCTGTTCCTTTCGATCAGGTCAAAGAAAACATAGCCCCTCGCCGAAGCGCTCACCTTGGATATCTCTCCGGTAACCCGGACCTTGGGAAAACCCTTCCTAAGGGAATTGCGAATGGCAATGGACAGCTCGCTGACCGTGTAGTCCGCGAACAGAGGACTTGTCGGTTCCGCGCCGCCGGCCGGCCGGCCCACATTCCTGTTCATTCGAGCGCTCGCCTTGTCCTCAGGGGGCAATGCCGGAGCTATATCTGCTTTTCCGGCATCCGCACGACCAAGCCGTCCAGCGCGTCCGTTACGCGCAGCTGACAGGTAAGCCTTGAACGAACCGGATCGGGATCCCACGCGAAGTCGAGCATGTCCTCTTCCATGGCCTCCATTTCCGGAAGTCGATCGACCCAGGCCTCGTCCACATACACGTGGCAGGTCGAACAAGCGCAGGCGCCGCCGCAATCCGCTTCGATGCCGGGTATGTCGTTGTCGCGGGCGCCTTCCATCACTGTCAGCCCATTCGGCACCTCGACCAGATGCGGAGTCCCGTTGTATTCGATGTAGGTAATTCGTGCCATTCGATTCACTTGCCAATTGTCGGCGTTCAAGGCGGCGACTTTGCCGTGCCCATCCCGAAGCGCTGCTTCCAATCCAACGCGCCAGAGTAACGTGTTCTCTCCGTGGACGGCCATTCCCGCTGAATTCCGCGGCTGCGAACGTCAAGGCGCAGCGCGGTTACATACAGCAATTCGAGACTGTTCACAAAAGCCCTCTGCCAAAGGCGGATCCGGCCAGCCGGCAGACCGCGGCCGAAGGATCAAACCGGGCCGGCTTGCGCAACTGCTTCCGCGACCGCCAGTTTGAAATGCGCCTCTCAAGAAACTAAAGGCAGGGAACTTCGCATGGCAGCTGGACCGGGCATCGCCCATCTTTCCCGTAGATGGACAGTCCGGCCCTGCAGCCGGCATTCACCCATCCGATCGCGCCGGACATGTCCATGTGCGAACCTCGAAGACCGGGCGCTGCAAATCGCCGAACGCCATGAGCGGATGGTCGGGCGCCGCCCTGTCGACGATTGCGGCAATCCGCTCCACCTTGAACAAGGAGTTGCAATGACGCACGGAATTCCTGCTGACGAGAAATGCCATGTCTGACCTCGCCTATCCCACGCCTCCGTCCTGCATTCCGGCCGACATGCTGTCCTTGCCAGCTCAAGGCAGTCGGGTGTGCGTGGCCGGGCTTGTCCAGGTGCGACAGCGGCCTGGCACTGCCAAGGGCGTGGTGTTCATTACACTTGAAGACGAGACCGGTTGCGTCAACGTAGTTGTTTGGAAGCGCGTGTTCGAGCGATTTCGCCGAACCATCATGACGGCAAGGTTGATGCGCGTGACCGGCCGGCTGCAGCGCGAAGGCAGCGTCATTCACGTTGTCGCCGACACGATCGAGGACATATCGAGCATGCTTGACGATGTGTTCTCGGGGGCAATCGAATCGGATGAGGCCAGTCCGAGCTGAATGCCCGCCGCCGCCAATCTTTGACAACCGTGGACATTGAAAATATTTGCGCGTTGCAGACCCACTCTACTCAGAAAGGAGAGATTACATTGAACAAACTAATTTGCCACAGGCTTTCCGCTGCAATTTGCGCCGCTCTGATCGCCCTCGCAAGCCCCGCACTTGCTGTCGACGAAGAGCTGATAATTCTTGACTGGTCCGGTTACGAGGATCCCGGCTTCCACCAGATGTACATCGAGCAGCATGGCGACTCGCCCGCCTTTTCTCCCTTTGGCGAGGAGGAGGAAGCCTTTCAGAAGCTGCGGGCCGGATTCAAGGCCGATGTTTCACATCCCTGCTCGCAGTCTGTCCGCAAGTGGTATGACGCAGGACTGCTGGACCCGCTGCAGACCGACAAGATCGCGCATTGGGACGATCTGAACAAAGGCATGGTCGAAGCCTTCAAGTTTGGCGACAGCTACTATGCCATGCCCGCCGACTGGGGCGCCACCGCCATTGCCTACCGCAACGACCTTGTGCCCGAGGAAGATGTTCAGTCGCTGCAAGTGTTCGTCGACCCCAAGTATGCCGGCAAGACGTCAATTGCCGACAATGTGGACGACGCCTACGCGCTGGCATTTCTGGCAACTGGCGTGTCGGACTGGAACATGGCGACCCATGAAGACCTGGATCGTGCTTCCGCGTGGCTGCGCGAAGCCCACAAGAACGTTCGCGACTACTGGGTGGACGGCACCGGACTGGCGCAGCTGATGGCGCCGGGTGAAGTGGTGATTGCCTGGGCCTGGAACGAAACTCCGACAACCATGAACGCCGATGGCCACCCCATTGGCTACAACAGGGAAACCACCGAAGGATCGTCAACTTGGTTCTGCGGCTATGTGGACCTTGCCGACGGGCCGAACGACGAAGCCAAGGTGTATGACTTCTTCAACGCCTGGAACGATCCCGGAACCGTTGACTACCTGGTAAACGCCTGGGGATACGGGCATGGAAACGCCACCGCCATGTCGATGATCGGCGCCGAGGCGCTGGAATCGTCGTATCTCACCGACATCACAAGTGTTCCGCTGCTCTTCCAGGGTCCGCTGAACTACGATCTGCGCGAAGCAATGATCGCTGAGTTCGAGATGATCAAGGCAGGCTTCTAGTCTTTTGCGAGGCTTCACAAGACTGACGGCAAGGCCAAGGGCGATCAGCCAACGGGGCCTTGCGCGTCCACTTGCGGCCGTTCCGCCGCAATCCTGCAGCGCGTGGTCGGGTGCGAATCGGCGCTCGTGCGGGCTGCGGCAGGCGACCGGCAATCGCGTCTTGGCCTGGGAGGAGTAAAGGGATGCCTTGGGGAAGGCCCAGAATCAGTCCGGAGGCGGCGTCCGGCCTCGTGCTGATCAGCCCGACGTTCATTTATGCGTTGCTGTTGCTGGCCACTCCGATTGCGGCCGTCGTCCTGCTTAGTTTCTGGACACAGGACTACCTTGATCTCCAACGGACCCTCACGCTGGCCAACTACCAGAAGGCATGGTCCGAGCCGATTTACCAGTCGCTCATGCTGCGGTCGGTCAAGATTTCGTTGCTGGTTACGGTGGCAACCGTGCTGATTGGGTTTCCGATCGCCTACTACATCGCCTTCATGGTGCCGCCGCGGCACAGGCCGATCTGGCTGTTTCTGATCACCATACCGTTTTGGACCAGCTACCTGGTTCGGATATTTCTCTGGAAGGTGATACTGGGCTACGGCGGCGTCATCAATGGCTCGCTTGTTGGGCTGGGCATCATCGAGGAACCGCTGAAGTTCATCCTGTACAATCAGGGCGCCGTAGTGCTTACGCTCAGCCACGCGTGGCTGCCCTTTGCCATACTGCCGATTTTCGTGGCGCTCAACAAGATCGACCGTTCGCTGCTTGAAGCTGCCGAGGATCTCGGCGACGGCCCGGTGCGGCGCTTTCTGCACATCACGCTGCCGCTGGCCATGCCCGGCATAGTCGCCGCGGCGATAATCGTCTTCATTCCAACGATTGGCGACTACGTCACGCCTCGCCTGGTGGGCGGCCCCAACGGGCTCATGATTGCCAACATGATCGAGGTGCAGTTCAAAAAGGCCAACAACGCGCCTCTGGGCGCGGCTCTGGCGCTATCCGCAATGTTCGTGGTTACCCTGATTTCGCTTCTGTTCCTGTTGGCGGTCCGCAAGTACCTGAGGCCAAACCAGTGATGCACAGGCTGCGCAAGTCGTCGAACTGGCTGATTGCCTATGTCGGCGTGTTTCTCCTGTTTCTGTATGCGCCGGCGCTGTTGCTGCCTCTCTTCGCATTCAACGACAGCTCGGTGATTTCGTTCCCTCTTGCCGGATTCACGACTCAGTGGTTTGCCGCGGTGCTGGACAACGATCCTTTGCACCGCGCAGCGAGGAACAGCCTGATTGTGGCCCTGTCCACCGCAGCGCTGTCGACCACGCTGGGTGTGTTTGCGGCACGGGCGTCCACTCGGTACGAGTTTCCCGCCAAGCGTGGAATGCTGGGTCTGGTCATGGTGCCAATGGTGCTGCCGGAGATCATCGTCGGCGTTTCGCTGCTGGTCGTGGTGGTTCAACTCGGCCTTTCGCTGTCGCTCCTGTTGATAATTCTCGGCCACGTGCTGATCTGCACGCCGTTTTGCACCGCCATTCTGGGCGCCGCATTCCAGGGACTTGACCGCAGCCTTGAAGAGGCCTCGATCGATTTGGGGCGAACCCGATTCATGACTTTCGTCCTGATCACGATGCCGCTTGTCTTGCCGGGCATCATATCCAGCCTGCTGCTGTCGTTCACGATTTCACTGGACGAGTTCATCATTGCATTCTTTCTGACCGGAACCGAAGCAACGCTGCCGGTCTACATTTGGGGACAGCTGCGATTCCCGCAACGCGTTCCCGGACTGATGGCTCTGGGAACCATTTTGCTGGTCGTGTCGCTGCTGCTCCTGGTGTGTGCGGAGTATTTTCGGCGGCGTGGAGCCAGAACGATGGGACGCCAGGAGCAAGGAGGGTTTTTCTGACAATGCCTGACAACGATGTTGCGCCGCAGCCCATCATTCAGACGGTGGGAGTCGACAAGTCCTTCGGCGACGTGCAGGCGCTGCGCTCGATTTCCCTTGAGATAGAGCAGGGAATGTTCTTCACGCTGGTTGGACCGTCTGGGTGCGGAAAGACCACCTTGCTCCGTGTCATGGCCGGGTTCGAGCAACCGACCACCGGCCATGTAATCATTGACGGAAAGCATGTCGCAGGCGTGCCGGCAAACAAGCGGCCAACCAACATGGTGTTTCAGAACTACGCCGTTTTTCCGCATCTGAACGTAGGCGACAACATTGCCTACGGCCTTCGCAGCAAGAAGATGGCGGAGGATCTCATCCGGCGGAAGGTGTCCGAAGCGCTGGAAATGGTGGGACTGTCCGGCTACGAGGCTCGGCCATCGCATGCGCTTTCGGGAGGCCAGAGGCAACGAGTGGCCTTGGCGCGGGCCCTGGTGCTGAAGCCCAAGGTCCTGCTGCTCGATGAGCCTCTGTCTGCGCTGGACAAGAAACTGCGCGAGCAAATGCAGTCGGAACTGCGTCATCTGCAGCGCAATGTGGGCATCACGTTCATACTGGTCACGCATGATCAGGAGGAGGCGCTGACGATGTCTGATCGCATAGCCGTGATGTTCAGCGGCGAAATTGCCCAGGTGGACAGTCCAGCGACCCTCTATCAGCGGCCCTGCAGCCGCGCTGTGGCCGAATTCGTCGGCTTCATGAACTTTCTCGACGTAAGGAAATTGGACACCGACAGTGGCCGCGTCGAGATTGAAGGACTGGGAACTGTGGAAATCGGCCCGCGCCAGGCGCCGGGCGGATTTGACGGAGAAATCGTGGCCGGTGTCCGACCGGAACTGTTCACGATATTGTTCGACGGGGAGCCGACCGCCGAACGGCTCTGCACGGGCCGGATCACCGAGCTGCAGTATTTCGGCGACATGACCTATTACGAGGCGAAGCTCGACGGAATCGACAGGACTGTCACAATTTCGATGAGAAACACGTCGGGTCGGGAGGTTCTCGAAGTCGGCGCCAAGGCGCGCATCGGGTGGAGCCCGGAATCCCTGTTGATTCTCAGTTGAACCGTTGTGCCAAGTTGTGGCGGGAGGCAGACAGTGCGAAAGCCTGACAGGCTTTCGCACCCAAGATTGGCCAGCCGCTCCTACTGTTCAATGTTCAGAGGCACGAAGACCGTCCTGCCTTCCGTGTCAAGTCGGAGAAGGACGCTCGGCCTTCCCTCCTCGCGGGCGTTTTCAATCGCTTGTCTGACATCCTCGAGGGACTGGACCGGCACGTTGGTCTCTCCCTGAAAGTTGATTCCAAGAAGAATGCTGCCAGCCCGAATGCCGTCATTGTAGGCTTGGGATTCAGGATCCACATCGGTAATCAAGATGCCGGAAACATCATCGTCCAGGCTGAATTCCTGACGCGTGACAGGTCCTATTTCCTCAAGCTGGAGTCCTGGAAGAACTTCCTGCAACGGCACGCTGGCAATCTGTTGTTCATCGCGCTCTTCAAGCACAACAACCAGTGTGAGGATTTCGCCATTCCGCCAAATCGTCAATGTTGCTTCCTCTTCGGGGCCTGCCTGGCCCACCAACCTGGTTAGTTCGCCCGAGTCGCCAACTTCGGCGCCATTGAAATTGGTAATGACGTCACCGGTCAGTATTCCAGCTCGTTCGGCAGGCGTGTCTCCAAACACGCTCGAGACCAATGCACCGGTCAGCTCGTCAACACCGATGGCGCCCCTAATGTCGCCAGTCACGTTCTGAATGCCAACACCCAGCCAGCCGCGCCGAACCTTTCCATGTTTCTTGAGATCATCCACAACATCCTGAACCAAGTTCGATGTCATGGCGAATCCGATGCCGAGCGACCCGCCCTCGCGTGGATCCCTTGGAACGATCGCTGTGTTGACGCCAATCACTTCCCCGCTAGTGTTGAACAAGGGACCGCCTGAATTGCCAAAATTGATTGCAGCGTCGGTTTGAATGTATACCTGATACGGATCATAGCGTCCGCCCAGCTGGCGGTCGATGGCTGACACTATGCCTCTAGTCACTGAAATCCCGCGGCCGAACGGATTGCCGATTGCGATTACGGTTTCGCCAACTTCGGCGTCGTCACTGTTTCCGAACGAGACCAGAGGAAACACCGTTCCCTCGGCATTCACAATCTGCAGCAGCGCCATGTCGGTGTTGGGGTCGCTCCCCACAACCTCGGCAGTGAAGGACTCGCCGGAGTTCATCTCAACCCTGATGCCTTCTTCATTCTCAATCACATGGTGGTTGGTCACGACCATGCCATCGCTGGAGATCAGAAATCCGGAACCGCCTACATCATTGACTTCGATGCTCACAACGGCAGGCATGATCTCCTTTACAAGTGTGTCCAATTCCTCGTGCGCATTTGAGGCAGGAGCCAACGCCATCGACCAAGCCAAGACAACGGCGCTCAGCAGTCCTGTCGATTTGACCAGCGCAGCCGAACCGCTGCCTAGGTTCGCGTCATTCCAAAGGCGTGTCCACATATCCATTTTCCTCTGTTTTGCTTGCAGGTCGGTTCAATGCGCAATTTGTAGTTCAGATTTGCGGATTGCGAATAAAGCTGTTGTTAATTGCCCCTGACTGCCGGCTAGCCAAACTTCACTTTCCGAAGCCAGGTCAGAGCAACCAAAGGCCACCGCATCTGGGCGGCCAATCTTGCTGTGAGGCTGGCCGGCATTTTGCCCAAGCAAGCGGCATACGGCTTGCACCTTCGCCATTGTCAAGCGCCGTGCAAGAGGCCTGTAGCATTCTGCCTAGGGTCGGCGGAGGCAGGTTCCTCGCTGGTCCACGATACCGTGAACTCAACCTCAAGTTCTGCAGGCCACAGGCCGACCGGAACTTCCAATTGGCGACTTCGGCGTTCAAGCCAACCCATTCACCCGGGCAGGTGCATTTCATGCAATTCCGAACTTGAATGGTCAGAACATCTCATTGGCCTAACAACAGGTTTTTTGCACGGTTCAAGATGCTTGGCGGCCGGCCTGCTTCCGAGCGCGTCCCAACACCGCCTCCAAGAAAAGAACAGGCGCCGATCGCACCAAGCCTTCCGTCGTATCAGAGCGCGTTGAGCAGCAGCTGTTGCACCGCGCGCCTTGTCGAACCGGAACTTTCAAATTGCTTCCAGGTCTCGAGAACTCTTTCCATCTGTTTGCATGGAGCAATT
>JAPOOS010000096.1 GCA_026713305.1 Paracoccaceae bacterium
AAGCGGTATGTGGCGTTTCTGCCAGGGGCCGACGTCGTGGGGGGTGACACTGACATTGCGACGACAACCCGGTTCGAGGGATTCAAATGGGTCCGGCGCAAGCATTATTACCCATCCCATCTCAACAGGAGGACAGATCATGTCAGATGATAGATGCAAAGATCAGCCAATGATTAAAGCTCGGCATATCCGGCAAACAGTCATGCCGCCCTATGAATACCAGAAGCCGCAATATGGATTTGGTTTAATATCAGTCGAAGATGTTCCTGACGGACATGGCGGCGTAAAACAACGAATCAAGACATACTTTGAACTTGGCAGAGGTGAAGAGGCAGTGCGACATGCAACAGACAAGGTGCTGCCTGCCAGCGGCACCTGAAGCCATGGCTCTTTCGCGGGGCCGCCATTGGGAGCTGTTTCCGAGGCCTTTCCGACTGGCACTCCTGCGCAATGCAATGCAGCATTGATATTCATGCCAAAGGGACAAACAGTCTTCGGGACACTTCATTCGGCGCAATTGATACAGGCTTGCGCTCATATGGTGATAGATGTCCCCATTCCTTTGAGATGGAATGCACACCCTTGGTTGAGAAGCTTGACCTGCCGGACCATGATGACAGACTTGGTCCGGCCGCAGCAATTCATGAAAGTCTATTGAAATTGTTGCCGGCAAATCCGAAGGACTTCATGCATGCTTGGTGAACTCGACCAAACAGTTGAGGCGCCAAGGCTTTCAGCCCAAGTTTGGAGTGTCGGTTGGAAGGATGCGGAGGTCCGGCGATGTTGGCAGGCCGGCGGTCCATTTCGATCCCGCGCGCAAAGCCTGCTTCATGATGTACGTAGACTCGTGAACGCCCTTCCTCAGCGTGAATTCGGCTAACGGCAATCCCGATCACCGCATCTCTGCGATGCTCCTGTCGACGCGCTCCTTGTGGCCGTTCCGGTCGAGACAGCTGTGTTTCAACGTGTCGCTCAAACTCCCTGCCTGAATTCGCAGTTGAAGGCTACATCCATAAGGGAATCGGATCACATGGCGATGAACGCTCAACCGAGAGTGATGTTGGCGCGGCGAAGATCAGCCAGCCGGTCAAAGCCAGCCGGTGTTATCTTGTAGGAAACTGCAGCGTCCTGTTTGCGATCTGGCCAGTCCGGGTCCCGAACCAGGTATCCCCGTTTCACCAAGCGACTGTTGTATGATTTGATTTCGTTGATGATTTGCCGAAACGCATGCGGCCCCCTGGAAGATTCTATGTGAGCGAGGACGCAATCCCTGAACATGCTGTCGCGTTCACTCAGGTCCTTGACTGCATAGTCGGGAATTGCGTCGCCGGGGAAATCCGTTAGTGTTTCGTAGTACAGGAGGAGCTTGGTGAGCCGTTCCTCGCTGGACAGTGGGGTGGCTTTCCGTGCGTGTTCGATTGAATCAAGGAGGAGCACTGGAGTTTCAACTCCACTCCGGCGTTGGTCCATCAACCAAGTTGTGAGCAGGGCTCTGGTTTCAGCTTTGACTCTTCTGGACCTGAGTTCAAAACGGGCCTCCAACAGTACAGCGTAGCCTCCATCGGCACGTGGTGACTCGTAGTAACTCATAAAGTGATAATCGGTGAAGTCGGTTACGGGCGCTCTCCATATGGGGCAATAGATTAAAGTGTTCATGGTGGTGTTTCCGAGTTGTGGGTGGGGTGGCAGGCGCAATGCCAATGTCGCTGTCATCAAGCACGCGTATAATTGGCAGGTAGCCAGGATAAGCCTTGTCTGCACTGACGGGGATGAATTTCGACAAATGAATTCCTGCGAAACTCTCCTCCCTGCAAATCGGGCAAGTGCGGCTCGTTGACCTGTCCAGAGGACCCTCAGGGCACCTGCAATTTCGCGTTTCAAGGTGCCTGAAGGTGCAAGGGTCGTGAGACGAAAATGAACGCATTGGCCTCATTGAACGAGATTGCTCCCGACCACAGGACAGCGATGCAGTTTGATGCTGTGACCATTTCCGGTCTCTGACCAGCAACCTTGGGCGCATTGAATCCTGCCGTCATTGCACTCCACAATCCTGTCGAACTGCTGGAATCAAGGAGTAAGTTCTGGCTGCGCACAGTGCAAGGAAAAGAGTCTGCAAGGGGAGTGAATTTCAGTATCTTCGCCTGAAGCAGCAGATTCTGCAGGACATCGCATTGCGCGACAAACTCAACATGGCGCAGCTTCCAACTCTTCGTGTTGCGATATCCATGCTGAAAGGATCCGGAGCAAGTTGGCAGGTACCGATTGCAGGAAGCGTCAGGCCAACCGTGTCATCACCAAGTTCCGGTTGCTCTGCCAGGTGCACGACTTCACCCTGTGATGGGGAGTCAAATGCCGCTGTCAGACAAGCGCCGCGGGAGCGGCTGGTTTGAAACAGCCTCAGTGTTCTGGTCGTTTGGACCATCCCCCAGTGCATCATCCTACATGTGGCTTTTGACAAGCGCAATCATCGGCTCAGCCCAATCAGGAACGTCGCCAAAAGTCCGGCATTTCCCTTTCGATAAGATCGCAAACTCCCTGTGCGGGCTGTCGGGACTGGTGTTGTCATGCAAGCAGACTTCGTTAACCAACGCAGCCGCGGTCGGCAGATTGGCATGCGACCGCAGGAATCGACGGCGCACGTCAGCTTCCGGTACATCATGCCCTCCCAGTTTCACTCGGTTGCGGATGCGGTCAAGTGCCTGATCTGGCGACTCGAGGGACACGTAGTGCAGGACGACCCAGTAAGCCATTCTGCGCGCCTCCTTGATGTGGCGGAGCACTCCGGTCCCAGAGAGAGTGGTTTCAACCAAATGGGAGCGTCCTGCTTCAAGTGCGCTTCTTCGACGACGCAATGCTTCGCGCATTGCATTGCCAACCGGCATACTGCGCGCGAGCATGTCAGGATCGATCACTTCGATCCCGATGAGTTTGCTTGTGCGAGTCAGGGTGGACTTTCCACACCCGTTAGGGCCGGCAACGACAATGAGTACAGGCATGAATCTCGTCGGCGGAAAGGCAGGACTGATTCAGTTGGACTTCCGGTCAGGATGGCGGATCACTCGATCCCCGTCCTTGGTTCGTGCGATATAGGCACCGTCCGACCGGACGCCATAAAGTGTCCCGCCAGCCGCGAGCTGGGCTGCAAGGTCGGCCTTGATCTGGTCGCGCCAATCCGGCGCGAAAACCGGTCTTTCCAGCGACTCTTTCGAATTCTCGTTCTTTGGCATGATGCCCATGCTATTCATCTCCGTTGCGCAACGCCATGACAACGGCAATTGGAAATGCAAATTGGCATTTTCGAGCGAGTCGTGTCATTGAGCGCAGTTGAATGGTGTTAAGGGAAAGAAATTATATCGATTTGTATTGTTCCGAAAGGAAAAACCGAAATAAGTAACGATTCGGGCTTTCGCATCGAAATTGTCAAGCGCAAATGTTACTACTTATCTAAATTATTCCCTAAGTGCCCGATTGGATAGTCGGGTTTTGCTCATTTTGGATAGTGATCCTCCCGTGCAGCATGGCATGCCATTGAACAATGTTCCACAAGGCAATTGCCTTACACATAGGCGTTCCGACGACTGCATGCAATACTTCCTGACCGACGAGGAGTGGGAAGTGATGTAGCCGCTGACACCCAAGCAGGGTCGCATGGGACCTCCCCGCGTGACCTGCATGCGGGCGGTCATGAATGCCTTGAATCACATGGACTCCACGGGCTGTCAGTGGCGTGCGCTTGACGACAGGTTTCCGCCCGTCTCGAAAGTTCGCCACTGTTGCTACATATGGCAGCGTCTTGGCGTCCTGGATGGCTTTCTTTATGATGCCGGCAAGAAGGTCAACGGCCGCAAGCGCCACATTGCCGTGGACACCGAGGGCAACGTTCTGGTGGACGAAGTTCTGGCAACCGCCGAACAGGCAACAGCCCTGAAAGTGTCCACCATCATGATACAGCCGCCAAATCGGCTCGGGAGACATGAAGAGCGCATCATCGACTTCCTGACCACCGTGGCAGAGGCGTTTCCGGAACTGAGGATCGTCCTGCAGAACGCTCCGGCGCCACGCGGCCTGAACCTGGATGCAATGCAGCTGCGCCGGATCGTCCGGTCGGTTGAACAGATTGCCTACATAAAGGAAGAGACAATTCCGTCAGGCCCCACCATTCTGGCCCTGCTCAACGATCCGGACCGACCCGACAATCTAAAGGGAGTGATTGGCGGTGGCGGCGGCAGGTACATCATCGACGAACTGCGACGCGGCGCATGCGCCGCAATGCCGGCCATCGAACTGTCGGATGTTCAAGCTGCCCTCCATGCTGCATGGCAGGCTGGAGACCATTCGCTTGCAGACGAAATCTATACCAGATCACTGCCACTGCTGACCATGCAGGCCGCCTACCGCATGCGCCTGACCAAGCATGTGCTGATACAACGCGGCATTCTCGAAAACGCACATGTTCGCGCATCCTGTCCATTCATGGACGGGATCGCCAAGGCGGAAGCGAACGCACGGCTTCGCGACCTGTTGACGTACAGGAAAATGCAAGAAATGCAACAGGAACTGGAGATTGAATTCTGACATGCCAGATGCCGTGAAGTCGGTCGAGGTCGTTTCGGCTACCCTGCCAGGAGAGATTCCATGCCTGGGAGCGCTGCAGGCAGGGGAGGAGCCCAACGATCAGGAATACTTCCGCCGGGGCGAAGGCGGCACGGTGTACCTGGTCTTTGATCGAAGCGTTCTGGTCAAGGTGACCACGGACTGCGGAGTGGAAGGTTGGGGTGAAACCTGCGGGCTGGTTGCGCCAAGCGCTGGCGCCGAAATCATGCACGACCTGCTTGAGGGGTTCCTGATTGGCCGCGACCCGGCCAGTCCCAGCTCCGTCTACGACGATCTGTATGGCTTGATGCGGGGCGAGGATACGGTGGAGACTTCTACGGCGATGCCTTGGCGGCAATTGACATTGCACTGTGGGACATTGCCGGAAAGCTTGAAGGCTGCTCGATGGCGGAACTGCTTGGTGGCTCGCTGAGAAGCGGAATGCCAGCCTAGGTGTCGGGCCTTCCCGAACCAACGCTGGAAGAGAGAGCTTCCCTGGCGACTGCGTGGCAGCGCCGGGGATTTGATTCCTTCAAGTATGCCGCTCCCATTGCGTATTCCGGCATCGTCGAGGAAATGCAGGCATTGAGGCGGGAATTGGGCCCGCACAATCGCATTGCCGTCGACCTGCACTGGAAGCATTCAGTTGAGGATGCAGTCCAACTGATCAACAAGTTGGAAGCGCTGAACCCCTGGTTTGTCGAAGCTCCGAAAATTCCGGAGGATACCGCCGGACTGGCCAAGATCATCGAACGGACCAACGTGCCCATTGCCGTTGGCAAGGAGTGGCGCACAGTGTACGACATGCGTCGCTGTTTGGAATTCTGTCGCATCGACGTCGTTCAGCCGAAAATGGGACATTCCGGCATCACGAATTTCGTGCGCATGGGCGAATGCGCGGTTGAGCACGGAATTGAGTTCATTCCGCATGCGACGATCGGGATGGGCCTGTTTCTTGCGGCGAGCGTGGTCGCAAGTTCCACGCTGACCGCCGTTGCCGCTCACGAATGCCAGCATTCGGTGTTCGACCCCGACAGAGGCTGGATTCGCAGTGAGTTGGCTTGCCTGAAAGGGGAGTACGTCGTTCCGTCCGACGAGGGCATTGGCGCCGAGCCTTCGGATTGGACATTGGATATGCTCGAGAGGCTATAGTCTAGCTCCAACGAAGCGAGGAGGAACTGATGCACCGTCAATTCAGATCCACAGCGCTTGCAGCGACGGCAGCTGCGATGGTGTCCATGTTGCCGCGATGGCAGGCGCCGACACCACGCTGAAGTTCATTTCCGGGCAGGTGGTCAAGGACAGAGCGGGAGACTGGTGGAGAGAGGCCATCGTCAGGTTCGCAAGCGAATGCCTAGATGCGACGATCGAGTTCACGAAGGTCGGTCGCGGCAGCTGTGCCGGCATGCCAACGACGCTCGTGTGCGATGTGCAGGTCGAGAACGGTCTACGTACGTGATCTGGCGTCTTGAGGAGAAGGGAGGAATTCAGACCATGCACTGGGATTTCCTGACCAAATCTTGGACGAAGAGCCTTGATGGCGCGGTTGCGAGGTTGTGCCACGGCGCCCAAACACGGCAGGAATTGGAGCGTGCTGACAATCTTGGCCCGCGCTCGCTGGTTGGCGTGGACCGCATCGTGCAGCAGCGGATGTACCTTCGGTCCAAGGCGTTGCCAGGCGACTGGTTTCGCGGCTGATGGCCGAGGGCATTGCTTGCAATGCATGACGCGTAGATCCGACATGGAGTTCGTCTTGGCCGAGTCGGCAGAGGTCGACAGCCTGATTGCAGCTGATTTCGAGAGCTCTTGTTCCATTCGGCGACAGTCCGGAATTGGACTGTCACGAGACTGCGCTTTGGTGGCGGCATCGGGAGCGACAGCAATTCGTTGGTTCACGAAGGGATCGCTCATCTCGCCCAAGTTGCAGCAACGGGACGGCTTCGGCTCCACAATTGTTGAACGTTCGCAGATTCGACATTGAATGTCTTCGCAAGCTTTCCATACTGCCGACATGGAACAACCTGCGAAACAACACTCTCCAGCAAGACGCTGCCAGCCTTCCAACGGCTTCGAATCTGACCTCTGACTTCCCATCGCGGGCATTCGCATTGGCAGGAGCTTCAACCAAGGCATTGATGGCGACACTTGAACGAAAGACGAAAGGAAAGGCCAGCATGCCCGACCAGGACATCCCGGAATCGAGATCCGCCGACATTCACGAATTCTTTGCCAAGGATCCCGCATCGGCTGATTTCGCCTTCTTTGGCCGAGAGACCCATTCCGACAGGCGCGGCTTTCTCCGCGGCGCTGGCTTGGCCACCATGGCCGCGCTGGTTGGCGCTGCTATTCCCTTTCATCGAAACATGCCTGCCGGCCTCGTTCCTGCCGCTTTCGCCACCGAAAGCGTCCTGGTGGGGAAGGACGGCCTGACCTTGCTGAACGAACGACCGGTAAACGCGGAAACCCCTGCCCACCTGCTTGACGATGCCGTCACTCCGACTGCGCGCCACTTCATCCGCAACAACGGCATTCCGCCGACTGACATGGATCCGGAAGGCTGGAGGTTGACCGTAGACGGCATGGTTGACAACCCCATGACCTACTCGATCGCTGACCTCCAAGCCAATTTCGAGAATGTCAGCATGGCGCTTGTCATTGAATGTGGCGGCAACGGGCGGGCCTTCTTCAACCCGTCAGCCGACGGCAGCCAGTGGACATATGGCGCAGTTGGCTGTTCGGAGTGGTCCGGCGTGCGGTTGAAGGACGTGCTGACAGCCGGCGGTGTACAGCCCAACGTGGTGTACACCGCGCATGAAGGCGCCGATGCCCATGCTTCCGGAGTCCCGGGCAAGGTTCCAATTTCACGGGGAATTCCGATTGCCAAGGCCATGACCGACAACGTGATAATCGCCTACGCACAGAATGGCCGCCCGATCCATCCGATGAATGGAGCGCCGCTGCGGCTTGTGGTGCCCGGCTGGCCGGGCGCGTGCTCGCAGAAGTGGCTCCAGCGCATTTGGCTCCGCGACGTCGTCCACGATGGCCCCAAGATGACCGGCATGGACTATCGCGTGCCAAGCTACAAGGTGGAGCCTGGCGAGGAGGTGGACATCGAAGACTTTGAGATCATAGAACAAATGCCAGTCAAGTCGCTCATCACCCATCCCGCCAATGGCGCGGCACTCGAACCTTCATTTGAGGTGAGAGGCCATGCTTGGTCCGGCGATCGTACGATAGATTCAGTGAGCGTATCCTTCGATTTCGGCGCGACCTGGAATTCGGCGGAGGTGGAGGCGCCGGCAAACGCCGGCGCATGGCAGAACTTCCGAACCGGCGTCGAACTGCCGGGAAGGGGATACTACGAGATCTGGGCCCGAGCAGTCGACAGCGAAGGCGTGATGCAGCCGCATGCCATTGACTGGAATCCGAAAGGGTATCTCAACAACACGATGCACCGTGTGGCGGTTCGGGTGTCGTAGAGGCAAGGAAAGCGAAGGCTGCACGTCTTGGCAGCAAGACTGTTGACGGAATCCAGCTCCAACGGACATTGCAGTCCTGTCATGCCTGTCATTCTCCAAGGCTTGCGCGGGTTCCGGTTTCCGGACGGCTCCTTCCGGAAACGGTACCAAGATCACAGTCCTTTCCGAACTGCGATCGGGGTTCGCTGGCCAGTAGTGATGCACACGAAACCGTGGATCCTGATTGAGGTGGCGGGAGCATCGGACAAGTGCCGGCGTACGCCAGGCTAACCGGTGTATGTGTTTTGGGTGAAAGTCCCGAGAAAGGAAAGGTTAACCACCAGCTTTCCCGCGAGCCGTGCGTTGCTGTCCGTGAGGGCAGTGGCGAAGCGTCGGCAGCGGTACATGTAGGCGAGGCCATTGAGCGCCGAAAACTCGGTCATCCAGAGCGCCGAGACAGTCCCTACTGTCGAAGGCAACATGCGCCGGTCCGATTTGGTGAGGACAGGCGGGCTCTGCGGCGTCGAAGAACCATCGCATGCATGCAAAGTTCGACATCACGCAACACAGCGGGCACACCATGCCCCTGCCTGAAAAAGTTTGACGCAGCGCGCAAAGAATCGCTCCTTGGACATGAAAGCAATGTGACACATTGGCTTCAACAAAGCATGCCATTCAACAGGGCTGGGCCGAAGGAGAACTCGACACGCCAAAGCAGGCGCCATGCACAGGAATGGGCTCGCCTGTCACATGCGGCGGATCGGGTACGGCAAGCTGCTACACCAGCGGTTTGCCGTCACCATCCAACGGAGGAGCCGCATGCCTTAGCGGGCACGTGCGGATCTGTGCGGGGGGGCGCAGGGCAACCTGCGTTCCTACCGCAATCTTGGGGAGGAATGAACCCCACAAGCACCTCGGTTGCCAACGACAACGAATTTGCTTGCCAAGAGCATGCCGACGCATGAGCGCGGACGCATTCGGCCGCGGATTGACGTCGGTGCAATGGCGGACGGTGGTGGGCTGCCAATGCATGGCGCCGGAACGTTCGACGGGTACAGGACATCAGTTCGATCTCGAAGTTTGAGAGCCACCTGCAGTGGGCAAAGGCGCCTCCAACTTGAAACCGCTGCAAGTGCAGTCTGTGGAGACTGCATGCGCCTTTGCTGAATTCGAAGAGGCGCACTTCCAGCCACAGGGCCATGGGATCTTCACGGTACAGTCTCCAGCCGGCCTTGAAGTTTCGATCTGGCTGATGTGGAGTTCGGCGGCAAAGTTGACGATTTCTCGCGTCGAGAATTCAATGCGCCTCCAGCAACATTTCGCGATTGTCGCTGGCATTGGGGATCTTTGTCGCAATGGCTGGAGGCATGCTTCAGTGCCCGCACGAATGGTCGAAACGGTCGGAACTTCGTTCTGGACATGAAACCATTGTGACAAATTAGCTTCAACAGAGCATGCCATTCAACAGCGGAGACGGGAAGGAACGCGGGCGCGGCTGAAGGGGATGCTGGAGCGGCCTGCCGGAGCCCGGGACGAGGCGGCAGACATGAAACGCGAGGCCGAACCAGACAAGGCGGCGGTGCTGGAGAAGACGCTCTCTCCGCGTGGCATCAAGATGGAGATGTAGGGCCGGCTCACACTATTGGGTGAGGATATCCAGCGCCCGGGTCCGGTCGAGTTTGGCGTGTGCAAACTGATTTCGGTAACTGCGGAGGCAACCGTAGCAGCTCGAGTCGCAGCCACAATTGCCCCGCACGCGTTCCGTGGCGGCGCCAAGTACGTCACCGAAGATCTGTTCGTTTTCCAAATGTGCCACCAGCCCGGCGCCGCCCGGCACGTTGTCGTAGAGCACGACCGCGGACTCACCAGGCC
>JAPOOS010000227.1 GCA_026713305.1 Paracoccaceae bacterium
AAGTCATGGCCCTCCTCTACAGTCACCTTTATGATCTTGGCAGGTGCGAGCTGTTTCCGAACTACGTCCATTGCAACAGTTTGAACTACTTCTTCCATTGTGACACCACGCATAAACTCAAGCCAATGATGCGCTGCATATGGTCTGTGTTCCAGAAATGCCAAGTCGAAATGAAGGAATTGCAGCAATGCAAATGAGACTGTGACTTGGAATTGTCACATCAAACTGGTGTTCGGACAGACTGTTCTTTCGCGCTGTCTTCCATGCGCGGCAGATCGGCCCGAATTTCGCCGCTCGCTTTCCTTCGCTCTCCAAACTCTTGATTCAGCGTCCCTCCGCCCGATGCTTGACAAATGGGTGAAAGCTGCTGCCGTCGGCAGGGTTGATTCCGCCATAATCGGCGAGCATGCGGTGCACGGCCTCGAATGTCAGCGCTGCATTGCTGCAGCGATGCTCGTCCTCTCGCAGAAACGCCTCACACTTCATCGGCGCCAATCAATTCCACGTGGTAGCAGACCTCCACGCGATGCTTGCCGTGAGGTTGCGAGGCGACCTTGGCGAAACAACAGCGCATATGGTTGAGTTCGGCCAACCGTGGCTAGGTGAAGCATTGGTTTCCGTTTCCCTTGCGGCTGGGGTCTGGCCCCTTCAAGCGATGGCTGGCGAGAGTTTGGTGTGAAGGCATGCCTGGAGCAGGGACTGGACGTGCATGTAAAGGATTTGAAACTGGCCTCCCAAAACGGCAGGCATAGTGCAATGCCAATGCGTTGTGCGGCGCATGTTGAGGATGCTGCAGAAACTTGGGGAGACGCCGGGCCTTTCCTGAAACTCCAATCACGCGCTTCCGGAGCTGTCGCGCGGCTACAGGACGACGATGACGGGCATGCGTGTCCAACTGGATGTCTGCACCTGCATCTGGCTCTCCTGCAGAGATGCCCTTGCAGCCGATGCACTGCTGCAAGCCGTCTGAACCTCCCGCCAGGGACTCTTGATGCCGAGGTTGGCACGACTTGACAGCCAGACAATCAACCAGCATTCCACCTTCAATGCCGAAGCCGGATCATTGCGCCGCTTCGAACTGGTCAAGGCGATTCCAGTCAGGCATGAAACAAAGCGCCGGCATCAATACTTGGCAGGTCAGGCAATGCTTGAAGACCGCAACAATGTCTCTGCTGTTCCACCTTGCAGTGCATGTTCCCAAGAGGGATGCATTGCGGCAGCTGTTTCCGGTCAATCAGCCGTCAGGCGGCTGGAATGCGCTTCCGGCAGAACCCCAGCAAGTCGCCTCTTTGAAAGCATGTGTCGTTTCACAAGCATGACTTTCCTGGGCCAGACGCTTTGGGCGTCATGTTGGTTGGAATCCACAAGACATGGTGTCTTGGACCGATCCTTCCAGAGGGCTGCCATCACCAGAGTATCCTTGGCGCAAGCGCAGTCCAACCGCATGCACTTTTGTGGCTTTCCGGACATTCCTGCGGCCGAAATTGAAGCCAATTGTCCTGACAATCCCGTCGGAAAGCTTCCAAAACGCAATCTGACCGCGCTCACGCATCGGGTCGACGGCACCTGGGTCAAGGCCAATGTGCGGCACGCGGAAACGGCTGTCACTGCAAAGCGCCTCAAGCGACCGAAGCATGCAGGACTGCGGAAGGCCGCAAGATGCCATGGTCAGGCAAACATCCTCGCCATTGCAAACCGATCAATGAAGCGGGCAAGGAGTTCCCAAGCAGGACAGTGATTGCCCTGGAAGTGAGGCTCGTCCATTTGTGATAGAACAGTGACGAACTCAGGCGTGATCTTGACAGTTTCAAGAAACGGCTGCACGCTGTCGAATCCATCCTCACGGAACGGCACATTCATCCGGCAATGCGGACTCATGAACCCGCCACTCAAGCGACAGATCGGCAACCGGCATTTCCTGCCTACCCACTCGTGATTTGAAGGCACTTGAACAATGAAGAAGTTCCGAACCGATCATGTGGACATGTCCATTGACCTGACTGCATCCGGAAAGCAGCACGGCGACATCAGGGTTCGCTGGTCCGACAACAGCAATCCTCTCGGTTACCACGCGGTGCCGGTCATTTGCGTGGCGAATGGCCACGGACCGACTGCGCTCCTGATTGGCGGCGTGCATGGCGATGAATTCGAGGGGCCGTGCGCTCTGCTTCGGCTCGCCAGCTCGCTTCGCGCGAACCGGGTTGCTGGACGCGTGATCATCGTGCCGGCCTTGAATCCATCCGCCGTTTCGGCTTCGACCCGCACCTCTCCTCTCGACGGCGTCAACATGAACCGAACATTTCCCGGAAAGTCAGGCGGCAGCATCTCACAACTGACTGCCCATTTCGTCGAAGTCGTGCTTGTCGCTCTTGCAGATTTCGTGATTGACCTTCATTCGGGAGGGCGAGCCTCGGTCTTTGAACCATGCTCACTTGTTTCAAGGGCGCCCGATTCCAGGACGATTGCAAGAAGCATGCAGCTTGCCGAGTGGTTCGGGATCCCAACCCTGTGGCTGCTTGGTGAATTGAACGACGACCGCTCGGTCAATTCGGCCGCAGATCGGTCCCGCACGCCCATGATCGCCGTGGAGCTCGGAGGTGGAGGCGGCTGTGATCCCGCGCTTGTCGATCTGGCAGGCCGTGGAATCGCAAACTGTCTCAGCGGTCTCGGCATGCTTTCTGGGAATCATGCGTTCCGCCGCGAAGCGAAGTCCATCAGGCGTGTCGTGGAGATCTCGGATCTGTCACATTCGGTGTTCGCGCCCGCAAGAGGGCTGTTTGAGCGGCGGGCGACCGCCGGCGACATCGTCATGGCTGGCCAGGACGCAGGAGCGCTGCATCGGGTCGAGGAACCCGAACTGCCTCCACGGCAACTTGCATTTCGCGAGGCAGGGCTTGTGCTTGCCCACACCAACAGAGGCATTGTGAACCGCGGAGAACTGCTGCTTTCCGTGGCAACACCCGTGAATCCGGACGACTTCCTGCCCCGACGCCCATGACATCCTCGCTGCCCGCAAGCGGGATGGGCATTGCAAGTGTCGGCTGCCGAATTCGCCGCCTCCCGTTTCCGGTCAATCCCGGCGATGCGGCCTGCCGTTCCGTCCGCTCCGCATGGAATCTCGCTCGAACGCCCTGATCGCCAACCAGTCAATCAGGAGAACTTCGCCCACAGCATGAAACGTCAGTCAATGACCCCCATTGCGTCGATTTCCACCAGCAGCTCGGGGTCGGCAAGCCCGGCAACAACCACACCGGTGCTGCAGTGCATCACACCGTCGAACCAGCGGTTGATCGCTCCGTAGACGGCAGGCCGATGGTCGATGTCTGTTACATAAACCGTTAGTTTGCAGACATCGGAAAGGCTGCCGCCGGCCGCTCGCATCCACTTGTCAATGTTTCGGCAAGCCTGATCCGCCTGCTTGCCCGGGTCGCCACGTCCAATCAAGTTGCCTTCGCCGTCGACACCAACCTGTCCCTGCATGAAGACGAGGTCACCGCTTGCCCGGATGGCGCGGGAGTAGGTTGCTCTGGCATGGTACCGGGTCTCGTATGGCTGAATGTGCTTCTTGGCCACCGGCAATCTCCCACCATCGTCGCGATTCTTGTGTCGAAGCGGTTTGAGCGCCGCTGCGCTACGCCTTCCGGCCGACTGTCAGACCTTCCCTTGAATCGATGGGCATTGACGGCTTCCGGTGGACCGCGCTGCACAAGCGAACGCAGCCATCGCCATCGCGCTGCCCCGATCAGGCGAGATCGAAACGGTCGAGGTTCATGACCTTGTTCCATGCAGCAACGAAGTCGCGGACGAATTTCCGCTTCGCGTCGTTGCATCCGTAGACCTCGGCGAGCGCCCGGAGTTCCGAGTTCGAGCCGAAAATGAGGTCGACACGGCTGGCGGTCCACTTCGTTTCGCCAGTGGCGCGGTCGCGACCCTCGAATTCGTCGTCGCTGTCCGGGACCGCCTTCCACTCGGTCCCCATGTCCAGCAAGTTGACGAAAAAGTCGTTGGTCAGCGTCCCCGGCCGGTCGGTGAAAACCCCGTGACTTGCCGACCCGGCATTGGCGCCGAGCGCCCGCATGCCGCCGACAAGCACCGTCATCTCGGGAGCCGACAGGTTCAACATGAATGCCTTTTCCACCAGCAGGTGCTCGGACGAAGACGCGTGGCCGTTCTGCAGGTAGTTGCGGAAGCCGTCGGCTTTCGGCTCAAGCACGGCGAAGGACTCTGCGTCGGTCATCTCGGATGTCGCGTCCGCGCGGCCTGGCGCAAAGGGCGCTTCCACGTCATGACCTGCCCTGCGCGCCGCCTCCTCAACGGCCGCGCAGCCGCCCAGCACGATGATGTCCGCCAGCGAGACCATTTTGTCGCCATTCTGCGAACTGTTGAACTCCTCTCGAATTCTCTCCAGGACCTCAATTGCGGCTGACACGCCGGACTGCACATTGACGTCCCATCCGGACTGAGGCGCAAGCCGGATGCGCGCGCCGTTGGCGCCGCCTCGCATGTCGGTGTTGCGGTAGGTTGAGGCGGATGCCCATGCGGTCGAGACCAACTGCGACACGGAGAGGCCGGATTCGAGGATGCTGCCCTTGAGCGCGGCGATGTCGGCGCTGTCGATCAATTCGTGGGTGACTGCGGGCAATGGGTCCTGGAACGGCAGCTGCTCCTCCGGAACCCACGGTCCGAGATAGCGGATGGCGGGTCCCATGTCACGGTGCAGCAGCTTGAACCATGCCTTCGCAAAGGCGTCGGCGAATTCGTCCGGGTTTGCGTGGAAACGCTTGGATATTTTCCTGTAGGCTGGATCCGCTGCCAGCGAGAGGTCGGTTGTCAGCATCATGGGAGCGTGCCGCCTCGACGGGTCGTGCGCGTCCGGCACGGTTCCCTGCGCCTCAGGGTTCTTCGGCGTCCACTGCTTGGCGCCGGCGGGACTCTGCGTCAGCTCCCATTCATGGCCGAACAGGATGTCGAAGTAGCTGTTGTCCCACTTGACTGGATCATATGTCCAGGCGCCCTCGAGTCCGCTGCCGATCTGGTCGCCGGCCTTGCCGCTGCCGTGGCTGCCCGTCCAACCGAAGCCTTGCTCCTCAACGGAAGCGCCTTCGGGCTCGGGACCGTTGTAGCTGTCCTCGGCGGCGCCGTGTGCCTTGCCGAAAGTGTGGCCACCGGCAATCAGCGCGACCGTTTCCTCGTCGTTCATCGCCATTCTGCGAAAGGTCTCGCGAATGTCGCGGGCTGCCGCCACTGGGTCGGGATTGCCGTTCGGCCCTTCCGGATTGACATATATCAGGCCCATTTGAACGGCGCCGAGCGGACTGGCCAATTCCCGGTCGCCGCTGTAGCGTTCGTCGTCGAGCCATCCCTGTTCGGGACCCCAGTAGGTGTCCTCGTCGGGTGCCCAAACGTCTTCGCGTCCACCGCCGAAGCCAAACGTCTTGAAGCCCATGGTTTCCAAAGCGCGGTTTCCAGCGAAGATCAGCAGGTCGGCCCACGAAATCTTGCGGCCGTGTTTCTGCTTGATCGGCCAAAGCAGCCGACGTGCCTTGTCGGGATTCACGTTGTCGGGCCAGCTGTTCAATGGAGCGAAGCGCTGGTCGCCGCATCCGCCTCCGCCGCGCCCGTCTTCAATGCGGTAGGTGCCCGCGGCGTGCCAGGTCATGCGGATGAAGAGCGGCCCATAGTGGCCGTAGTCCGCAGGCCACCAATCCTGCGAGTCGGTCATGACTGCATCAACATCCTTCGCAAGCGCGTCGAAGTCAAGGCTGTTGAACGCCTCGACGTAGTCGAAGTCCGGGTCATGGGGATCAGACTGAGGGTGGTTCTGGCGAAGGATCCTGAGATTCAACCTGTTTGGCCACCAGCGTTGGTTCGCCGACTCGCCGCCGGCCTGGTGAACATTGCCCATCACTGGGCACCTGTTTGCTGTGTCCATGGTCCCTCCGATTGTGTTCGGCGCTTGCCGATCAAGATGAACGGCCGTCGGGGCGCCCGAGTTTCGCAGTTGCGGATAGCAAGTGCCGCGTGCCCATTCAACCCGGCATCGCCGCACAAACGTGTTTCGATTCGGACAACGCGCCTTGTCCTTCAGGAGGAAGTTAGGGCTGGACTGGCTGCGTTCAACCCCATGATCTCGGCAATCTCCGGGCAGTGTCAGGAGCAAGGTAGGACACAGGAACAGTGATGGTTTCGGGTTGGACCGCCAACAGGGGAATGCTCCCGATCAACGAACATCGGCCCGAATGGCGCCCGCAATGCATTCAGTTTCCGAATTGTCCGGAACTCCCGCCGGAAGGAGCCTTCGGCAACTTCAAGGGCAGCGACTTTGCAGATTGGGAGCAGTCTGGCCGTGCTTGGAGCAGATCACGATCTGCGCTTCGTTGTCCGACCATTTGTCCGCATCACAATGCGGAAATTCCTCGTCCTCGCCGATTTCAAGGACCGCTCTGCATGGCGCAAACTGGCATGCCTTCATCCTTTCGTCATCGGCATCGGCTCCATTGAGACCAGTGGGGCACAATCAAACCCTACAACATTGTGCACGTGTTGGCTTCCGTGATTGTATCGGTTGTCTTCAACCCTTGTTCAGTTCCATGATTTCCAACTCCGCCAACGGCCGCTCACTCTGGCCTGCCGCGTTCGAACAGCTCCTCGACCGCATCCTGTGAATGGACGACCGGCCGCCACCTGCATGGACAAGAATTATGTGGATCATGTGTGCTTGACTGCCCACCCTGACTGGGCCAACTTCCCGTGAGACGCCGGGAGCGACCGTTGCCGTAGGTTCAAGGCCATGGCGAGGCGCTGCGCCAAGCATGGTCGGAGTGAGAGGATTTGAACCTCCGGCCCCTGCCTCCCGAAGACAGTGCTCTACCAGGCTGAGCTACACTCCGTGTCCTTCATTGAAGATAGAACATCACAGGATTGCATGCAAGAGCAGCGAGCGGCTTTCCTGAATCTCCTGAACACTGATTGAGAAACGACTCTTCACCGATCTGGAATTGTTCCCTTTCCTCTCGCGGTTGCACAGTTTCGTTCTTCGTTTCCCGGCCATTCTCCATGAATGGCAGCAACGGGCGGCATGCGCGTGCTTGCAAGTCAGATCTGGCTTTGGAGAAATGGTTGGCGGCCTCGACAGGATTCGAACCCGTGGCCTACCGCTCCGGAGGCGGTCGCTCTATCCAGCTGAGCTACGAGGCCGCGGCAAGCGGCTTTGGACATCGTGATCAATGAAACCCGACTGCCGTCAACACGCAGTCGCCGAAATCCGATCGAATGTCAAGAATTTCCTGCCGCCTCGGGAATTGCGTCGTTTCCCGCCATTCACCGACGCTGACAGGGAATCCGGCGCTCGGTGTCGACTTGTCGCGGTTTCAATGCTGGGTTTGCAACCTGGCGGAGTGCCGCTTGACTGCAATGCAGTTCGGTCGGGTTTCCTGGTTTCCGCGCTTCTGTCCGGGGTGGGCGAGAATCCAGGTCCTTTTGGTTCAGCGCATGAGCTGCTTCGCCACAGCCTCGGCAATCTTGCTCACTTGGCACGTGCCGCGGGC
>JAPOOS010000338.1 GCA_026713305.1 Paracoccaceae bacterium
CATTTCCGAAGTCGATGCGCACATAAACGATTCGGAATTCTCGGAACAGGCATTGGCCATTCTCGACCGATGGCGCAATGACGGCACGGTTTCGTCCGGCCCGGCAGGCGCTTCCGGAGACTGAAGCCAGAAGGACAAGGGGAAGGGCGCCCAGTTCATCCGCACCAAAGCGGCTTGATGACTGGCCGACGTTCCTTCATTGGTCGGCAATTGAAGTGTGGGTCAACGTCCCTTCCAAACCGGGTCCCGCTTTTCGGCGAACGCTCGGGCTCCCTCGATTTGGTCCTCGCTCGAATAGAGCCGGTCGACGGTTGCCAGCTGGCGCTTGCTGACCCTGTTCAGGGCGTCCTGAAACCGCATGTTTTCGGCCTCGCGCACGACTTCCTTCGTCGCCGCATAAACCAGCGGTGGCCCGGCTTCCAGCGTTCTAGCCAGTTGCCAGGCGCTCTCCCGCAGGACTTCGGCTCTCACCACGTCCTTTACGATTCCCCATCTCTGGGCTTCCCCGGCGTCGAACCACCGTCCCGTCAAGAGCAGATCCATTGCCACGTGGTACGGGATTCGCTTCGGCAGCTTGATCGAGGCGGCGTCGGCAATCACACCCGCTCGAATCTCCGGAAGTGCAAACGTGGCCGTCTCGCTCGCAATGATCAGGTCGCAGGACAGCGCTATTTCGAGTCCGCCGCCACAGCAAATGCCGTTCACGGCACATATGAGCGGTTTGTTGAGATTGCCCAGTTCCTGCATTCCCCCAAAGCCGCCGATCCCGTAGTCGCCGTCAACTGCGTCGCTCTCAGCCGCCGCCTTGAGGTCCCAGCCGGCGCAAAAGAACTTGTCTCCAGCAGCGCGCACAATGGCCACGCGCGCGCTTTCGTCATCTCGAAATTCCATGAATGTCGCGCCCATCAGGCGACTCGTGGCCAGGTCGATGGCGTTAGCCTTCGGGCGATCAATCGTAACTTCCAAAATGCCGCCTTCCCGGCGCGTCCTGATCGGCTTGTTCATTTGGCAGATGTCCGCTTCATGTTCGTGTTGATGACCAAGTCAACCGCATACCCCGAATTCGGCAATACAAGAAACGGGTTGACTTCAATGTCGACAAGGGTTTCGGCGTTGCGGACAGCATAGTTGCCGACGGCGAGCGCCGCCTGGACCAGACTGCCGACGTCACCACCCGAACGGCCCCGAAATCCTTCCAGCAGCTTCCATGCTCGAAGACGCTTCAATTCGCGCAACACACTGTCAGCCTTGGTCGGCAGCAACAGGTGACGCACGTCCTTGAACAGCTCGGTGTGGATCCCACCGCTGCCAATTGTCAGCAACAATGCAGATTCAAGCTCGCGTGTCACGCCGATCAGTATCTCCGCAACTGCGCCTGCAACCTGTTGTTCGACCAGATATCCCCGGTCGCCGCCCATCTTGACGGCCGAAGCAAGCAGCTGGCCGGCATCCCGGATGTCGAGCACGACGGCGCCTTCCTCGGTCTTGTGCTGGATTCCTGGGCGCTTGAGAACGACCGGGAACGCCAGCTGTTCCGCCGCTTCTTCAAGCTCTCGGCAGTCTCTAGCGAACAGGACTTGCGGAAACTTCAGCTCTGTGCCGGCAAACTCGTCGCGAGCCTCGATGTCCATCAGCGTTCGCCGCCGGTCGCCATGCTTTGCCAAGGCGGTCGA
>JAPOOS010000332.1 GCA_026713305.1 Paracoccaceae bacterium
CTTGCCTCGAGGGCGCCAAGACCCTGCAGCAATCTGTCGGGCAATGCGCGTCGCAATCCTGCCAGCCGAGGACTTGGCCTGCCCTCGCCGATGCGTGCACTCATGATCTTTCAGGGAGGAACAACAGAATGAAATACCTAGCAGCAATCTCGGCCGCGATGCTTGCGATCGTGGCCTTGGCCGGCCCAGCGTCTGCCGAGTATCCGGAGAAGCCCGTCACCTTCATCGTGCCATTTCCGCCAGGCGACTCCGAAGATGTGCTGACGAGAATTATCGCCGAGGATTTCCAGAGCAAGTACGGCGTGTCGGCTGCCGTGGTCAACAAGCCTGGCGGCGGTGGTGGACCGTTTCCAGGTGCGATCGAGGTCGCCATGGCGCCAGCCGACGGTTACACCATTGGTTCCTTTGTCATTGGTGTGCCGACTCTCGGCCATCAAATTGGCATTGACGAGCTGACACCAGCAAAATTCGATCCGCTGGGCATTTTCCTGACCTACCCGTTCATCATCGCAACCGGCAAGGATGCGCCCTACCAGACAATGGAAGAGTTGTCGGAATATGCCAAGAGCAACGAGGTCACCCTGGCTCACTTCGGGGACGTTCTTGCGCCAACGCAGGTAACGAAGGCATTCGCCAAGCTTAATGGTTGGAGCTATTCCGCCGACTCGGCTTTCGACGCTGTGGACTGCAACACGATCGCTTCAGGTGATGCCGACGTCGTCAATACAACAATCCAGCTTGTCTTCCCGTGTCTCGACCACATCACGGTTTTGGCTACAATCACCGATGACAGAATCAGTCGGGCGCCCGATGCGCCAACAATTGGAGAGCTTGAACCGGACTTGGCGCTTTCGCTGTGGAATGGACTGTTCGTTGCAAAGGAGACGCCCGCCGATGTGCGTGAAACAATCATCGCCTCGGCAATGGAGTCGATGCTGGGAGAGCGGGCTGCGGCTCACGGAGAGGCCACGGGCGCAATAGTCTACTGGCAGGACGAAGCACAATCTGCCGCACGCATTGCCAGCGACATCGAAACATTGGCCAGAATTGAACAGCTGCTTGCAGAATAGCGCTGCGGAACAGGAACCCAGTTCCACTGTGCTACTTTGAAGGGACCGCCGAATCTGGGCGGTCCCTTTCAAGCCCATTGGCATCTTTCGGCGGTTGCAGGCATGCAGGTCCCACTGGACAGTCCTGTCGGAATTCGACCGCTCCATTTCGACTTGGTGTGCGCCAAGGCCAGCATGGTGAACGCCAGCCTGCTTAGCCCCACCGCATTCCTGGGAACGGCCGGCCTTCACGAATCCTGTCCCCGCTCCTGCCCAATCGTCCTGTCCGCAAGGATTGTTCCTCCTGCAGAAATACATCTGTTCCGGCGAGTGGAATGCCGCCACCACGCGCTTCAGCTTGTCAATGTCGTTGCGAGCCTTGATTGAAGATTGCCGCATCCAATGAATTGCGAACCACCATTGGCAAGCATGTCGTCAGCTTGAAACATGCATCCAGAACTGGTCCGGACATCGCATGTGTCAGCGACAGGCCGGATGCATCGTAGGAATCTTCATCTACCCAACCAGGAACTGTCCGTTGCCTTTGGAGGATCTCGGCCGGGGAGGCATTGGAGAATCGATCATTGAGCGCGGCATGCTGCAAGGGGATGAACACCGCGGTTGCACCGGAAAGCACGAAGTCACGGAGGCTCCATCCCAGCGGATTGGCGCCATTCGCCATCCTCGGTCCGGTTACGACAAATTCGAGAACTTCGTCTTCCACCGGATGCAACGCTCCGCATCGCGCGCTTCATAGGCGCGCAAGGCAGACCGAGGACTCAGTTTGTAGATTTGCTCTCTGTCCTCTGCCAACGCAGTCAGCCGCATGGTGTACCAAGCGGTTACGCCGCCCCTCGGCGGGGCATCGAAAACCGGAAACTCCGGGTCGC
>JAPOOS010000095.1 GCA_026713305.1 Paracoccaceae bacterium
AGGGCTTGCCCAACAGCCATAGGCAGCGGCGGCCGCGCTGCGTGCCGGAAAGTCGATCACAGGCGACCTTGCAATCTCGGAAACAGCTCTCAGCCGATGTGGAAGATTGGCATTTGGGGTTGAGTTGCATGGTGCCGGCGCGCCATTCCATGGGTGAAACGGCAGCCGTCGGCAAGATGTTCGGGCAACAGCAACCAGGACCAGTGCTAGTTGCGGTTACAGCGCGATTGGTGGACCCCTGCGGCTCCAGCGACGCAAGCGAAACTGGCAAGGCAGAAAATGCCGGCATGACCGACGGGTGTCGGCAGCGCATCCTAGCCACGGCGAACACATTGATTGGAAATATGACTGTCTAGTGGCAACAATGTGGGCCGCTCAAGCATGGCGGCGGCTTGTGGCGGATTTCAACTTCTGCCCGCCGACGGTCTATCCCCAGAGTTCCGGTTGAGGTGGATCAATCCTTGAATCCTTGTACGAAATCGCATGCCGTTGGTCGGAGGCCAGAAGCAGCGGGGGATCAAGATCGACATACTGAGCTGAATGGCCAAGCAGTGTTGCAGGCGCGATGCCCAGCGAGGAACCTATCATGCAACCAATCATGATGCCGAAGCCATGTTCCTTGGCCGCCTCCAACAGCTTAAGCGCCTCGGTCAATCCACCCGTCTTGTCGAGCTTGATGTTGATGAATTCATAGCGCCCCTTCAGCTGAGGCAAGGACTTGCGATCATGGCAACTTTCGTCTGCGCAGATTGGTATCAAGTGTGGAATTCCAACCAGAGCTTCATCATTGCCCACCGGTAGCGGCTGCTCAACAAGCGAGACATTTGCAGCGGCAAGTTCGTGCATGATTTCCGGCATTTCCTGTGCTGTCCAACCTTCATTGGCGTCAACAATCAGCTTGGATGTCGGCGCTGCCGAACGAACGGCATGCAGGCGGTTTAGGTCACCTGCATCCCCCAGCTTCACCTTAAGAAGCGGTCGGTGGCGATTGGCATGCGCATCCTCATGCATCGCCCGCGGCGTGTCCAATGACAAGGTGTAAGCCGTGTCAATCGATTTGGGCGCAGGCAGGCGGGCAAGCCTCCAAACCGGTACATTGCGTGTCTTCGCCTCCAGATCCCACAGTGCACAGTCAAGCGCATTGCGGGCCGCTCCAGGTGGCAGCGCAAGTTGAAGGGAATCGCGGGAAACCGGCAGCTTGACACCGTAAAGCTGCTCGCAAACGCCACTTGGGCTTTCACCATAACGCGCATAAGGCACACACTCGCCGCGACCGGTCACGCCATTGCGGGTAATCCTGACCTCTATGACCTCGGCCTTTGATCGTGTGCCGCGGGAAATCGAAAACGGCTGTTTCAGCGGATATGTCCGAAACTTGATCGACAGCTTCATGTGCGCACCTGCCCGTAAGGCACTAGTTAATCAACATGCCGAGGCACTGGAAGCAATCTCAAGCGACGCCGAAGACCTGTGTCACCGCAGATTGAGGATTTCAACTGCACACAGCTAAAGCAGGCAATCCAAAGCATTGGTTTGGAATGGATCGAGAATGCTTCTGCCGAGCTCGAATCGGAACGCAACGGCAACCGACTCTGCGCAGTGCAGCATATCGTTTCCGACAGAACAGGTACCGTTGCGGGCAAGAACTGTCAATTGCCGGGCACTGACATCGCAAGCAAGGCGTCCGCCAGATCGCCGACCCCGTATCGTATCGGATCGGTGACCGGAAGATGCAGCGCGTTGGATGTACGCCTGACGTAGGCCTCGGCTTTCTCGGCCGAAAGACCGCTTGTGTTGACGGAAACCCCGACAACTTCGCATCGGGGATTCACTATTCTGGCCATGCGCAGCGAAAGGTCTCGCAAGTCCTCCAAGGCTGGAAGTGCATAGCCGGGCAATCCCCGCATGGTCTCCCTTGCTGGGTCGTGGCAAAGGATCAGCGCATCAGGCTGGCCGCCATGCACGAGCGCCAGGGTGACGCCGGAATAGGATGCGTGAAACAGCGAGCCCTGGCCCTCAATCAGATCCCAATGATCCGGATCGTTCTCCGGAGTCAGGTACTCGATGGAACCAGCCATGAAGTCGGCAACCACGGCATCAAGCGGCACGCCGTCTCCCTCTATCAAAATCCCTGTTTGCCCGGTTGCGCGAAACGTTGCCTTGACATTGCGGGCAGCCAACTCCCGTTGAAGCGCCAGTGTAGTGTACATCTTTCCTACCGACACGTCGGTTCCGACAGCCAGGCACCGCCAACCCGAACGCGGCTGTCCGTTGGCAATCGGGTAGGCTTGGGAAACCTGCCGCACGTCGTGCAACTGTCGTCCGTTGGCCTTGGAAGCTCGCAACAGATCCGGCTCGTCTCTCAGGTAGTTGTGAAGTCCGGACGCAAGATCCATTTCGGATTCCACGGCTTCGATCAGGGTTGATTTCCATGCTGGCGAAATCACTCCGCCACGATTGGCGACACCGACAACCATTGTGCGGGCGCCGGCGGACACGGCTTCCGCGACTGTCAGATCGTTGATCTTCAAGTCCGCCTGGCAACCAGGCAGTCGCAACTGGCCTACCACATCCTGAGGGCGCCAGTCTCTTATTCCTTGTGCCACCTTTGCTGCCAGCTGATCGTGTGCATCGCCCAAAAACAACAAATACGGTTTGTGTATCATTGGTGAATCTCCGTCAATCTCTACACGCATTCAGTGCATTCGCTGCTGCCGTCATTGGTCCGACGTTAGCACAGTTTGACCGGCATTGCAGCGCGTCGACGTTGGATAATTGGATTGCAGCGTCCCAAGGTGGATGCAGCCAAGTCCAAGGAGCCGCAACTCAAGGAACTGCGCCATTCCGATTCAGGGTTGAGCGTGGTCTCATGGGCGCAGCCAGGCAAGGGTTTCTTCGGTCTTGATGTTTCCGGAGCCGTCCAAGGTGTGGCTGCGACCGGCCACGTCTTGAGTGTTCCCCGATGGAGGAAATGAGTGGTGGAACGATTTCCTGTCGGCGAGCGCACTTGCAGGACTTCCCTGCCGAAGTGCCTCGTTGCAGTCCATTCCTGGTTTGCCCAACGCGATAATTCAAGCTCAGACTTCAGCCGTTTAGATCGCAGCCCAGGAAGTTTCGATCGTAGTTTATGGCTGCCTGCATCACCGAAAACGAACCTGCTGCAGGGTCGACTACATAGTCGCCGCGATGGCTGACGGCGCTCAACAGCTGCCCTTGAAGCTCCACTGGCTTCGAATGAGGGTGTTCTTTCTTGTCAAAGGGCCTTTCCTTGTACACGTCCGGAATATTGTGAATTGTCCATATGCCCTTGGCCCGACGCGGAATCTTTTGGGCGACGAGGCAGTATTCCGCCCTCCGCCGGGTTCGGTATCCCATGCCAATGGTTCCCTTGTCCCAGGTCACCAAATCGACGGTTTCTAGCTTTGTGTTGGTAAACCAGTGGGCCACGCCACTGCAAAGATGGAACTTGTCCAACCACAGGAACAAGTGCCCGGAGGGAATCAGCACTCGGTCAATGGCGGTCAGGAACTGTGCAATCATGCCTTCCGACATCTGTGCCAACGCGAACCGTCGCCTGCCCCGTGTCTTGCCTTCATTGCCGAACTTCAACTTTTCCAGGACCCCACGATATTGAGGATCAAAGAACACGACCGGCACTGAATCCTGGGGAAGCAGCGACAGGAACTCTCGGCCTTCCATCTTGAGGCGCGCATTTGGAACGAGATCCTCGACCAATTCCAGTTCCGGCGCCTCCAAAGACCTCTCTTTGGAAAAGACGTTTGTCGAGGAGCTTTTCTTTGCTCTCGGAATGGGTTCGACAAAAGGTCGTATCTGTGTCCGCATCACAGGTCGCCTTACCTGCTAATCGAATGCGTTGCAAAGAAGCGATTCGTCATTTGAAACCTTGTGATCCCTATCCTGCGCGGCACGGGCAATCCGGCATTGATGGTCTCTCCTGCCTTTGTGGATGCATTCGAATCAAAGACTGCGAGGATGGTCGGATGTCCTGCACCGTCGCGAACGGCCGTTGCAAGTTTCATTCTTGCAGGGCAATTGTCAATCAATGCCTGCCTTGCGTTGAGCCGTACTGGCAATTCACCATGTGGGAGGACAATGGCGCAATCGCCTCCAACTGAAAATGTGGCTGCAAACTGGATGCCGCCACATTCAGGCACGCGTCTCGGGGAAGCTGGCTCGACCACGAATTGTCAGTCAAACCGTACGCGTTCAACAGCCTGCCTGACTGTCCAGCTGACGCTTTGCAAATGCCGTCAACCTACTGTTTTCCCAAAACTGTGGCGCCTCTGGACCATCAAATGGGGCACTCTCCAACACTTGACCATGATCATGAGGCTGGTTGGTCCAGAGGGCGCGATCGCCCCCACATGGATTGACGGCAATGCTTGCCAAGGAACTGAATGCATTTGCTGAAAGAGGTGCTTGAGACAACTGCTGCAAGGGCAACAAGGCTGCCTGGTGCAGTCGTGCCGTACGGCTACCGTTCCGATGTGCCGCGAATTGTTGCACCGTGCCCATGACTGGTACAGCAGGAACGGGAGACGGTTCAGTCAATGCCAATGAGTTGCAAGTGCGGTTGCGGTGTCGGCGAGCAGGCTGGGCTTCAAGTCAGGCAACCCGGGTTGGACGGAACAAACACAGGATGGCAACGAACGAAGTCGCGTGAGGCTTGCATGCTTTGAGGCCGCAGGAATCCAGCAAATCCTTCCGGTGGGCTGAGTTACCGCTGTCCATGTTTTGGTTGCGACGTCCGGCTGCAACGGGAATGCCCGTTGGCTAAGCGACGAAGGACAGCAACAGGACCACTCCTGCCAAGCCAGCGGATGCCTTGCGGACAAGCGAGATGGCGCTGTCAAGATAGGCAACGCCAATCGCTTTGCGACCGTCGTCGTTGATGTAGGGATACTGCCGAGCGCTGCCGTCGTATGAACGTGGACCGGAAAGCGAAATGCCCAACACAGATGCCATGGCAGCTTCAGGCCATCCGGCATTGGGCGAGCGATGCCCCGCAGCGTCACGTCTGATATCTCTCCAGCCGGAATACGGTTGA
The DNA here is from genome assembly GCA_026713305.1 of Paracoccaceae bacterium. GTDB lineage: Bacteria > Pseudomonadota > Alphaproteobacteria > Rhodobacterales > Rhodobacteraceae > MPNP01. The sequence continues at coordinate 5,069 of JAPOOS010000095.1, forward strand.
CCCCACAGCTTGATCAGGACGGCGCTGATTCGGGCGGGAATCCAGTTTGCCAAATCGTCCAGGCGAGCGAATGACCAGCCGAACTCGGAGTACTTGCTGTTTCTGTAACCAACCATGCTGTCCGCAGTGTTGACCAGCTTGTAGACGAGTATCCCCGGCAGGCCCAGAACGAGGTACCAGAACACGGGCGCCACAATGCCGTCGGAAAAGTTTTCGGCCACGCTTTCCACAGCCGCGCGCACGACACCGCTGTGATCAAGCTTGGACACATCACGGCCCACAATGTGCGAAACAGCGCGTCGCCCCTCTTCAAGGCTGAGGCGCAGGCCGCTCGCTACGATGCGCGCATGTTCGACCAGGCTCTTCTGGCACAAGAGGACCGCGACAACGGCCACATCCACGATTCCGTAGATCGAAATCCACTCAAGCGCCAGCCCGATCAGGATCATCAACGCACAGCATGCCGCAAGCGCAAATGCACCTTTCAACCTGCGATGGTCGCCATGATTCAATTGGATGTCGCACTTCTTCACCAAGCTGCCCATCAGCTTGACTGGATGGGGAACTTTCCCCCAGAGAGCGTCGGGCTCGCCAACCGCTGCATCGATGAGCAGAGCCAGGAAAACGACAAGAAAGGGATCGATCATGGCCGTTTCTCTTTGTCGCCGTGTTCAGCAGAACTCACGGCCTCGAGAGGCGTTCCGCTCAGCCGATTGCGTAGATCAAACAATCCAACCGGCGCAAACGTGCGACGGTGATGGCGGGTAACGCCGAATTCCGACAGGGCCTGCCTGTGCGCGGGAGTTCCGTAGCCCTTGTTCTGCGCCCAGCCATAGCCGGGGCAGGCCACGGCCAGTTCCGCCATGATTCGATCGCGTTCCACCTTTGCAACAATTGAAGCCGCCGCAATCGAGACGGACTTGGCGTCGCCGCGAATGACCGCACGCGCCGGACAGCAAAGCTCAAGCGGCAGCCTGTTGCCGTCGACGAGAGCGAAGTCCGGAACTTGAGGCAGTTGTTCGCAGGCTGACTTCATGGCTTCCATGGTTGCCTCCAGAATGTTGATCCGCTCGATCGTTCTTGCGTCAACCGCAGCAAACGCGACTTGGGCGCAGTCACGGATCGACACCGACATGGAGGCTCGAACGCGTTCCGAAAGCTGCTTGGAGTCGTTGAGACCATCTGGAACGGCCGACAGATCAAGCACAACTGCCGCGGCAACGACCGGTCCTGCCAATGCCCCTCGTCCGGCCTCGTCAACCCCGGCGATGCAGCGATGCCCAAGTGTGCGCAGTTCCCTCTCGATTGAATCATTTGGCCAATGTCTTGCCATGCCGTTGATTCACTATGAACTTTCGATGCTTGCCCGACACAACCGAATGGCTTCGGACACCACCGCTTTGTCTCCGATGTGATTGCTCAATGCAATGATCATCATTGCCGCGAATTCAAGCGACTGGTCGTCCGAGAGACCGTCGAAGGCATCCAACAGATCCTGATAGATGCCGTCGGCGTCGGGCGCTGCTCTCTCCAGCTCCAATCCATCCATTGTCAGTTCAGCCCTAAAATGCTGTTCAAGGCTCGCCGCAACTGGCATTCCGATGGTTGCAGCCAGCGGCCTGCGATCACCTGGTCGGGACGCACAAGGTAGACAGCCTGCCTTTCATCTCCAAGATAGCGTTGCCGGACACATTCGTTCGTCTCGGCACGAAACGACCTGACCTCGGGAATTCGAGGCGGAGGAACGTTGAAGCCTACCATGGCGATATCCTTGCCAAGGCTATCGAGCAACCACCTTGTCTCCTGAGGCGCATCGGGCGCGACGCTGCCCGGCCGCGCCCTGCCAGGCAGCATCGGCGCGTCGTCCGGCATGTCCGGATAGACGCAGGGCGACGACAGGCGGCCTGAATTGATCCAGGCGCGTGCGAAGGGCGCCTTCCGAGCCAGCTTGAACAGCTGGTCACGAAAAACGCGTTCCATGCCGTCAGCCGGCGTCATGAACTTTGTCGTTCGCGACGAGTGGCAAATGTTTTCGTCGGCAGCAAAGGTGCGCTCTCTGTCGTACGCCCGCAACAGCTCTGCCGGCGCCTTCCGATCAAGCACTGCCGCGAGTCTCCAGCAAAGGCTGTCGACATCCTGCAGCCCGGAGTTTCCGCCTCGCGCTCCGAACGGCGACACGACATGCGCGGCGTCGCCGGCGAAGACTATGCGGCCATGCAGAAAGCTGTTCAGCCGACGGCACTGAAAGGTGTAGACGGAAACCCAGTCGATCCTGAAGTCTCGTGTGCCGACGACCCTGCGAATGCGTGGCGCGACATTCTCCTCCTGCCGTTCGACTTCGGGATCGGCATCCCAGCCGAGTTGCAGGTCGATGCGGTAGATGTTGTCCGGCTGCTTGTGCAGAAGCGCCGACTGGCCGTTGTGAAACTCTGGTTCGAACCAGAATCTGCGTTCGGACGGGAAGTTGGCCTTCATCTCTATGTCGGCGATCAAGAACCGCTCTTCGAAATGTTCACCGACAAGATCAAGTCCCAGCAGCGTGCGCAAGGAAGATCTGGCGCCGTCACAGGCAATCAGATACTCGCATTCCAGCCTGTAGGCGCCGGCAGGCGTGTCGATCGTGACTTCCACGCAGTCATCGTGATTGACGGCGCCTGTCAGGCGGTTGAGAAAACG
>JAPOOS010000094.1 GCA_026713305.1 Paracoccaceae bacterium
CATCGTGTCCCGCATGTAGGGGCCGACCGAGACGTAGTCTATGTTGAGCACCTGCAGCCTCTTGTACCCGTGGTCAAGCAAGGTCTTCAGCAGACCCTCGACCGGGTTTTCGTTGGCGTCAACCTCTCCGGAGATTGCGTCTCCCGCCTCGGCGAGCACCAACCCGGTTTCCTCGTCGATGAGATCGCAGGCGAGGAACCTGCCGATGATGCTTGTGGTTGTGCATTCAAAGGCCAGCGACCGTCTTTCCTTCCGCCATTGCCTGATCGCTCTCGGCGAAATTCGGGATCCCTTGGCAACGACCAGTTCGCCGGTGTCGCGATCGGTCAGGTTTTCCTGGGCTACCGTTCCCGCCTTGTCCTCATAGTTGTAGTCGCCAATCCAGTGGGTGCTTCCGGCAATCTGGTTGGCAAGGACTGTGTGCCCCTCGACGGCGACCTTCACGCTGCAGCGCTCGCCCATTCCGGGCGTGCCGGGCAGTTCATGGCCTGCCTCGGAAGGGGAGGCGTCGAATTCCGACGGCTGGTCGCTGCTCTCGGTTTCAATCAAACCGTGCAGCAGCTGGTCGAAATTGAAGCAGAATCTCTGCGGGCTGTCATGAATGCCGAGCGAACGGCTCTTGTTGAGGTTGATCTCCTCGTCGATCGTGACCATTTTCTTGCGGTTTTCGGGATCAATGATGTCGAACCGCGGCTTCCTGAAGCGCCATCCCCGCCGCTGCATTTCAACGGACAGCAGATCGCCGCCCGGCAGCACCTGCCCGGCGGCGCCTCGCCCAACGGCCAGCAGCTCGGGAGCTCCCAGACCCCTCTCGGGATGAATGTGAACCTGGCCAGCGTCGGCAACCAGTCGAAGCGCCTCGGACTCGGTTTCCGGGTCAATGTAGTCCGAATCGATCAGCATCTTGAGCACCGGGTCGACGGGTGTGCAAAGCGTCCAGCCTTCGTACTTCGCCATCGTGCGCAGGCGATGTGCCGAAACCTTGCGATTCTCCGGGCAGATTGTCGCAACGGTTTCATGCAGGACGATTGGCAGCGTCGGCGTGCTGTCCTGCCAGTCGGAAGAGGTGAACCGGCTGAGGATGTACTTGCCGTCGTTGGACATTTGATCGGAAGGCGCGGTTTCGACTTCCTGTTGCAGGATGAGCGCTTTTGTTTCCGAATTCGCTTCATCGCCGTCGGCGGCGCCTTCAACGTACGAAAACAGTTCAATCGGAAAGCAGAGCTTCCAGCCTTCGTAGTCCGACAGGCTTGCCTGAAGCTTGCGAGTGATCTTCCGTCCGGCGCGCACCAGGCGCTTGCCGGTCTTTCCATCGACAATGTCGTACCGGGGAATTGCCATCTGCCAACGATCGGGGTGGAATGCGTCGATCAGGAACTTGCCGTCGGCGGACAGAGCTCTTGTCGTAGGCGGAGCCTCGCGGTTGAAGGCGAGCAGCTTGAACCTTGCCGTCTCCTCCCTTTGGCCCTCCTTCGGCGCCATGTGCCGCAGCAATGGATTGAGCGGCGTCCACAATTCCCAGTTGTACAGATTCTCAAGCGGCCTGAACTTGGCCGGCGTGAGCTTCTTGCCGGCCGCCGCCAGCAATGTGTTGCTGTGCGCGTCGTACACGTTGAACGCGGGGATGACGCGGCTCCAGCGGTCCGGCACAAAATCCTCAATCAGATACCGGCCATCCTCCGAAATGCGGCGACTTTCTCGCAGCGAGCCTTGCACAAACGGATTCTGCAAGACCTGATCGGGCACGCCCGAAGCCAGACGTGTCGGGTTGAGCCGGGACGAATCCTCAATCCTGACAAGCTGCCCGTCAAGCTTGCCCCGGTTCAATTCGCCTTCAATCAGCGTTCGGCCGCGCTTGGCGATGACCTCGCCGGTTTCGGCCAGCATCAGGTTGCCGATCGGAGTCTTGTCCAGCCAGTCCTCGCCGCGAAACGTGAATTCCCAGCAGGGCCTTTGGATCACGGCCCGAAACTCGGTCGAGTCGTAGAAGGAGGACATGATCTCTTCCTGGTCCATTCCCAGCGCAAAAAGCAGGGTCGTTGCCAGCATCTTGCGCTTGCGATCGATGCGCACGTTGATGAACTCGATTTCGCCGAGTTCCTTGTCCTTTCGCAGGTTGAATTCGAAGTCTATCCAAACGCCTCGGCCCGGCAGAATCCGGCCGTTGTACAGGCGCTTTCCCGACTGGTGGTTCGAGTAGTTGAAGAAGACGCCGGGGGAGCGATGCATCTGGGACACGACAACGCGTTCCGTGCCATTGATGATGAACGTACCGTTGTCGGTCATCAGAGGAATGTCGCCCAGGTAAACTCGGCGTTCCTTCACGTTGCGGATGTAGCGGTCGCCGGAATCGTCGTCGACGTCGAACACGGTAAGCCGCAGGCTGACCTTGAGCGGCGCTGCATAGCTGACGTCGCGTCGCTGGCACTCCTCGACATCGAACATGGGCTCTTCGAGCTCGTAGCCGAGGAAATGCAGCTCCGACGATCCGTTGGGATCCCGAATCGGAAAGACCGACTGGAAGACGCCCTGAATGCCTTCGCCGTCGGTGGGTTCCGGACCGCTGCCGGACTCCAGGAATCTCTTGTAGGATTCCTTTTGAATCTCGATGAGATTCGGCATGGAGATGACCTCGGGGATCTTGCGATAAGATCTTCGAAACCGCTTCGGTCTGGCAAACACGGTCATTGCGACAAATCCCTGCTTCTGGTTCTGCTATGGACGGGCACGGCTAGGCAGACCGCCTTGCAGCGGTCTGCGGACTGTTTTGTCTGTTTCCCTGCGCCGGGCCCGAAATGATCCGCCAATCAGGCGTTCCGCCGGCATTGCCGGCCCGAGGGCCGGAACTCGGTGGCCCGACTCCGAGCCTCCGACATAGGGTGGACGAATGGTCTATTTGATTTCAACTTCGGCGCCCACTGCCTCCATCTTGGCCTTGATCTCTTCCGCCTCGGCCATTGAGATGCCCTCCTTGAGAGCCTTGTTGCCGGCGTCGGCCAGCACCTTGGCTTCCCGCAGCTTGAGCCCGGTGATTTCCCGGACCGCCTTGATGGCCGCCACCTTCTGCTGTCCGGCCGCCACCAGCACCACGGAGAATTCGGTCTGTTCCTCTTCCTCCTGCGGCGCGTCGCCGCCCATCGACGGGTCCGCCATCATCACGGCCGCTCCGGCCGCTGGTTCGATTCCGTACTTGTCCTTCAGAATCGTCTTCAACTCCTGCGCTTCCAACAGCGTCAGGCCGACGATTTCCTCGGCAAGCTTGTTCAAGTCCGCCATGTTTCCAGTCTCTTTCTCTTTGTGTCGTGAATCGGCGCCGCGCAGAAATCTCCGTGGCCACCACCGTCCGGACGCCTACGCCGCTGCCCGCTCCTCCACCTCGGTGAGGATGGAGGCAATGTTCGAGGCGGGCGCCCCGACTGCACTGGCGATGTTGGCCGCCGGCGAAAGAATGCAGCTGACGAGAATCGACAGCATTTCCTCCCGCGACGGCATCCGCGCCACCGCCCTGACCCCGTCCGGGTCAAGGAACGTGCTGCCAACGCTGCCACCGAGAATGACGAGCCTCGAATTGGTCATCGAATACTCGTGAACCACCTTGGCGGCGGTTACCGAATCCTCGGAGTATGCCAGCAGGGTCATGCCGCGCATGACTTCAGTCATGGCCTCGCAACGCGATCCTGCCAGTGCAATCTTGGACAGCCTGTTCTTGGCAACACGCACAGATCCCCCGGCGTCACGCATGCTGCGCCGAAATTTCTGCATGTCCGCCACCGTCAGACCGGTGTAACGCGCCACAACGACGACGCCGGAGCTCTCAAAGATCTGGCCGAGTTCAGCGACCACCTGCTCTTTTCGGGCTCTATCCACTGTTATGCTCCAGTTTGAGGAGGGACCAATCCCTCCAAGTCCAAGTTGCCGGGCAAGGCCCGGCGGTTGTGTCCTTGACTACTGGGCAACACGACATCGTCCGAAAGCGACACTTCCGTTCCGATTCCACTGCTTCCCATCTCGGGCAGGATTTCCAGGCCGACGCGGACGTCGCAACCAAACCCACCGTCTCGGACAGTCCGGCGAACGCTTCCGCCCGCCGCTTCCCGCTGCCGGTTCGGCAGCTGAAGAATTGTTCAAAACACGTCAACCGATGCAAGATCGACTTCTATTCCGGGCCCCATCGTGGAACTGAGAACGATCCTCTTGACATACTTTCCCTTGGCGCCCGTCGGCCGCGCGCCCACCACGGCGTCCACGAACGCATTGACGTTCTCTATTATCTGGTTGTCCTGAAACTTTGTGCTTCCGACTCCGCCGTGGACGACGCCGGCGCCCTTTGTCCGGAAGTAGATCTCCGACTTGGCCTTGGCGACTGCGCCTGCGACATCCATGGTGACGGTGCCCATCTTGGGATTGGGCATCAGGTTGCGCGGTCCGAGGATCCTGCCCAGTCGGCCAACGACCCGCATCATGTTCGGCGTCGCAATGCAGCGGTCGAACTCGATCTTGCCGCTGCTGACGGTTTCCATGAGGTCTTCGGCCCCAACGATGTCGGCGCCGGCAGCCCTTGCCTCGTCAGCCTTGTCGCCGCTGGCGAAAACCGCCACGCGAACGCGCTTTCCGGTCCCGTTGGGCAGTATCGCCTTGCCGCGCACAACCTGATCGCCATGGCGCGGATCGACCGTAAGGTTCATGGCGATTTCCACTGATTCGGTGAATTTCGCCGTTGCGTTCCTCTTGACCGCGTCCACGGCCCGCTCCAGCGGCAGCGGTCCCTTTCCGGCGACATTTGCCCGAGCCTGGCGGATGCGCTTTCCTCTCCTTGCCATTTCGCTACCCCTTGACTTCAAGCCCAATGGACCTGGCGGACCCCAGAATGATCTTGACGGCGCCGTCGATGTCGTAGGCGTTCAGGTCCTTCATCTTGAGCTCGGCGATTTCTCGCACCTGCTTGGCGGAAACCGTGCCAACCGTGGTCCGGCCCGGCGTTTCGGCGCCGGATTCCAGCGCCGCCGCCTTCTTGAGATAGTAGGACGCCGGCGGCGTCTTGATGTCCATCGCAAACGACTTGTCGGTGAAATAGGTGATGATGGTCGGACAGGGCACGCCACCGTCCATGTCCGATGTCCGGGAGTTAAACGTCTTGCAAAACTCCATGATGTTCAGCCCACGCTGGCCGAGCGCCGGACCCACGGGGGGAGCCGGGCTGGCCTGCCCCGCCGGAACCTGAAGCTTTAGCCTGCCTTCAACTTTCTTGGCCATGAATCCTATCCGATAGTTGAAACTTAAGGTTGTGGCTGCGACCGTCAGCCGTCTCTCGACACCTGATCGAAACCGAGATCGATTTGCGTCATCCGTCCAAATATTGACACGCCGATGATGAGCCTGGACTGATCCTCGTTGACTTCCTCGACCAGACCATGCCAACCCTCGAAGGGGCCATCGGTCACCATGACTTCCTCTCCGACCTCGAAGTGGATCTGTATTGTCGGCTCCTCGGGTTCGATCAGCCCTTCCACTTCCTCGGGTTCGAGCGGAGACGGCCGCCCGGGAGGTCCAAGGAAATCCCTCACCCGGTAAATGTTCTTGACGAGATGAAACGTGTGGTCGTTCATCTCCATGTTGACGAGCAGGTAGCCGGGCATTGTCCGGCGCTCGACGACGGTCTGCTTGCCTTCGTGGATTTCGATGAACTGCTTGACCGGGACCTTCACCTCCCCAAACTGTTCCTGCAATCCAGCGCGCTCGGCGGCCGCCCGAATCTGGTCGGCAACCTTGAAGTCAAAATTCGAGGAGACGCTGAGTGCATACCATCTATTTGCCATTTCGAGAAACCTGCCTACTCATCAAACTCGGGCTGCCGCAGGACGACGCACTCCGCCGCAAACGCGCGCGTGCACCTCGCAAAATGATGCGAGCAAATAGGGCGGTCTCCCCTAACCCTGAAATTGGCTTTGTCAAGGGCAGTTTTCGTTGCGGAATCGAAAGACGCTCAGAACAGGCCAAGCAGTCCGACTAGTCCGAGGCGGATGACCTGGTCGACAAGGAAAAAGAAAATTGACGCCAACGTCGCCATCAGAAACACCAAGCCCGTAGTGACAAGCAGATCGCGGCGCTTGGTCCAAACAATCTTGGATACCTCGGTTCGCACCTCTTGGACAAACTGGAGTGGCGAGGTTTTCGGCATGCTGGTCTCGCTGGCAGGGAGGGAAGCGTGTAGTTAGCTACGATGTGGCGCAATGTCAAGCGCGCCGCGCGTTTGCGTGCCGCCGCAACCGCTATCTCGACTCCGGCAACTGCAATCGACTGCTGGCAAGCCCTTCACTGCTGTTCTGGCAGGGGCGGAGGGACTCGAACCCCCGACCCTCGGTTTTGGAGACCGATGCTCTGCCGACTGAGCTACACCCCTGCACTGCAACCGCCACTATTCTCAATTCCTCCAAAAGACAAGCCGCGTGCTTGCTGACGTTGCATGTGTCCTGCGTGCCCTTCGACGGCGTGGCGCTGACGGGTGTAACGAAATCTTCATCACTTGAGCTCCGTCGTTCGGCTTGACGGTCCGGAACGCGGCAACGAACGCTCCGAACTTGCTGCGACGATTCGATTGAGGGCGGCGCCGTTCGCGGTGGCGCACGCCTGGACTGACTTGGCGACCCGCTGCAACTGGGTCGACGCCTGCCCCTCCAGTTCCTGCCGGCATTGATCATGGCCGGGTTAATGGTATGCTGCGGTTTCCGCCTGGTCGTCCCGTTCAGACTGCGACCAGACTGCAACCATTCGGAGGCTGCCCCACACACTATGGCAGAGTTTCCGCACACTGTCGGCAATCGCCCCGCATTCCTGGCATTTTCTGCATCGTGGCGGCAGGTTGAATCGCCCGAATCAATTGCACGCGACTTTCAGGCAGGAGAGATTCGATCAAGCGAGAAATCATAGCCATTCTGCGCGGCATCACGCCTGCGGAGTCGCTGCCGGTCGTGCGGGAGCTGATCGAGGCGGGAATCACAACCGTTGAAATTCCGCTCAACTCACCCGATCCATTCGACAGCTTGGCGGTTCTTGCGTCGCGCTGCGGAAATGCGGCGGCAATCGGCGCGGGAACCGTGTTGTCCGTCAAACAGGCAGAATGCGTCGCCGATGCGGGAGGGCAGTTCATTGTCGCACCCGATTGCCGGCCGGACGTCATCGCCGCCGCCAAGGCACGCGGCCTGACCGCAATTCCCGGGGTCATGTCTCCAACCGAGTGCTTCACGGCGCTTGCCAGTGGAGCCGACGCGCTGAAACTGTTTCCCAGCTTCCTGATTCGGCCCGAAGGACTCCTTGCATTGAAGGCTGTCCTGCCGCCCGGCACCCGCACCTATGCCGTGGGCGGAGTCGGTCCGGGCGAGTTCGCGGCATGGATGCAGGCAGGGGTAACGGGTTTTGGAATTGGCAGCGAACTCTACAGGAAAGGAAGATCGCCTGGCGAAGTTGCCGAGATCGCGGCTGCATTGGTTTCGAAGTACGACGAGTGCCGTTCCAGGCGATGAAATGGATTCCCATCCGTTCGACTGCGCTCGATGCGTGCCCTGTCAACCGGACTTCCCACGCCCGGCCGCGCCAAGGTGATTCTGAATGCCAGCCCTGTCGGTCGCAGCCCGCTGCGGCGAATAGAACATTGCCATCGCACGGGCATCCAATTACCATCACCGTGGAAGGACGCGGATCTCGGGATGCGACCCGGACGGATTGCTGCGTGGCCGGATTGTGGCAAGGGCCCCTCGTGCAATTGGCAAGCTTTCGGCGGCAGATTCAGGAACGCTTCCGGCATGAACGGACATTGCGGAGAAACTCGATGATTGTGGCCAACGCAGAGCTGCGAACGGCGGGAACGTGCCGCACTTCGAACTGCTAGCGGCAGCATTCGCCGGTCACTGAGATCATGTCTCCAAACACTCCATTGCTCGACCGGGTCAACATACCCGCTGACTTGAGAAACTTCAGTCTCCTCCAGTTGCAGCAGCTTGCGGGCGAACTTCGAGCGGAGGTGATCGACGCCGTGTCGCAGACCGGGGGACACCTTGGCGCAAGCCTCGGCGTGGTCGAGCTGACCGTGGCGTTGCACCACGTGTTTGATGCGCCCGAAGACAGGATAGTCTGGGATGTGGGCCACCAGGTTTATCCACACAAGGTGCTGACCGGCCGACGCGATCGAATCCGCACGCTGCGCAAGGGCGGCGGGCTGTCGGGATTCAGCAAGCGTTCGGAAAGCGAGTACGATCCCTTTGGGGCGGCACATGCATCCACGTCGATTTCGGCAGCGCTTGGGTTTTCGGTTGCCAGGGACCTTCTCGGCAGGCACAACAAGGTCATTGCCGTCATAGGCGACGGCGCAATGACAGGAGGAATGGCTTTCGAAGGCCTCAACAATGCCGGCGCGATGTCCAACAAGCTCATCGTCATCCTCAACGACAACGAGATGTCGATCGCGCCGCCGGTCGGCGCCATGTCGCGTTACCTGTCCACGCTGATTTCTTCGCAGCACTTCCGGTCGATCCGTGAACTGGGCATCCACATGGCGGAGCGGTTTCCGCAGCCTATGAGAAGGGCGGCGCGGCGCGCCGACGAATATGCCCGCACGATGATTTCCGGCGGGACGATCTTCGAGCAGCTCGGGTTCTTCTACGTGGGTCCGATCGACGGTCACGACATCAGCGCGCTTGTGCCCATATTGCGAAATGTCCGTGAAGACGTTGCCGAAGGTCCGATTCTCGTTCACGCGTTGACCCAGAAGGGCAAGGGCTTCCCGCCGGCTGAATCCTCGGCCGACAAGTACCACGGGATCGGAAAGTTCGATACGGCAACCGGCGCTCTGCACAAGGGACCAAAGGGCGCCCCGAGCTACACCAGCGTGTTCGCCGACAGTCTGATAGCTGAGGCACGCAAGGACGAGCGCATTGTGGGCATCACGGCCGCAATGCCCAGCGGCACTGGTCTTGACCGGTTCGCCGCCGAGTTTCCCGAAAGATCCTTTGACGTTGGCCTGGCGGAACAACACGCCGTCACATTCGCCGCCGGGCTGGCGGCGGAGGGACTCAGGCCATTCGCCGCCATATACTCCACGTTCCTGCAGCGTGCCTTCGATCAAATCGTGCATGATGTGGCCATTCAGGATCTGCCGGTCAGATTCGCCATCGACCGTGCAGGATATGTTGGCGCCGATGGCCAGACGCATTGCGGCGCCTTCGACATCGCCTATCTGGGATGCCTGCCAGGATTTGTCGTGATGGCCCCATCCGACGAAGCGGAACTCGTCCACATGGTGAAGACAGCCGCCGAACATGACGAGGGCCCCATTGCCTTCCGCTATCCTCGCGGCGCAGGAATCGGCGTGCAGTTGCCGGATGAGGCAAGGACACTCGAAATCGGCCGCGGCCGCGTTGTCAGGCAAGGCGCTCAGGTGGCGCTGCTGTCGTTTGGCGCGCGCTTGAACGACTGTCTGGAAGCTCGACAAAACCTTGATCGGCTTGGCGTTTCCACCACTGTTGCCGACGCCAGGTTTGCCAAGCCTCTCGATGTCGATCTAGTCAGACAATTGGCAAGGGAGCATGAACTTTTGCTCACGGTCGAGGAAGGGTCGATCGGTGGCTTTGCCGCTCAGGTCACCAGATGCCTGTCCGAGGGCGGGCACCTTGATTCGACGCTCAAGTATCGCTCAATGTTCATGCCCGATCGGTTTCTGGATCACGACCAGCCGCAACGCCAGGTTGAACAGGCCGGACTGAGCGCGCCGCATATCGTGGACAAGGTGATGCAGGTCCTGAATTCCTCGCAAAGTCAGGGACTTCGCCGCGCCTGAAGCACGTTCCAGCCGAAAATTCCCGATCCGGAAAAGGTCCAGCTCCCTTGGGCAAGCTCTGCCCAATCGGACATCACCCGCAGTCGTTCCGCTCAAGTCCGACTGGCTCCCTTGCAGCCAATACAGTTCCTGTCTCCAGCCGCACAGTGCACCAGCTGCGCGCGCTGGACTCTTCGTGCCCGGAGCAGCCTTCCGGCAATCCGCGGGCGAAGCCCGGTTTGTCGGCAGCCGGCAAACAGCGTGCGGTTCAGCCTATCCGAGGCAATGCCGCCATCATGTCATGGCCGAGTTGGCGAAACACGTCAATGTGATCGATCATGACCCAGTTTTCGCTGAGCTTTCCATCGCGCACGCTCCAGAAATCGGAAAACCTCATGCGCATTCTTCGCCCTGTCGCCGGATGGCCGAGATACGGCCCACGCTGCGTGCCCGTCACAAAGCCGGTTGCCGCAACCCAGTTCTCGTCGGCAAGTTCTATGTCGTTGACGGCGTGGTAATCCGGAAACGCCGCGTAGAAGGGACGCAGGACATCGTTCTTGAAAGCCTCCAATCCGTGAATCGAACCAAATCCCGGCGGACCATGCCAAATCATGTCCCCGTGCCAGAATCGGTCGTGCGCGTCGATGTCCTGTGAATTGAGCGCCCGGTACATTTCGCGAACCAATTCCAGGTTGTGCCTTGCCGACATGGCAATCCTCCTCGCTAACCCTTGACTGCGCCCGCCGTTAGGCCGGCGACGATCTGCTTCTGAAAGGCGTAGATCAGTATGACGATTGGTATGGTCACGGTTACCGCACCGGCGACGCCGTACATGACTTTCGACAGGCTCGTGTTCTGCCCCATGTAGTTGCCGAGCGCAGCCGTCATGGTGGTCATCTCGCCGTTCATGAGCTGGCTGGCAATCAGAAAGTCGTTGTAGGCAAGCAGAAAGGAAAACAGCCCGGCCGTTATCACGCCGGGCCACATGACGGGAATTATGACCAGCCTGAACGCCTTCCAGCGCGAACAACCGTCAATCATTGCCGCCTCGTCGAGCTCGTGGGGAATGTTGACGAAGAAGGCGCGCAACATCCAGATTGTGAAAGGCTGGTTGATTGCAACGAGCACCACCACGAGCGTTTCGTATCGACTCCAGATGCCGAGCTGAAAGAACGCCGGCTTGTATGCCGTCAGCAGAACCACGTGCGGCAGGGCGCGAAACACGAGCGCCGCAACGAGCAGCCAGAATCCGAGCGAACCACGATACCTTGCGAGGGCATATCCGGCGAGGCAGCCGATGGTCAGCGACACGGCAACGGTTGCAAGAGTCACAATGGATGTGTTGATGGCATATCGCCAAAACTCGTCAACGACCCATATCTGGTAGAAATTGGAAAGCGTAAACGGCGCAAACAGCTTGGGCGACGACGAAAACGCGTCAACCGGAGCACGGAACGAAATCAGGAACATCCAAAGAAACGGGAACACCGCAAGCACGGTCCAAAGGAACAGGCTTGATGCCGTCAGGCATGACAGCCAGACTGGCTTGCGTCTGCTCACAGCTGCACCCGACGTTCCTTGAAGCTGTGGCGCAACACCGGCACCAGCAGCAAGATCACGCCGACAATCGTCAGCAACGAATAGGCCGCGGCCTTGTGAATGTTGTCCTCGTAGGCCAGGACAAAGTAGGTCAGGTACTGAACCGAGCTTGCATAGACATCGGAGCTGAACACCAAAATCGGCTCGAACACCCGATAGGCGTCCATGATGTGAATGAGCGCGATCACGGTTATCAGGGGAGCCAAGTGCGGCACGATAACGTAGCGCAGCCGCTGCCATTCGTTGGCCCCGTCGATCATGGCGGATTCAAGCGGCTCCTGCGGCAAGGTCTGCAACCCGGCATAGAGAATGATGAATGCGAACGGCGCCGAGAACCAGATGCCGTAGCAGATGATCAGCGTGCGTGTCGTAACCTGGTCGGCAAGGAAGTAGAAGCGCCCAAACCCCAGTTCATTGGTGAGCGTGGATATCAACGAATTGTCCAGAAACAGCCAGTAGACCGCCAGCGACGACACAATCGGCGTGACGATCATCGGCAGCAGGGTGGCGAACACAAGCGTGCCGCGCAGTCTCCGCGTAACGCTGTTCACGGCAAGCGCCAAGCCCAGACCAACTGCAAGCATCGCCGGCGTTGTGATGAACGTGTAGAGCAGCGTGAATTCCAGAGCTGCCCAGAAATCGATGTTGGTCGCTTCCTGATACATGCGGCGCAGAAGGCCGCCTTCGGCGCCGTCCCTCATTGTGTCGAGCGCCTGCGCCAACTGGTCGAGGTCGGTCGCCTTCTCCAGATTCCGGGCGCCTACATAGGTCCACACGCGCACTGGATTTCCGGAACTGTCGAGGACCGGCTGCGGCGACATTCTTGTGTCCCTGCGCGTCTGCCCGCCGAAGGTCGGAACCTCGACGGTCAGTTCGACCAGTTCGGTCTTTGTGTGGGACTGGAAGAGCGAAAGGTAGACAATGCCGACAAGCGGCACGGCAATCAGAATCACCATGATCGCCACGGAGGGCGCCACGAACGCCAGGAAGGTTCGCAGTTTCATGACGTTGAGGCCACCCGCCGGCCGTGCGGCCGGCGGGCTGCCAGCTCAGGAATGCCCGGCCGGCGAATTCGGTGGCTAGAGCAGTCCCGCATCTTCCGCGGCCGAACGATAGTCCGCAGCCGCGTCCGCCAGCGACTGGGCGGCCGACTCCTTGCCGGCCAGGAAGTCGCCAATGTTGTTTCCGAGCGCCCCGTGGGCGATTTCCGCCTGCGGGTTCATCGGATACGGAGGTGCGTTGGCCTTGACGCTGTCAACGACCGCCGTGGCGTACTTGGTGGGCACGTAGTTGCTTCTGATCCAGAGAGCCGCCTCGTTGTTGGCAGCTACAACGTCAGGGCTGGTCGCATGCATGATCACGCGGAAGGTCAGGTCGGCATCGCCGTCGAGGTTCTTGGGAATCACATAGCCGTCCCACCAGAACGTTGTCGCCGGAGGCCCGCCATCGACCATGGCCGGAGCCGGCGCGAAGCCAACCATGTCCACCACGGTGCTCTCGCTTGGGTCGTCCATTCCGTTGGCTTCACTTCCCCAGAGTATTGCCATGGCGACTTCGCTCTGCTGAAGCTGCCGCTTCACGTCCAGGAAATCGAGCGCCAGTGCATTTGGCGACATGTACTCGGAAAGCCTGCCCATCATCTCGAGGGCCTCGAGACCTTCGGCGCTGTCAAACGCCGGCTCGGAGGTTGCCGGGTCGAAAAGCTGGCCGCCGTTGGCAAGCAGCAGGTTGACGAACTCGTTCGCCACTTCCCAGCCGCCGCTGCCGCCGAAGGCGGCGCCAAACGGATAGGTGACGGACTCTTCGGCCTTCAGCGCTTCGGCTGCGGCCAGGAGGTCTTCGTAGGTGCTGGGCACCTCAAGTCCGTGCTTTTCGAACAGATCGATGCGATAGAAGAAATGCTGGGCGTTGGCCATGAAGGCAATGGCCGAAATGTCGTCGCCGAAACGGATCAGCATCTGATCTTCAATCTGATGCTCTTCCCGATACTTGTCGACCAGCTCGTTCAACCTGAGCAGCTGACCCTTCGCCTGCAGGGCCGTGATTGAACTGTTGGCCACGGCGGAACCGTCGTAGGGCGACGAACTTGCCTCAAAGGCGCGCTCCCGCTCCTCCTTGTGCGTCGTCGTGAGTTTCACGTCTATCTTGAAGCTTTCGGTTTCGCACTCCTCCATTGCGTTGGCCAGCAACTCCAACGTGTCGAAGAAATTTGTGAGAATGTTGACTTCTCCGGAATCCTCGATGCCGCAGTTTGCACTGGCCATGGACGGAGCCACGGCCAACGCTGCTGCAGCCAACAGGTGTCTGAATTTCATTTTCTCCCTACCTCCTTTGCTGTGAACTGGGGTCACTGACGCAACAGCTGCATCAGCGCTCCGAATTCATTGAAAATCGCCCACTCCTTGTGGACCCTGTCGTCCTGGATCTGCCATTGTGTGATGCCCCACAGGTTGACCTCGCGCCCGGTTGGCGAGCCATAGGGGCCATGCCCTCTGTGGGCGCCCACGGCGCTCCAGCGGATGCTTGCAAGGTATCCTTCCTCGGCGTTCCCCATCCAGTAAACGTCATCCACCGTCAGCGACAGGTTTGGAAACATCGCCAGCATGGACAGCACAAACGACTTGAGCTGCCCCACTCCCTCGTACACTCGTCCGGTTGCGCCTTCGCTCACGATGGACGGGTCGTACATGCGGTCGAGCACCGACAGGTTGCGGCGGTTCCAGACTGTGTGGAAGCTCGCCCGGACGAAGTCTTCAATGCCGTCGGAAGGCTTTGGCATGGCCATGCCGGCGGGCTTGGCCTGTCCCTTCGTGCGGCCCGGGTCGCTGGCCATGAAGTTTGGCGCAATCGGCCCGTCGGGACGGGCCGCTGCGGCTTCCCTGGCGCACAGGACAGGATCAAGTCCCATTTGAACAAGCATCGCTCCGGTGTCGTAGAGCACGTGCTCCAGAAAGATCTCGTTGTGCCTGGAAACGCAGTTGGCGATGCAGAAAAGCCGGACCGTCTTGCCGGTCGGCGGTCCGAACCGGCTGTAGCCGGTGTTTGTTCCAAGAATCATCGTGCGATGCGATGTGTGGAAGCCTACCTTGTCGTCGCCTGCCCAGATCACCTCGTCGGCCACCAGCCGTATGTCCGGGAAGGCATTGTTGGTGTGCACGGTGTCGGCGACGATCTTGTCGCGGCCATACTGCAGACCGACATCGTCCCAGACCCTGCAGTCGTGGCTGTACGTGTCGTAGATGTAGCCGATGTTCTTTTCTTCCCAGATGTGGTGCGTGATTCGAACGATGTAGTCCACGATGTCCACATAGGTCGATTCGAAGCCCTTCATGGGCTGGCGCCGCCCGCCCGACGGCGCGCCGTCAAGAAAGCGGTCGGTGCCGCCTCGCCGGTAGGCGTCCAGCGAAATCGAAAAATCTCTCGGCATGTGGGAGGCAAGCAGTTTCTCGTGCCGTTTGGCGACGCTTCCAGCGCGCCCTGCCTCGCCGTCCACTGTCTTGTCGTTGCCGTTGCCGCTCATGTCCGATTGCCTCTTTCACTTCGATCTACGCGATCCTCGGTCCGGCTGCCGCGCAGCGGTTCGGGCTCCTTCGCTCCGTTGTCGCTCAACCGGATTCGCCGCTGCCCTGCCGTCGCCGCAGGGGGATTCCACAGATCGCATACGTATGCAACACGCGAATGCGCGAATATACCGTACGACGGGGAGGTGCAACCGCGACCGTCCTTGCGGTGGGCATGCCGGCCCACCGCGTCACCGTGTTTCAGGCCAGGGCAATTGCCTCGATCTCGACCTTGATGTCGATCATCAGCTCGCACTGGATTGTCGAACGCGTCGGAGGAACCTCGGGGAAATACTCCGAATACACTGCATTCATGACCGCGAAGTCCGCCTTGTCGGTCAGGAACACGGTTGTCTTGACAACCTTGTCGATGGAGCTGCCAGCCCCCTCCAGCAGGGTTCGAATCTTTTCCATGACCAACCGCGTCTGGGCCTCCACGCCTTCGACGACGGTTCCGCTTTCGTCGGTTGGCACCTGGCCCGAAACGAAGACAAGACCTTCGGTCTTCAGAGCCGGTGAAAGCGGGATGCTGGTGATTTCTCCGATGGTTTCCTTCATGGCCGGTTTCACTCCTCAATTCCAAGCCTTGCCGCTGTTTGCTGGAGGCATCATTATTGGAGAACGCACTTGGTTGACAACAGCGTTCGATCAATTCCGCCAAGCCCGAAGCCGTCTCGCCCAAGTTGGCGGGTCAAGCTGAATCGACCGACGGGCTCGGCGGACTTCCGAACGGCAGCGCCGTCCTCGGGCGCAAGATGGTGGACTAACCCTGTCCTGTCGGGCATTGAATGCCGCCGCAACCAGACTCGATTGCACAGGGAGGAATGCCGGTGGACGACTTTCAGGACATCAAGAAGTTGGTCAGGAACTACTATGCGGACCTTGACGCAGCGGCGCCGGACGCTGTGGCATCCGTATTGCGGGAATACGTGGCGCCGGACTATTCGTGGCGCGGCATGCATCCCTTCAACGAGCTGGAAGGCGCCGCTTCCGTCGCCACGACGTTCTGGGAACCCCTGCTGCGGTCTATTCGACCGATTCAGCGACGTCCCGACGTCTTCATGGCGGGAGCGAACGACATCAAGCCGTTCGGTGGCACGTGGGTATGCTGCATGGGACACCTGCTCGGCCTGTTCGACGAAAACTGGCTGGGCATTCCCTCCACCGGCAAAATGGTCTTCTTCAGATTCGTGGAGTTTCACGAGGTGGCAGAGGGCCAGATCGTTCAGACCGCCCATTTCTTCGACATTCCGTCCGTCATGCGCCAGGCAGGCGTGAATCCGTTTCCTCCCGACACCGGCCAGCACTTCCTCACACCTGGACCTCGCACCCATGATGGCCTGCTCCATTCGGTTCAGGACCCTGACAGGTCCCGCAAGACCATGGACCTCATCAATCGCATGATCGACGACCTTGTCGGTTCCGGCATGGAATCACCGCAGGACGAGCTGGCCAGGACTTGGCACGAGGACATGATCTGGTTCGGACCGACGGGCATTGGAGCTGCATATACCAGGCAACGGTACCAAAGGCAGCACCAGGGTCCATTTAGGCAAGGCTTGGGAAACATTGTCTTCAACGGCCATGTTTGCCGGTTTTCCGAAGGGCGCTACGGCGGCTTCTTCGGCTGGCCAAATCTCACGATGAAGCCAACCGGAGGGTTCATGGGGGTTCCGGCGACGGACAGACCCGTGGACATGAGGGTTGTCGACATTTACCGGCGTGAAGGCGAGTTGCTTGCCGAAAACTGGATTTTCATTGACCTCCTGCATTTCTTCGCCCAGCAGGGATTGGACATGCTGGCCCGCATGCGCGACATCTGCCGAACGTAGCGCCTCGGGCCGCCCAGGAACCGGGATTCGGTTTGCGTGGCTGCGTGAAGCCAGATCTCGGCCGCCTCCCTCGCACTTCGACTCCGTCCAGCGCAAGGCGCCGTTCGACCCATCGGTCGTTCAACAGTTCCCGGGACCGCGGCGGCGCAGGACCGTGAGGAGGGCTTGAACCGAGTCTTGCCCATGGCTCGTGCCCGGTGGCGCTGCAACCCGCGGTTGAACCTTGAATTTCGCATTGAGATTCGAGTAGAAGCGAATCGTGCTTACTGGGCAAGCCACAGCAAAGGAATGCCCTTCGAATCTTGTGGAGAACGACAATGAACTACGTAAGGACACTGCTGGCAACATTGGCAGCTACACTTATGTTGGTTGCAATCGGCCAAAGGGCGCAGGCCCATTGCCAAATTCCCTGCGGCATCTATGACGACCATGCCAGGGTTGAAACAATGCGTGAGGACGCCGCAACGATTTGGAAGTCGGTCACATTGATCAACGAACTTGCCGGTCAAACCGACCCGCAGTCGGTGAACCAGATTGTGCGCTGGGTGGTCAACAAGGAACAGCATGCGCAGAACATCATTGACACGATCAGCGACTATTTTCTCACACAGCGTGTCAAGGCCTCCCAGGAGGACTATGCCGAGCGTTTGCAGAGGCATCACGCCATCATTGTCGCAGCCATGCACGCCAAGCAGCATTCCGACATGGAGACTGTGGAGAAGCTGCAGTCTGCGATCGAGGCAATCGCAATGTACTACCCCGAATAGAACTGCCCGCAACCAGCCCCTTGCAGCCTTGGGTTCAACATGCAGCTTCCCGGCAGCGACGCTGGACCGACAACCTGCCACGAACCGGCGCGGCTGGCTGTCATTGGGGACGGTCACTCTTGAATGGCAACCCTTGGACGGCGTTCCGCAGTTCCGAGCTGGACTTGCAGATTGGTTCCAGTTTGAGTTGAATTGGACTCACGGCAATGCCGCTCTCCTGCGGAAGTCGACTTGAAGCGGGCTTGGAGCGGATTGTGCTTGTCATTGTCAGCCCGGGTTCGGCGAATGGCAGGATGAAACGCAACCACAGCTTTATTGGAGGTATGGCATGTCCGCACCGGTGAAGATCACCAACACCGATCGCACATCCAAGCAACTGAAAGCTTTTTCCTACAGATGCAAGGATCGGGTTCAGGCGCGCCGTGTGCGCGCAATTGCGATGGTCATTGACGGTCACAAACGCGGCGGCGCGGCAAAGGCGTCGGGCGTGACGATTCAAACGATTCGCGACTGGGTGATCAACTACAACGAACGGGGGGTTGAAGGCCTGCGCGACAATCCCCGGTCCGGACGCCCGAGCCATTTGGAGGCTTGGCAGAAGGAAGAGATCAAGAAATGGGTTGAGGTTGGCCCGGATCCGAAAAAGGACGGTCTGACGCGCTGGCGCCTGAGCGACATCGTAAAGCACGTCAAGGAGGAGTACGGTGTTGAGTACAGCGTCGAGGGTGTTCGCAAGATGGTGCGCAAGTTGGGCATTGTGAGTGGCCGAAAATCCCGTTCATCCAAGTGAGACGACGGTGCAACAACACGAGCTTCAACCACTCTCCACAGAACCAATTGCCAGACGGGCGCCCGACACGGCCGTGCGGATTGCCTGCGAGACATAGTTTCAGGACAAGATCAGGAATGGCGGGCTTGCAGTCGGACCATGCGCGAGGGACAGGTCACGCGCAAGGCGGAGTTCGCTTCGCCTCAAACTCCGTTCTGTTGTTGCCCCAGGCGCCGCAGCGTGCGTGGATGCATTTGCAATTTGAACGGCATATTCCATGCCGTTCGGGTATTCCGTCCTGGCAACCTGTCACTCGACTGCGCTGCTGAAAGCGTTCGAAGGCATCCGACGCTTCCGAAGGGCCGGCGGTGGCATGCTCGCCGCCCCGCAGCACCTGGTCCGGTCCATTGGCGCAGATGTCGAACCTCGGAGCGGCCGCTGTCTGACCGGTTGCGCGAAAGCCACGAACGTGAATGTGTCGGGTCCGCCGACACAAGTCCGGAAGGGCCCTGGGTTCTTCCCAGGAGCGGATTGCAGCTCTCTTGACCTCGGGTTTGCAGTCCTTTGCTCCGCCGCGACCGGCTCTGAACGAATTGCCGTCGAACCGCACATGAAATCACCGCCATTGGCAACTCTAGTTTGCACAGGAACCTGCAATTGTGCCACATGGCAACCGGTCATTGCCCATCTTCGAACGCTGGAATTGGATCAAAGGGGCCTGAAACTGACATGAGCCAAATAGTCGATTGCTGTGATGGGCCCGGATACGCATCTCCCGAAGCGGCCATGCAGGCTCCGCGTGAAAGGCTGCTCTACACGGTCGCAATCAATGTCGGAACCGGCGTTTTGAAGCCAGACTACCTCGCGACCATCGACGCCGACCCGAGCAGCCCAAACTACTCCACCGTCGTCAGTCGCTGCCCGATGCCGCAGATCGGGGATGAACTGCACCACACCGGCTGGAATGCATGCTCATCCTGCTTTGCCGACCCAACGGCTTCACGCCGCTATCTGCTGGCTCCCGGCGTGCGCACCTCGAACATCAACGTCATTGACTGCGCCACCGACCCGCGTCGGCCGCGTCTTCACAAGGTGATCGCCGGCGAGGAAATAAAGGAAAGAACGAACCTGTCCGCTCCACATACAGTGCACTGTTACGGCAAGGACATCATTGTCTCCATGCTGGGCGACGCAAAAGGCAATGCGCCGGGCGGCTTCCTGCACCTGAACAGTGAATTCGAAATCTTGGGACGCTGGGAAAACGACTTGGCAGGCATGAAGTTCAACTACGACTTCTGGTACCAGCCGCGCCACAACGTCATGGTTTCATCCGAATGGGCCGCGCCGAACACGTTCCTGCCTGGCTTCGATCTGGAAGCCGTTGGCCTGCTGAAGTACGGGCGTGAACTGCATTTCTGGAACTTTGCCGAGCGCTCGGTCAGGAAGACCGTATATCTCGGCGAGGACGGTCTGGTTCCGCTGGAGCTTCGCTTCCACCATGATCCCGAATCATCGCATGGCTTCGTGGGTGCGGCGCTCTCCTCGAACATCATCCATTTCTACCGTGAGGGCGATGACTGGCTTGTCGAGAAGGTCATCGATGTCGAAAACGAACGCCATCCCGAGTGGCCGATACCTCTGCCGGGCATGATAACCGCCATCCTCATATCCATGAACGACAGGTTTCTCTATTTCAGCAATTGGCTGCACGGCGACATCCGACAATACGACATCAGCGATCCGCACCGTCCGGTGCTGACAGGACAGGTCTGGATGGGTGGCCTGCTGGGGAAGGCGCCCGTAGTCAATGACGTCGAGATCGCCGGCGGGCCACAAATGATTCAGCTGAGTCTGGACGGCAAGAGGCTGTATGTTACAACCTCGCTGTTTTCCACGTGGGACAACCAGTTCTTTCCAGACATGAGAAACAGGGGCGGCGTTCTTGCCATGGTTGACTGCGACACCGAAAGCGGCGGCATGTCCATAAATCCGGATTTCATCGTCGATTTTGGCAAGGAACCCGATGGACCGACGCGCTGCCATGAAACGCGCTATCCGGGCGGCGACTGCACTTCAGACATTTGGCTTTAGGCTTGGAACCATGAACCACGATCAACCCTATCCGTCGGAGTATCTCGCCGACATTCTGGCCAGCGTCAAGACAATCGCGATGGTCGGCGCCAGCAACGACCCCACGAAGTTCAGCTACGGCGTCCTGCGGGTGCTTCATGAAACTGGCTACAAGATGTGCCCGGTCAATCCCAGGCTGGCCGGGAAGACCATCAGAGGACTACGAGTGTTCGGTTCACTCGCCGACATCGATGTGCCCGTCGACATGGTGCAGGTTTTCCGGGCATCAAGCGCTCTCAGGCAAGTGGCTCGCGAGGCGATCGAGATCAATGCCAGGGTGTTGTGGGCTCAAATTGGAGTTCGGGACGACGAGGCCGCGCGCATGGCCGAAGATGCGGGACTGCAGGTGGTCATGAATCGCTGTCCAAAAATAGAACTGTTCCGTCCATACTGGACTCCACGGCTCAATCAGGTCGTGTAGTGGCCGCCGATGGCCGCAATTACATTTGTGGGCGCCGGCAGGACGGTGGAGTGTCCCGAAGGCCAAACCATTTTCGAGGCAGCCAGCGAGAATGGATTGGAACTGCCAATTGGTTGCCGCTATGGGGGTTGCATTACCTGCGCCGCAAAGCTGCTTTCGGGAAAGGTTCGACAGCCTGGGGCGACGGCATTGAATCGGCGCCAGTCCCGTGCTGGCTTCATTCTCCTGTGTGTTGCCAAGCCCACAAGCGACTGCGTCGTTCGCGAAGGAGTCGAAGTGCAGCAGGAACTGTTTGTCAATCCCTTTTCCGGAAAGCTCGGTGGGCGGTGCAAGGCGCTGTGAGCATGGCCTGCCCTTCAGTCCTGCCATGAACCGATGAAGTTCAACGCCTTGCCCAGAACAGTTGCGCAGCGGAAGTTGAACTCTCCACCGAGAGGATGCCCGGCATGAACTTTGGCCTCACAGAAGATCAGGAACTGCTTGTTCAATCGGTTCGCTCGTTTGTTGAAAGCGAGATCCACCCTCACGAGGAGCTGGTCGAGCGAACCGGATCCGTGCCGGCGGAGCTTGGCCTCGAAATTGCCCGAAAGTGCAGGGATCTGGGATTTTACGCCTGCAACCTGCCCGAGGAGGTCGGCGGAGGAGGCCTTGGCCACCTTGAGTTCACTCTCGTCGAACGAGAGCTTGGCCGTGGGTCGACAGGACTGACCGTCCATTTTGGTCGCCCGTCCGGCATCTTGATGGCGTGCAATGCCGAACAGCGGCAACGATACCTGCTGCCGGCCGTCAAGGGCCAGAGGATCGACGCGCTAGCCATGACCGAACCGGCGGCCGGCTCGGATGTGCGAGGCATGAAATGCCGCGCCCGCAGGGACGGCTCCGACTGGATTCTCAACGGCACCAAGCATTTCATTTCGCACGCCGACATCGCCGACTTCGTGATTGTCTTTGTGGCAACCGGCGAAATCGACACGCACCACGGTCCAAAGCGGACAATCACCGCATTCCTTGTGGATCGCGGTTCGCCCGGCTTCGAGATCGCCCCAGGCTACGACAGCATTTCCCACCGCGGCTACCAGAACTGCATTCTTCGCTTCGAGGACTGCCGGCTGTCTTCGGCGCAAGTGCTTGGCGAAGTGGACCGCGGGTTTGAACTTGCCGAGGAATGGCTCTACGCCACACGTCTAACGGTCGCCGCGACCTGTGTCGGCAGAGCGCGCCGGGCCTTTGAGCTCACCCTGCCCCACTGCGTTTCGCGCGTCCAGTTCGGCAAGCCGATTGGGCGCTTCCAGGGTGTCAGCTTCAAGCTTGCCGACATGATCACCGAGCTTGACGCCGCCGACTGGCTGACTCTGGCTGCGGCCTGGCGGCTCGACAACGACATGTCCGCCAACCGGGAAATCGCCAGCGCCAAGCTTTACGCCAGCGAAATGCTGGCAAGGGTGACCGACGAGTGCATCCAGATTCATGGCGGGATGGGATTGATGAGCGATCTTCCCTTTGCGCGCTTCTGGCGCGACGCGCGAGTCGAGCGCATCTGGGACGGAACATCCGAAATCCAGCGCCACATCATTGGGCGAGAGCTTCTCCGTCCCCTGGGCGGATAGAGGTGTGCATGCAGCTGGATCGCTTGCTGAGGCCTAGACATGTTGCCGCGGTCGGGGGCGCGTGGGCCAGAAACGTCGTGCAGTCGTGTCTCAATTCCGGATTTGACGGGCAGGTCTGGCCGGTTCACAACCTTCGATCAAGCGTCATGGGAATTCGGTGCTTCAAGTCGGTCGCTGATCTTCCCTGTCCTCCGGACTGCACATTCATCGGCGTAAACCGAACGGCCACGATCGATGTCGTTTTGGAACTGCGTCGCATGGGTGCGGGCGGCGCCATTTGCTTTGCCTCTGGGTTTGCGGAATCCTACGCCGAGGACGAACAGGGAGAGGACCTGCAGAAGGCGCTGAAGGAGGCGGCGGGCGACATGCCGGTGCTGGGACCAAACTGCTACGGCCTCATCAACTATCTGGACAATGCGCCGATCTGGCCGGACGTGCATGGCGGCATACGTCGCGAGCGTGGCGTGGCGCTTGTGTGCCAGAGTTCCAACATTGCTCTCAACCTCACGATGCAGTCCAGAG
Organism: Paracoccaceae bacterium; assembly: GCA_026713305.1. GTDB lineage: Bacteria > Pseudomonadota > Alphaproteobacteria > Rhodobacterales > Rhodobacteraceae > MPNP01. The sequence continues at coordinate 23,016 of JAPOOS010000094.1, forward strand.
GCCTTCCGCTGGCCTACGTCGTCACGGTTGGAAACCAGGCTGTCGTCAGCCAGGCCGCCATCGCATCTTCGCTGCTCGACGATTCCAGGGTGACCGCCATCGGTCTCTATGTCGAAGGATTTGGAGACATTCGCGAGTACGCAAGCCTTGCTCGGCGCGCGCGGGCCAGAAGGGTGCCCGTGGTTGTCCTCAAGGCCGGCGTCTCCGGCCCAACCCGTTCGCTGACCATGTCACACACCTCGTCCTTGGCCGGTTCTCCCGAGGCTTCGCGTGCGTTGCTCAAGCGTCTTGATTTCGGGCAGGTCAATTCCGTGACGGAACTGGTTGAAACTCTCAAGCTGCTCCATCTCTTCGGACCGCTGCCGGGAAGGAATCTGGGTGCGATGTCGTGTTCGGGTGGCGAAGCCTGCCTCATGGCAGATTCTGCCTGCCATGCAGACGTAAGGTTTCCGTCGCTTCACGAGAAGCAGTCGGATGCGTTGAGGTCCACGCTCGGGCCGATGGTTCATCTTTCCAATCCCCTGGACTACCACACTTACCTGTGGGGCCGGCAACAGGCGCTCCAGGACGTGTTTCATGCAATGATGCTAGGATCATATGACCTCACCTGTCTTGTCATCGACTTCCCGCGCGCGGACCGTTGCCGATACCCAAGCTGGAAGCCTGCAATTCATGCATTGAGGGGCGCTTCCGAAGAAACAGGCTCCCGAGCCGCGGTCGTTGCCACATTGCACGAGAATCTGCCCGAGGATTGGAGCGAGGATCTCATGAACATGGGAATCGTTCCGTTTCACGGAATTGGCGATGCGCTGCGCGCCGCTGCCGTGGCAGCCGACATTGGAGTGGGTTGGGGTTCGAAGAAATTGCCGATCTCGACCGCCTTGGCAAAGCATGGCGACCGGCGGCGAACGCTGATGGACATCGAGGCTCGCGACGAGTTTGCCGGCACAGAGCTGAAGTTTCCGCAAGTCCTGTTCGCTAGAGACTGCCGAGAGCTTGAAGAAG
>JAPOOS010000198.1 GCA_026713305.1 Paracoccaceae bacterium
CGTCCATCGCCACGGACGCGCACTCGACACCCGCGAACTGCGTCTCTGCAATGGAAGAATCCTTGAAGGAGTGGAATTGCTGCCAAGAGCCGGGACTGGGTGGTCTTGCATGGATCCTTGGCGAAGACTTGAAAATCCAATCCTTCGCATTCGCAGTCCTTCGTCAGTGCCAAGTCCTTGGCCCCTTTCCAGGCAATGCAAGCAAGCATTGGTCATGTGGCTCAGTCCTTGCCGTGCCACAAGTGCGGCAGGACAACCGATTCCTGCACAAAGCAATTGAGAGGCGGCAGGCTTCCAGAGCCTGTCGCGGGAATTCAAAACCGCAGTCTCTTCAACACCTCCAGTCGCGGCCAAGATACGAGCTAAGCGATTGCGGCGGGTCAGTGAACAATTCGCCGCTGTCAACTGGAGGCGAGGCCTTCCCATTGGCTACGACAATGGTGTTCTCGCAAATTGAGAGCGCGTCGCGAGGATCGTGGGTAACCATGAGCAATCCTGCATGCGACTCGTCACACCACGACTTTACCAGCTGGAGCATCTCCGACCTCAATGCCGGCCCCAATGCAGCGAACGGTTCGTCGAGCAGGATCCATGGACGACGCTGCACCAGGATCCTGGCCAGAGCCACACGGCTCTGCTGACCACCCGACAGTCTGCCCGGCAACTCATCGCCAAAAGACTTCAGCCCGACCCTCTCGAGGGCCGTGCTGACCCTGGCCTTTTCGTCCCTGTCCAGCCGCAAGTCGCATCGAACGCCAAGCCCTACATTCTGCCGGGCCGTCATGTGCGGAAAGAGATTGTTGTCCTGAAACACAATCGACAGCGGCCGCTGGCCTGGAACGACCCCGTCCATCGCATGGCCGGCGATCCTGATTTGCCCGGATTGCAGCTGCAGAAAGCCTGCAACCGATGCAAGCAACGACGATTTGCCGCCGCCAGAGGGGCCGATCATTGCTGTGCGGCTTGCAGCGGCCAGCTCAAAGCTGGCGCGCAGGCGGAAATCCCGCCGGGCTATGACGATGTCTTCAACTTGCAGAATTGATTCGTCCTCCGCGGTCGAATGTCCAAAAGACCAGGATGCTGAGCAGGACCAGCAGCAACGCGGCGCCGCTCGCCTGTTCCATTCGGTAGGCGCCCATCAAGCGGTACAGCATCAACGGCAGCGTTGGCGCGTCGGTGGAACCAAACAGCGCAATGACTCCCAGATCGCCCATCGACAACGCTGCGGTTATTCCCATCGCAAACCCCAGCGGCCGCATTGTCCGAGGAAGAATCAGCAGCCGCACGCGCGCCGCTCCGTTCAAGCCCAGGCTGTCCGCAAGCGACCCAAAGTTCACCTCTGCATCTCTCACCGCAGGAATGATGGCACGCAGCGCGAAGGGAAGGCTGGTTCCTGCATTGACCAAGGCGGTGACCGCCAGCGCCACCGAGATCGGATCGACCAGCGGAAACAGGATTATGTAGAGGCCCAACCCCACCACCATTGGAGATGCGGCAATCATGAGGAGCCCTGCGCCCTCTGCCAGCAGCGCCTGCCTCTGGCTTGTGCGGGAGACCGCGAGCGCTATCGGCAATGCCAGGGCGAGCATCAGCAAGACCGATGCAAGGGCAACCGCGAGCGATCGTGCCGCGGCAAAGTACACCGACGAAGGCAACCGAAACATCTCGCCAAAGCCCTCGATCAGCACTGTTCCCAATGGGAGCAGGAGAAACAGCGACACGGCGGTGATGACAAGCCCGTCAGCCAACCTGAGACCGGGACGCCGAGCGTCCCACCGTTCCGCGGGCCGGTCCAGTCCAGCGCCGAAACCTGTCGGCAAGGCAACTCTCCACGCAACGATGCCCGCGCAGATGCCGAGCATGAACTGGATGAGCGCCAGGCGCGCTGCGCGGCCCACGTCGAATTCAAACATGAAGGCCTGATATATCGCCAGCTCGATCGTCGTGGCACGGGGGCCGCCACCCATGATCAAGGCCACGGCGAAGCTGGAAAGGCAGACCAGGAAGACTACAACCAGTGCGCCCGGCAACACACTGCGCAGCATGGGCCTTTCGATGTGCGTGAAAACCTCCCGCGGCCCAAATCCGAGGGCCGCCGCAGTTCGAAGTCGTTCCGACGGCACGGCAAGCCAGCCCTGCAGGACAAAGCGAGTTGCCAGCGGCAGATTGAAGAACACATGCGCCAGAACGACTCCATGCAGTCCGTAGATTTCAGGCGCACGAATTCCGACCGCCCTCACAAGGGACCCCAGCAGCCCGGTTGATCCGAACACGGCAAGAATGCCCACGATGGCAACAATTGTCGGCAATATGAACGGAGCGCCCAGAAGGGTAATCAGCAGCGACCGCCCCGGGAAGTTCCGCCTGGCAACGGCTCGCGCAACCGGAACCGCCAACAGGCAACTGATTGCGGACGAAAGCGCCGCCTGGACAAACGTGAATCTGATTGCCGCCCAATCGGACGTGCCCAACGCCAACGAAGTGTCGGCGCGCAGCGACACGGCGACAAAGGTGCCAACACTGAGGAAGAGCACCAGTGCAAGCGATGCTGCACTGGCAACACGCGTCACTGCGAAAGCGCCTCAAGCCACTCTGCCAAGGCAACGTCCCGGACGCTGGCGGCATCGTCGGAAGAGTACAGGAGCGCCTTGGATGGCTGAACAAGCTCGCCGAACTCAACAGGCAGTCCCGAGGCGGGCATCTTGGCCGGATACATCCAGTTGGTTGTGGGAATGAGCCCCTGAAACACGTCTCCAGCCATGAATTCCAGGAACATGTCGGCAAGTTCCGGCTGATCGGAGGCTGCAAGTCTGGCGGCAACCTCGACCTGCATGTAGTGTCCTTCGGCAAAGGCGGCCGCCCGCTTTGTCCGGTCGCCCTCGGCAATCATGTGGTAGGCGGGAGAGGTTGTATAGGAAAGAACCATCTCGGCATGGCCGTCAAGGAACATGCCGTACGCCTCGGACCAGCCCGGCGTGACCGTCACGACATTGTCCGCAAGCTCCTGCCAGATGCTCTTGGCCCGCTCTCCATAGGCATGCTTCACCCATAGCAGCAGGCCAAGGCCGGGCGTGGAGGATCGCGGGTCCTGAATGACCACGCGGATGTCGGACCTTGCGAGAGCCTCCATCGAGCCGGGCGGCTCGGCAGTTCGGGTCTCGTCGTAGACAAACGCGAAAAAACCCCAGTCATAAGGCACGAACAGCGGATCGTCCCAGCGAACCGGCAAGTCCCATTCGTCATGGCGATTGTGCGGCGTCAGCAATCCGGTTGCAGCAGCCCTTGCAGTCAAGTTCGAATCAAGTCCAAGAACGATGTCTGCATCGGTGCGCTTGCCCTCGAGCTGGATGCGTGCCAGCAAGGCAGCGCCATCGCCGGCTGCAACGAATTGCAGGTCACAGCCGCAGGTCTCCTCGAACGCCGCTTCAACCGCCGGGCCGGGACCCCATTCGGCAACAAAGCTGTCATATGTATAGACTGTCAGAACTGATTGCTGCGCCCCAGCGGCGGCAGCGAATCCAATTGAGAGGCTCAAGGCCGACAGAAACAGTTTCATGCTGTCCTCCTAAGCGCCGGTCGGAGCCTGGTCACTAGGAGATGACCTTCCCTCCGCCGGCATTATCCGGTTCAGGTTCAACGGGTTTGCTGAATTTGCATCTCAGCCCACAGGGCACCCCGAGTCGTCGGCCACCCTATCACTCGGTTCCTGCGGGTTCAACAAGAACATTTTTCCTTCAGTCCGCGTCCCGGAACTGCTGCTCAAGAAGCCAATGTTTGCATTATCTGCATGACAATTCGCATTTTTTGCTGAACTTCAGCAAAATCGTACCAGTGTTTGCTTGCATCATATTGGAACATCAAGGTGGCATTTCGTAAGGATCTCCGCTTGAATCAAGGAATAACCAACAGGAGTATCAATTCATGAGGACATTCACCTCGATGTTGCTCGGCATCGTGGTCGCAGCCTTCGCTGCATCCGCGACTGCCGGGGAGCTCACGATCGCAACCGTGAACAACGGCCACATGATCGAAATGCAGAAGTTGACCGACAGGTTTGAAGCCGACCATCCTGGCATCACCGTAAACTGGGTCACTCTCGAAGAGGGCATCCTTCGGCAGCGTGTAACCACCGACATTACGACCAAGGGTGGACAGTTCGATGTCATGACCATCGGCATGTACGAAGCGCCGATCTGGGGAGAGCGTGGCTGGCTTGAAGAGCTCGTCTTCGACGACGAGTACAATGTCGACGACATTCTGCCTGCAATGCGCGGCGGACTTTCAGCAAACGGAAAGCTCTACGCAGCCCCGTTCTACGGCGAAAGCTCAATGATCATGTATCGCAAGGATCTGGTGGAAGCCGCTGGCATGACCATGCCCGACAATCCAACCTGGGGCCATGTAGCCGATGTCGCCGCAGCGCTTCACGACCCGGACGCCGGCACCTACGGCATCTGCCTGCGTGGAAAGCCAGGTTGGGGCGACAACATGGCCTTCATAACCACGATGGCCAATTCCTTTGGCGCACGCTGGTTTGACGAAAACTGGATGCCGCAACTCGACAGCGCCGCTTGGCACCATGCAGTGTCGTTCTATGTGGACCTGCTCAACAACTACGGCCCGCCGGGTTCGAGCGCCAACAGCTTCAACGAAATTCTTGCTCTGTTCAACGAGGGTCGTTGCGGAATGTGGATTGACGCGACCATCGCGGCGTCCTTCATCTCCGATCCCGGCCAGTCGAAAGTCGCTGATTCCGTGGCGTTTGCGCAGTCGCCCGTCGCCGTCACTTCACGCGGTGCAAACTGGCTCTGGGCATGGGCGCTGGCAGTCCCGGCCGGAACGCAGCAGGCGGAAGATGCCAAGAAGTTCATCCGTTGGGCAACATCGCAGGCCTACATCGAACTGGTCGCCGAGGTCAACGGCTGGGGTGCGGTTCCGACCGGCACTCGCCAAAGCACCTACGACAATTCGAACTTCCAGGACGCGGCAATATTTGCCGATGCGGAGCTGAAGGCCATTCTGTCCGCCAATCCGTCCAACAGCACCCAGGAACCCACTCCCTACACGGGTGTCCAGTTCGCAGCCATTCCCGAGTTTCAGGCCATTGGCATCGCCGTTGGTCAGCAAATGAGCGCCGCCCTGGCCGGCAATGTGTCGGTCGCCGAAGCGCTTGAAGCCTCGCAAATCGCTGCCGACCGCGAAATGCAGAAGGCCGGCTACTACTAGGTCGCCGATCTGAATGAACCATAGGCAAAATGAGCGGGGGCAGCCCAGTCTGCCCTCGCCTTCCGAACTGGTCCGACTGCCATGAACAAGAACCTTGTCAGACTGCTGCAGGCGCCAAGCGTCCTGATGCTTCTGCTATGGATGCTGGTTCCGCTGAGCATGACGATCTACTTTTCGACGACGCGCTACAATCTGCTCTATCCCGAACGCAGCGGTTTCGTCGGATTTTCGAACTACGAATTCTTTCTCACCGATCCGGCTTTCGTTCCGGCGGTCCTGAACACACTTCTTCTCGTCGGCTCAATTCTGGTCATCACGGTGTCCGTGGGACTGATTCTGGCGGTGCTGGTCGATCACAAGTTTCCCGGCCGCGGCATTGTCAGGGTGATGCTGATTTCCCCGTTCTTCATCATGCCCACGGTAAATGCGCTGCTGTGGAAGAACATGTTCATGAATCCGGTATACGGGCTGTTTGCCGTGGTCTCCGGCTTCCTTGGGCTTGAACCCATAGACTGGCTTGCCGATTTCCCCATGGCATCCATCATCGTGATGATCAGCTGGCAGTGGATTCCGTTCGCGCTGCTGATCTTTCTTACATCGCTTCAATCCCAGGATCAGGAACAGCTGGAAGCCGCCGAGCTCGACGGCGCCAATGCACTGCAACGGTTTTTCTATCTCACCTTGCCACACCTTTCCCGCTCCCTGGCGGTCGTGATCATGATTCAGACAATTTTCCATCTTTCGATTTTTGCCGAGATATTTGTGACCACCGGCGGAGGCCCCGGATATGACAGCACCAACCTTGCCTTCCTGATCTTCTCTCAGGCATTGCTTCAGTTCGACGCGGGCGTTGCTTCGGCTGGTGGCGTCTTCGCCATCATACTTGCCAACATTGTGGCGCTCTTTCTGATTCGGCTCATTGGCAAGAGCCTGGTAATTTAGGTGCGGTCATGATTGCCGGAAAAAGCAAGTCCCTGAACTATCTGCGCGTCGCGGCGGCCTGGACAGCCGCCTGCGTCATGTTCTTTCCGATCTTCTGGATGATTCTCACGAGCTTCAAGACCGAACTGCAGGCAATTTCGGTGCCGCCTCTGGTGGTGTTTGAGCCGACGCTGGAAAACTTCACGGTGGTTCAGGAACGCAGCGACTACATGCGGTATGCCATCAATTCGATCTTCACTTCGTTTGGCGGGACGCTGCTGGCCATGATCGTGGCCATTCCGGCAGCCTATGCAATGGCGTTCTTCGGCGGCCGCTTCACAAAGGACATCCTGATGTGGATGTTGTCGACGAAGATGCTGCCGGCCGTCGGTGTGTTGATGCCAATTTATCTGATTGCCCAGAAGGCGGGGCTGCTGGACACGCGCACGGCCCTGGTCATCATCTTTGCGATGATCAACCTCCCGATCATCGTGTGGATGTTGTTCAGCTATTTCCGAGAGATTCCGACCGAAATACTTGAAGCCTCACGCATAGACGGCGCCAGGCTGTTCCACGAGCTAAGGTACATCATCCTGCCGCTTACACGCGGCGGCATTGTGTCCACGGCGCTGCTCAGCATCGTTCTTTGCTGGAACGAGGCTTTCTGGTCGATCAACCTGACCGCGTCCGACGCCGGCACGCTGACTGCCCTCGTCGCCTCGTATTCCAGCCCGGAAGGTCTGTTCTGGGCCAAGCTGTCGGCAGTGTCGACCCTGTCCTGCGCTCCGATTGTCGTCTTTGGCTGGTTTTGCCAGAAGCAGCTGGTGCAAGGCCTTACCTTCGGCGCCGTCAAGTGAACTCGGTATGGGCGAACGCCCTGCCGACAGAACGCCTTTCTTCCATGCCGCTTCCACAATGTCGATAATTGTTCCCGAGATCGAAATTGTCGATCGCTCCGCAGGCAGCGTCAACTACCTCGAACATGGCTGGCCAACGGAACTGTGCCGCTGGCATGCACACGAGGAGTACGAACTTCACCTCATCACAATGACGCGAGGCAGAGCGTTTGTCGGTGACCACATCGGCGTGTTCGGGCCTGGAAGCCTTTACCTGACAGGCCCCCTGCTCCCTCACAACTGGGTCACAGACTTAACCGAATTCGAACCGGTGGAAGTGCGGGACATGCTGGTCCAGTTTTCCGACTCCAGCCTTGAGATGGCAACGCGTGCCTACCCCGAACTGGGAGAAATCCAGCCTCTGCTGACACAGGCTGCCAATGGCGTGGAATTTGTCGGCTTCGACTTCGAGGAGGCGGTCGCCGGCATGGCGCGCATGCGTGACAGCAGCGGACTCGATCGCCTGTTGGCCTGGCTGAAGTTCCTGAACCGCCTCAGCAGGTGGCATGCGATAAAGCCCCTGTCCGCCGTGCGGTTCAACTCGAGGGAAACGCAGAGGTTTCATGCGCCCATCGTCAGCGTGATTGACCACGTTGTCGCAAACTTTCGCGACGACCTGACGCTTGCTGCGTCGGCCAGAATGGCCTGCATGAGCCCGAGCAGCTTCTCGCGAAGGTTCAAGGCGGCGACCGGCAATCGATACACGGATTTCATAAACCAAGTGCGCGTTGGCCAAGCCTGCGTAATGCTGTACGAAACGAACGACCGCATCGCCAACATCTGCTTCGACGTCGGTTTCAACAACCTGTCCAACTTCAATCGGCAATTTGCGAAGATCAAGGGCATGACGCCGCGCGCCTATCGAGCAGAGGCTCGAAGGCAAATGGCACGTTAGCGAGTACCGGAAAGGACCGAGTTGCGATGCAGCAAGTTGTCAAGCATCTCAAAAGCACTTCATATGACCGGCGGAAAACCCGCATCGGTGTGGTGCATGTTGGCGTAGGCGCCTTCCACCGTGCTCATCAGGCAGTCTATTTCGACGACCTCATGGACAGGTCCGGCGACCACCGCTGGGCCATCGCCGGCGTCAATCTCCGCCCCGCACAATCCGATGACATGCTGCGGCTGCGCAATCTGGATCACGGGTACGCCGTCAAGTCGTACGCACCGGACGGCAACCACGAGTACCGCCTGGTCCGGTCGCACCGTGAATTCGTGGACTGGGTTTTCAACCCGAACGACGCCGAAGGGCTGTTGGCCAGAGACAGTGTTGAACTCGTCACGATGACGGTGACCGAAGGCGGCTACTGTGTTGGAGACGACGGCAAGCTGAACCTGGACGATGCTGAAATACGCAATGAACTTGTCGGCCGCAGCCGAACGTCGGTCTACGCATATCTGCGCGCAGGCTTGGCGATGCGGCTTGCCGCGGGCGGGCGACCGCTTACCGTGCTTTGCTGCGACAACCTTCGCAGCAACGGCAGGTTCCTGTCCGAGAACCTCACCCGCTATCTGCGGGCGATGGGCGATGTCGAGCTGCTGAGCTGGGTTGCGGATTCGGTCTCGTTTCCCTGTTCAATGGTCGATCGAATAACGCCAAGGCCCGACCCCGGTCATTCCGCCGAGGTGGCGGAGCGCTTTGGCATTGCCGGCGATTTCACGATCCATTGCGAGCAGTTCCTGCAGTGGGTGATAGACGATCGATTTGCCGGGGAACGGCCGCGCCTTGACGTTGCCGGAGCAAAGTTTGTCGACGACGTCCATCCCTACGAGGAAGCCAAGATACGCATCTTGAACGGCAGCCACGTGGCGACATGCTTTGCCGGGGTTCTGCGGGGACACCGAACGTTTGACGTTGTTCTGGCCGACCCCGAACTGCGCAGGCAGTTCGAAGCTCTGACCAGGAACGAAATCCTTCCTTCGCTTGAAACGCCTTCCCCGGTCGATCACCGAGACTACCTGGCAGGTGTCACCAGCCGCTTTTTGAATCGTGCCATCGCCGATCCTCTTTCCCGAATTGGCATGGACGGCGCCAGCAAATTCCCGATATTCCTTTTGCCCACGATCAGAGGCTGCTTTGACCGCGGAATTGTGCCGGAACAGGCCATAGCGGCAATTGCCAGCTGGTATGTGGTGCTGCGGCGATGTTTGTCCGGACAGATGGATTTTGACTACATCGACTCGAAAATGGACGCCATCCGGCCAACGCTCGCTGCTGGCGGGGAGCATGACTTTGCCCGCTCCCAGTATCTGTGGGGAGACACCGCTGTCAGGTACGATAAATTTGTGCCTATGCTGTGTTCCATGATTGCTCAGTTGGAATCAGAATTCCAGGCCGCTTGAATCAGTTGCATCGTCGTGTCGGAGTTGACAGGCCAATTTCCCAAGCTGCACGAATTCCAGAAGAATGACTTGTCCAACCCTGGATTGAAATTCGCCACTCGCGCCCAAGGATTGTGGCCGGATCAGGTTCAGCCTTTCACCGGCGGCAGCAATCTCTCAGACCGATGTTCCGCATGTACCTTGGATGAAGGCGTCGACCGCGACATTGAAGGCGTGCCGGACAAGCCAGACGAGCGATTTCGCTGGGAAGGATCGGCAAGGATGCAAAGTTTGGAGTACATGCTCCTGCAGTTTCCGAGCGATTCCGCTCCAGGGCAAGCCGAGTTCTTGCAGACATCTCCAGGCGAAGACTTGGCCAGCAACGAACCCACGAACCGACAGTCAAGCGGTTCAATCGCTTCGACGAACATTGTTGACAAATTTCGGCAACTTGGAATCATGCGGCACCGAAACACTTGAGTGGACAAATGAAGTGCAGGCGACTCCCCGGACTCGAGC
>JAPOOS010000249.1 GCA_026713305.1 Paracoccaceae bacterium
CCGGACACCATGAACCGGCAAAGTTCGTCAAAGAACGGACGCTGCGAGTGGACGGCATAAAACTGCCGTGCCTGAGACATTGTGAGATGCACCCTCTTGAGTGCGATCACTCGAAGTCCGGCGCCCTCCAACCTTGCCAAAACCTGCCCGCAGAGGCTGCGGCGGGTAACGTCGGGCTTGATAATCGACAGTGTTCTCTCGGTCACGATTCCAATCTCGGCATTGATCCAATGACTGTGGCTGGAAGCGCCCGCGTCAGCTTGCTTGGCGCTTCCCTTGGGAAATCGGCATATTGCAGATGCATTCCCGAATGTCGACTCGCATTGGGCATTTCCCGCATTCCCAGTCCGGGCATGATCGACGGGCGGCTGAACAGTTTCTGACAACCCGAATTCGACTCGTCACTCGCCGGCGCTCAGTTTACGGTGTGCGCAATCTGCCACTTTCCCTGTTGCTTCTTCACATACTTCAAGCGGCATTTCAGCGCGGCGAAGGCCTTCCAATGCTCGCGGGCATTGCCGATCTCGGAATCATTGCCGGAAAAGACCAGCATGACTCTCACATGGCGCTTCACGTCGTCCGACTTGACCGTCGCGCCCGGAAGCACGATCAAGGCCTGTCGATCGTTTGTTCGACACTCGGAAGTCGTCAACAGCACACTCTGGTCGCTGTCGAACTCGCCGCCCTCAATTCCAAGCCCGAAAAACTCTGTGTGGGGCTGCGACCACAGTCTGGTTTCAAAACGCTCCAACTGTTCGCTTGAAGTTCCGCGCACACATACCCGCCACCCCTCGCGGCGAGAATTGCGCACGAGTTTGAAGGCCAGGTCTTCCGCGCTTCCGTCGACCTGGTAGAAGAAAACCTCTCCGAATTCAGCGTTCACTGTAGTGGTCATTGATTAGCCTGGTCAATGCTCGCACGCCCCACCCCGATGCGCCACGGGGAGAGAACTTCGACGGCTTCGGCGTCCACGCGACACCGGCAATGTCAAGATGGATCCAGGGAATGTCCGCCTTGACAAATCTCTTGAGGAACTGTGCGGCCGTGATGGCGCCGGCCCACCGATCGCCAACGTTCTTCACGTCGGCAATGGTCGAATCGATGATCTTGTCGAAAGACTTCGACAGCGGCTGCCGCCAAACGTTTTCGTCCTCGCTTTCCGCAGCCGACTGAAACCGTTGGTAAAACTTGTCGTCGTTGGAAAACGCGCCGCAATACTCGTAGCCAAGACTTACGATGATGGCGCCGGTCAGTGTCGCCAGATCAATCATGCCGACCGGTTCGAATCGCCTTTGGCAGTACCACATGACATCTGCCAGCACCAAGCGTCCCTCTGCATCAGTATTGACCACCTCAATCGAGTCGCCCTTCAGCGAGCGGACTATGTCACCGGGGCGCTGCGCTCGGCCGCTGGGCATGTTTTCGACAAGCCCGACGATTCCCACCACGCTCGCCTTCGTTCTTCCCAGCGCCAAGGTTTTCATGACGCCGGCCACGGTGGCAGCCCCGGCCATGTCCATGGTCATCTGTTCCATTCCACGCGCCGGCTTTATCGAAATGCCTCCAGTGTCAAACACAACACCCTTGCCAATCAACGCAAGCGGAGGCGATTCGCTGCCCTTCCAATTCATGACAACCACCTTGGACGGGCTGTCCGATCCCTGCCCCACAGCCAGCAGCGCCCGCATTCCAATGCGTTCGAGATCATCTTCCTCCAGGACTTCGACTTCCACGCCAAGTTCCTGCAGTTCGAGCAGCCGGCTTGCGAATTCCGTCGTGGTCAGGACATTTGACGGCTCGTTGACGAGATCGCGGGCAAATTCGGTTCCCTCGACTGCGCAGCCCAAGGCTTCGAAATTCCTTTGTGCAACCTTCGGAGATGGGGTCATGATGCGCCAGTCCGGCGCCTTGTCACCCTTGTTCGCCTCCTTCTTGTACCGGTTGAACCGATAGTTTCCCAGCGCCATGCCCTGGGCCAAATGCTCTCTGAGCCCGGTGCCGAGCGTGCTTTCCACCAACACCGGATCGTCCCCCAAAGTCTTGCCGACTGCAGCGCCGGCGCGCCGCATGAACTTGGCATCCGCCCTGTCGGGCAGCTTGACGACAGTGCAGCGTTCGGCGTCAACGCCGCGCACGCCCCATGTCGTCATCAATTCGCCGGGATCGAGCTTTGAGAACTTCTTGCTTTCAATCAGGTGTGACAGCCAGCGAACCGTCAGAACGTCAATGTGAGTCAGAATTGGCCCCAAATCCGCACCGGGCGCCACCAGACACACCAACTGCCCCTCGAGTTGCTGTAATTCGCGCAACTTTCGGCTTACAAAACGAATGTTTCTTGGTTTAATCATGCTTCACCACAATTGGGCCCTAGCGGCGCCGCCTGGCCGAAGACTCTTGGCCGAGGCACGCAGCTTTCGACGAAATTTATGTTTGATTAGGTGACGATGTGCTGCTCCTGAGCACGCTCGACAGATACATCCTGTCGAGGTTGATAGTTCTGTTCATGCTGTTCACGTTGGTTCTGGCCGGCGCCTACTGGGTAAACCTTTCGGTTCGCTCGCTGCGCATCGTCATAACCAACATCCAGTCGTTCCAAACCTTTGCGGAATTGTCCATGTGGTTTCTGCTGCGGTCGGTGATGATCGTCATGCCGCTGACCGGCTTCATCGCTGCCATCTACACCGCAATCCACTTCCACACGAGCCGGGAACAGGCGGCGATATACAGCACGGGCATGCCATTCTCAACGATAGTGCGGCCCTACGTGATTTTTGCCACCTTGATTTGCCTGCTCAGCCTGTCCTATGCCCATTTTTTTGGTCCAATCAGCCGCGCCGAGATTTCCGCGCTCAACTACTACATTTCACACAACTTTTCGATCGGGTCCACGCACACGGGCCGCTTCAACTTTCCCGACGATGAACTGGCCGTCTTCGTGGAGGGAATAACCGAAGACCAGAAACTCACCGACATCATTGTGTTCGAGAACCCGCCGGAAGGCCTGCAAGCAGTCCACTTTGCGGAATCGGCGTACATCCTGCGTGCCGCCGATTCCATTGACATCGTGATGCTGCATGGCCAGTCGCTGCTCGTCAATCCCGAGACCCGCAGCATCGCGAACGTGAACTTCGACGATCTGTCCGTAGGAGTGGCGGCATTCATCGAGAGCGCTCCCGAGCGGGTTCCGGAACTTCGCGAGTTGACGTCGGACCGGCTGCAGGATGAGGAAGGGCTGGAGGAGGCCGGCCTGGATTTCCAGTCCATACAGATTTGGCTCGAAACGCAGGTCCGCAACTCGGATGGTCTGCTGGCGTTTGTTCTTGCCGTGCTGGGCGCCGTTTCCTGCCATTCCCTGATCGGATTGGGCAGGGGGCCGGCGCTGACCTGCCTGATAACCGCATTGGCAGGCATCTGCGCCTTCCTCGCCACCGAATTCCTTCATGGCGTGGCGGCAAAGTCCCCCGCAATGTGGCCGGCGCTGTATGCCGCCTCAGGCGTTGCGCTGCTGCTGACGGTCTTTCTGGCGGCACGTCTTCACTACGACTGGCAAAGGCGGTGACATAGGATGGCTTCCGTCATGCTCACCTACTACCTGTGGAAGAGGTCCATGCAGTCGCTGCTGCTTGTGACCATCGCATTTGCCGCGCTGATCTTCCTGCTGGAGCTGGAGCAGGAAGCGGGCAGATCGAATCCGGACGGCAACGCACTCCACCCCACATTGCTGGCGCTGCTGAAAGTCCCGGAGTCGCTGTTTGCACTTTTGCCGATAGTCGTCTTGCTGGCAGCCCTCAACACGTCCCTGCGACTCGCCCGAAGCAACGAGATTGCTAGCATCCAGGGCACTGGGATGGCTGGGCGCAACGCCGTAATTCGAATGGCATTGTTCGCCGGCATGTTCGGAATCGTTGTTGTTGCGGCCGTCCATCCAGTGGTCGTCATGTCAACCCAGCTCTACAACAATGCCGTGGGCAACATCGTGCTCCAGGACGATCGAGTGCATGTCGAAGGCAGCGGATTTCTTTGGGTTCGCGAGGCGCTCGAGGACAGCGTCGTGATTATGCGGTTGAAGCGAAATCCGGCCACTGGGGAATTCGTCGACGTCGCGGCGGTGACGTTCGACGCCGACAATGTGCCCAAGTTCTACATGCATGCACTGCATGCCGAGCCCTTGCGGAACGGATGGCTTCTGCGTGACGTGAATCGTTGGTTGATAGGCGACGAAATCGAAAACGTGGAGGCAACGCGGAAGGCCCTCGAGGAGTACAGAATTCAGTCGAGCCCGTCGGCGCAGGAGTTGGTAACCGAACTGGTCGCCGCGGAGAACGTGCACATTTGGGCGCTGTTGAAGCAATGGGACGTCCTGGAAAGGGCTGGCCTGAAACTAAATCTCCTCCACATTCATGTCCTTTCGTTGTGCATGTTGCCTCTTGTGTTTGCGACCATGACCATGCTGGGAGGAGCGGGAGCCTTGAAGCCAAGCAGAATGCTCAGGATTCCCCTGGTTGTCATTGCGGCGATCATTGCCGGATTGATGGTTTTCTTCCTGAGAAACCTCACTCAAATCCTGGGAACCCACGATGCGTTTCCGGTGGTTTCAGCGATACTTACCGT
This sequence comes from Paracoccaceae bacterium, assembly GCA_026713305.1. Classification (GTDB taxonomy): domain Bacteria; phylum Pseudomonadota; class Alphaproteobacteria; order Rhodobacterales; family Rhodobacteraceae; genus MPNP01. The sequence goes on from JAPOOS010000249.1 coordinate 4,612, forward strand.
TCCGGTCGGCACGCTGCTTCTGGCTTGCGCGGCTGTGTTCTATGCCGAGTGAAGCGGGCGGCGGCGCAAGGAGACTGCAAGTGTGTCGAATGTTCCAATCCAGAGGGGCGGTCAAGGCGTTTGGAAGTGATTGGGAGCAATATCTCATTGACAGTTGGCGAGTTGAACAGCTACCCTGCCCGATCATGAGATAGAAGTATGTGTTGGCCCAAAACCGAATCGTTGCTTGTTTCTGGGTCGATGAAGCGTTTTGCAAGCCTGGCTCGTCGATTCGAGCTGCTGAAGCAGGTGCGGGTCGACCTGGACATTCGCCCCGAGGAGAGATCATTGGCAGGATCAAGCGGCGGTGGAGCTGAATGAAGTGCCAGAAGGTCCGCTTGCAAACATGAAGTCAGGCGACTTCATCAAAAAGCCCAAATCCGGCCTAGGCGCCAATACATCGTTTTCTCTGGTTCTTGCCACCACACTTGTTGCCGGTTTTCTGGTTCTCGCCGCCAGCGTGTCGCAGGCACAGGAGCCCCTTGAGGCAATTGAAAGTCAAGGAGCCGAAATTGTCGCTGACCTGATCATCGTCGATCAGCGGCAATACACTTTCGTGGCCGACGGCAACGTCGTTGTTACCGTGAATGGCGAAGTGCTTACATGCACACGCCTCGAGGCGAACAACGGCAGCCTGACCCTCTACGGACCCGTTCGTTGGTCGGACGAAAAGGGCAACGTTCTGATCGGCGAACAGGCCGAGGTTTCCAGGGACTTTCGCAGCGGTGTCATTGACGGCGTTCAGATGCTGATTGACAGGCAAGTTCAGATCTCTGCCGATCAGGTTTCCTACACCAGCAAGAAAGTCGACGTCATACGCGACGTTCGCGTAACACCTTGTCAGGTCTGCAAGCCGGAAGAGAAGCCGGTGTGGCATTTCCGCTCCAGGCTCATGGTTCACGACAAGGAGAATCAGCGGTACTACCTGCGAGGAGCCACACTATTGATCGGCAGCATCCCGGTCTTCTATTTGCCTTGGCTGTCGATTCCCACCACCTCCACAACCGGCAACGGCGATCGCTCGGGCTTCCTGTTTCCCGAACTGTCATACAAGGGTAGAACCGGCGCGGGCATCAAGGTTCCCTACTACCAGGTGCTTGGTCCGGGAACCGACGCGGTATTGACTCTGGGAACTGCGGTGCAGGGGCAGAAGTCCGTTGCCTACGAGGTCCGCAACAGCAGCGAACACGGGTGGCTTGCAGTTGCCGGCGAAACGCCCATCCAGGATCCGAACGAGGATTTCGCCACAAAGAAGTTTGTCTTCAAGAGCGGCGTGAAGGCAGGCGAGAACAGCAAGCTGTTCCTGCTTCACGCTAGCGAGCCCGGTCATGCCGGAGAAGGGCTTGTGCAGCTGTTTCCGGAGGAGCACGAGCTCTCGATTGCGACTCTCGGAAGACGGGGTGAACGCAGTCTTGGCACCGCCAGATATGTTCGTTTGGATGGTTCGGACATCAAGGCCCCCAGCAGAGATCCCATGTCGAATCTGGCCGATGCCTACTGGCAGGGCTACAGGCCACTGACGCGCGGCGGCGAGGCAAGCTTGGCGATGTCGGTCATTTCATATGAGGACACCGACAAGAACGACGTGCTCCAATCCAGCATGAAGATTGAATATGCCAACACGAAGGTCTTCGACCCAGGCATCGTCGCGGATTTCGGCGCGTCAATCGAGGCCAACGCCACAAAATGGTCGGAAATGGGACAGCAGCAGAACCAGCGCAATGTGTCGCTTCAAGCCACTGGGGGATTGTCCTATCCGCTTGTGCGGCAGCTTGGGAACTCAAAGGATACGCTCGAGCCCTATTTGCGCGCGTACTACACTCCGTCCAACGACGACCGCAGCAGCCCGGACATACCTCAGCCGACTGCCAGCATTGATGCAAGCAGCCTGGCATCTGCCGATCGCTTTGCCGGACTTGGCCAGGACGAACAGGGCCTGAAGGCTACCGCTGGCGTCGGATACACTTTGTTCGATGCTGAGGGAAACGAGTTCGAGCTTGCCGCAGGCAGGCTGTTCCACAGCGATGACGTGCAGGAACAGTTGACGCAGATCGGTTCCGGGACGCCGCAGTCGCATTATGGCGCCTATGCAGGCGTGCGGACGAACAATGGTCTGGCCGTGGGGCAAAACGTTGGGTTGGATGTTGACCTGACACCGCTCATAGCGGAAAGCAGCCTGGCGTACACGCGCAATGCCTTCGGCATGCGTTTGGCCCACGGGTGGATAAACTCGGAGTTCGGCGGCAGAAAGGCCAATTCAGTGAAGTTGGACACCTCCTACCGCATTGAGGAAAACTGGGTTCTCAGCAGTGGTTGGCAGAACGACATCTATCGGGAAGGCAAGCGAAAGCTGGACATTGGGCTGACTTTTGCCCATCAATGCCTTACGGCGGGATTCATGGTTGAACGCGAGTTCACTTCCCTGGAAAATCCATCGCCGGCAACATCTGTCAGCTTTACAACGACTATCCAAGGGTTGAATCGGGTTGTAAGAGGCTCAACTGATGGTTGCGGATAGGGTTTTGTCCCGAGTGAGGCGAATTGTGATTAGAGTACTTGCACTTGTCCTGTGTCTGGCGACGCCAGCAGTCGCGCAGAATGTGCCTTCCAGTCCATTCTCGACGGCAATCATCGTCAACGGCGTTGGAATAAGCCACTACCACATCGATCAGGCCATCCGCATGAATCAGGCGCTGACCGACGATCGAGACCCGCGGGCGCAAGCTGAAAGAATGCTGATCAGCGACACTCTCTACATGCAGGAGGCGGCCCGCCTGGAAATTAAGGTTCTGGACCGGGAAGTCCGAGAAGGAATGGCTGAATACGCGGCACGGTCCAATCTGACCGTCGAAGAGTTCGTGCAGGCACTCAACAGAAACGGTGTCCAGGCAGAGACTTTTGAAAGCTTCGTGCGCGCTGGACTGGCTTGGAGGAAGGTGATCTCAAACCTGTACAGCACATGGGTTCAGCAAATCGCCGCCTCGGAAGTTGAAGAATTGGTCGAATTTCAGCCGAGCGAGGCAATCGAACAGATCAATCTTTCGGAGATTGTCCTGCCGGCCAATTCCAGCGTGAGGCAAGAGGCCAACGCGAAAGCAAGGCAAATCAAGGAAACCATTACAACATCCGAAGCCTTTTCCGCAGAGGCAAAGTCCGTCTCACGCGCCGAATCCAGGGACAACGGCGGGAGAATTGGCTGGATTCCAATGTCACAGATTCCGCCGGCCATGCACTCAACGCTGCGCACCACAAGTCTCGGCACAGTTTCGGAGCCTGTGTTTCTCAACGACTTTCTCTACATTTTCTTTGTCCACAACTACCGTAGCCAGGCATCCGGCATTCAACCGGCCGCCATTGACTACGCGACGCTGACGGTTGCGGCTGCTTCGCCACAGGAGGCAGACAGCCTTGCAAATTCGCTGGCCGCAAACACGGCGAACTGCGCACTGTTGCGGCGTGCCGCAGCGGACTTTGCCGACGATGCCTTCAACCGCAGGGTTGTTTTGAGCACTTCGACGGACTACGCCCTCATCCCGCGCGAATTGGAGAATCTGGACAACAACGAGATAGCCGTTCGCAAGGAAGTGTCCGGGCGTCCTGCCGCGAGACAGCTGATCATGCTGTGCGACCGAATATTCATTCGGGATCGGGAGGTGCTGGCGGATCTCATCAGTCGTGTCCGGCTTGCAAAGCTTGAATCCTACAGCAACCGCCACCTTTCGGAATTGAGGGCCAACGCCAACATCATTCGCAAGTGAACCTTCCCGTTGCCCTTACCTGTGGTGAGCCGGCCGGTGTTGCAATTGAGCTTGCTGCCAAGGCTTGGCAGCAATTGCGGCATGAAAACCCATTTTTTCTGATTGCCGACATCGGACATGTGGAGACGCACCGGCTTTCAGCGCCAATTGCAAGAATCGGTTCTCCGGCAGAATGTAAAGTCGCAGCACGGCAAGGCCTTCCTGTGCTGCACCTTGAGTTCCCATGCCCGACAGAGCCAGGTCGCCCCAACCCTGCCAACTCGGGACGGGTGGTCGACGCGATAAGGCTTGCCGTGAACTTCGCAAAGTCAGGCGAGGCCTCGGCAATCTGCACCGGCCCGCTGAACAAAATTGTCTTTTCTCTCGCCGGACTTCAGGACTTTGTTGGCCACACCGAGTTCATTGCCGCACTCTGCGGTGTCGATCATCTCCCTGTCATGATGCTTGCAAGCCGACGGCTGCGAGTTGTGCCCGCGACAGTGCATGTTCCCTTGCGCAACGTGCCCTCGCTGCTAAGCCATCGTCGCCTGAAACGGGTCATCAGAACAAGCTTCGATGCATTGCAAACGGACTTTGGCATTGGGTCGCCGCGCATTGCCGTGTCGGGCCTCAACCCGCATGCCGGGGAAGGTGGATTGCTGGGTCGTGAGGAGCGCGAGGTAATTGCCCCCGTGATCAAGGAAATGGTCCGGGAAGGCATGAATGTCAGTGGTCCCCACTCAGCAGACACAATGTTCCATGCGGCACGAATTGCCGAGTACGATGCCGCGATTTGCATGTATCATGACCAGGCATTGATTCCGATCAAGACACTGGACTTTCACGAGACGGTCAACGTCACCTTGGGCCTGCCAATCGTGCGCACATCGCCGGACCACGGCACGGCGCTGGACTTGGCTGGAACCGGAAGGGCGCGCCCTGACAGCCTGGTGGCGGCAATTCAGCTGGCCAAGCACATGGCGGCGCGACGGAATTTTGCCCGTTGAGCTGGACGGACTGCCTCCTCTCGGTGAGGCCATTGCAAAGTACGGGATCTCCGCCAACAGGTCGCTGGGCCAGAACTTCATACTCGATCTCAACCTAACCAGGCGCATCGCAAGAGAAGCCGGCAACCTTGAGGATGTCAGCATCCTCGAAATTGGCGCCGGACCCGGGGGACTGACAAGGGCATTGTTGCTTGAGGGCGCCAGGCAGGTGCTTGCCGTGGAAATCGACCAGCGGTTCGAGCCTGTGCTCTTCGAACTGTCGGAAATTGCCAGGGGGCGCCTGACTGTTGTCATGGACGACGGCTTGAAGGTTCAGCCACTCGACTACCTGGACAGGCCCGTCAAGATTGTCTCAAACCTGCCCTATGGCGTGGCAACGCGCTTTCTGGCAAGCTGGCTGGAATGCAGGAAGTGGCCGCCCTTCTGGCAGGAGATCGTCGTGATGTTGCAGCGAGAGGTCGCGGAACGGGTCACGGCCACCCACGGCAGCAAGACATTCGGCAGGTTGACGATACTGTGTCAGTTTCGCTCGGAGGCAAAGATCATTGCGAACGTTTCACGTCAAGCCTTCACGCCAACGCCGGATGTTGATTCCTCGATTGTTCGAATCGTTCCCCGGCCGTCTCCGCTAACGCCGGACGGAACTGCGGCTCTTCACGACATAACTCGGGCTGCATTCGGTCAGCGTCGCAAAATGCTGCGTCGAAGCCTGCGACAGGCGTCCAGAAACATACAGGACCTGCTGCGGGCATCGGCGATCGACCCGACCTGGCGTGCGGAAGATGTGCCTGTCGACAAGTTTGTCCGGCTCGCGGCGCTTGTTGCGCAGGGACGGTCCAACGAACGCGATTTCAGGTTCACGCCAGAAAACTGGCGAGAACAATCCTAGCTGTGGGCAGTGGCCTTCTTGGCAGGGGGAGTCTTTGGCTGCGTGCTGGGCCCTCTGTGTCTGCCGTTGTGTTTGGGGGAACCGGGGCCGACATGTCGGTTGTTGGCCTTGGCCTGCCGCTTTGACTCCACCTCGCGCAGATGGCCCGCCAATCTTACATAGTGCTCGGCATGTTGCGCGAAATTCTCGGCGACAATCCGGTCGCCACTTAGCTGCGCGTCTCTGGCCAATGCCCGATACTTCTCAATTAGCTGGTTCGTGTTTCCACGAAGCTTTCCCTCGGGTCCCGAGCTCTCGAAGACACGATTGGTTCCATACCCTGGATGTCGCTTGTGCCTGCTCCGCCCTCGCGCTTTACCGCCTCTCATTCAAAATTTCTCCTTTTCCTGGATTGACAGTCACCGGACATGGTGAAACTGCGTCAAGGCCGATCGTTTGCCAGGAGCATCCTGGCCACGGTTCGGTTCGCCGCGGTCATCGTCCACATTCAGGCGCCGACTGTAGTCGTGCATTCAGTTTTGCCCGACCTGATCGCATGGTTTCTGAAATCGCCGACCGGTCCATGGTGTGACCCGGTCAGCCCGCATTGTCCCTCCAAAGGGTGTCGGCAACGAAAATCCCGTTGCACTGTTGAACTGGTGGATTTCCACCCTGCTGGAATCACTCTTTCATGTCCGCTGGCAATGGATGCACAAGCGTGCATGTCCCTCCGGTCAACGCTGGCAGGGTTTCTTCATCCGTCAGCGATTGGCCTCTGCCATTGTGCGCCCGTGACGAGTCCTGGGCAGTGGCGTGTTCAATGAATTTCGCAGTGGCATGAAGCACTTGTGCTTCCCTTATGTCTACTAGCTTGGAATGGGCCCGGAACATCGTTGCAAGGTCAACCGGCAGCTCGGCGCTTCTCCTGCGGGAACGGCCATTCGGATTTATGACTGACGGTCCGGCCCAATTGTTGAGCTTCAAACTCTGCCGGAAGAACTGTCGATTCAAACCTGATCCAACCGATCAAAAGTGTCGCGGCCTATCCGTGCGAATCATCTTCAATCAGTTCAAGTGCACGCAGGTTGCCTTCCAAGTCCCTTTCGGCCCGGTTCAGACGATATCCATGCTTTTCAAATATCTTTGTCACCGGTTTCGATTGCGTCGAACCTATTTCGATCATCAATCGTCCGTCGGAATTGAGATGGTTTTTTGCCTCGCCTGCCAGTATGCGATAGGCCTCCGTACCGTCCCCGTCCAAGGTCAATGCGTGCCGGGGTTCGTGCAATCTGACTTCAGGGGCCAGTGAAGCAAACTCGTTGCCGCTGATATAGGGTGGGTTGGATATAATCAAGTCAAATTTGCCTTCGACTGCAGAAAACCAGTTTGATTGCGCAAAACTGCAGATTTTGCCAAGGCCGAGAGTTTCGGCATTGCGTGTCGAGACCTTCAAGGCTCTGTCGCAAACGTCGATTCCGATTCCTGTCTCGGCTATGCCTTCCGCCAGCAGCGTAAGCAGGAGACAACCACTCCCGGTTCCAACGTCAAGCACGCTTCGAAACCTGGACCGCCTTGCCAGATTTATGAGCGTCTCCGATTCAGGGCGAGGGTCAAGAACGTCAGGGGTGACCAAGAACACTCGGCCATAAAACTCTCGCCTGCCAACAATCTGGGAGACTGGTTGGCGGGACAAGCGCTGCCTGACAAGGAATTCAAAGGCATTGCGCCGCTTCCGTGACAGGCTGAAGTACTCGTTCTCCTCCAGGCAAGCCAGTCTGGCGCCGATCGCGTGTTCCAACAAAATGCTGGCGTCGCGTTCTGGACCTTCAACGCCGGCACGCCGCAGTCGGACGGTGGCTTTGGCCAGGAGATGCGGGACCGAATTGCCTAACATTCGAAATTGGCCAGTCGGGTTGCCCGTTCGTGCGCAGCCAGCGCGTCGATCAGTTCGTCGAGGTCGCCTTCGAGTATCTGCTCCAACTTGTACAGCGTCAGATCGATGCGATGATCCGAAACACGGCCCTGAGGATAGTTGTAGGTTCTGATGCGTTCCGAACGATCGCCGCTCCCCACCATCGACCTGCGGCTTGAGGCTCTTTCGTCGGTTGCCCGCTGGCGTTCGAGTTCCAGCAGCCGCGTTCGCAGCACGGTCAATGCCTGGCTTCGATTCCTGTGTTGGGACTTCAGCGACGACACGACGGTTATTCCGGTCGGGAGGTGAGTGACACGAACAGCCGAGTCGGTCGTGTTCACATGTTGTCCGCCAGCTCCGCTTGCGCGCATGGTATCAATCCTGACGTCCTCCGGGGCGATTTCGACATCGACATCCCCGGCCTCGGGAAGTATTGCCACGGTGGCTGCCGACGTGTGTATTCTGCCGCTGGATTCAGTTGTCGGCACCCGCTGGACCCTGTGGACTCCCGATTCGAACTTGAGCCGCGCGAAGGCTCCTCGACCTTCGACAAGTATAACCGCTTCCCTGAGGCCGCCGAGGCTCGTGTCGCTTGAATGCAATGGCTCAAATGTCCAATTGCGCAACTCGGCATACCGCATGTACATGCGGTAAAGCACACCTCCGAAAAGCGCCGCTTCCATGCCGCCGGTTCCCGCTCGGATCTCCAGCACGACAGATTTTTCGTCGTCCCCACCTTCGTCCTGCAGCAGCATTTCGATCACGTCAGCCTCCAGCTCCTCAATTCGGGCCGAAAGCACTGCCATTTCCTCTGTTGCGAGCTGGCGCAGCTCGGGGTCGCTGCGAAGTTCCTCCACGTCTTCCAACTCAGCCTGCAGGTCAAAATACTGCGTTGCCAATTCAGCCATCGGGCGCAGCCTGCTGAATTCGCGGGACAGATCGGCAATGATTCTGTGATCGGTCTCCTTCAGCAGCGCGTCTTGAATCAGCTGCCGACGATCCACGATCTTCTTCAGTCGAGCTTGGGGGATCAAATCCATCTTCCTTTAGTCACTACCGCGTGGCGCACGCGACACGAGCGCCGTGTCCCATGCCAGCTTTCCGCCCGAATCGGTCCCGCGCACACCGGGACGGCGTTCCCGCGGGACAGGATGCCGGCAACATGGCGGCTTGCAGGACAGGCCTATCCGTTGCGGGAAAGGAACCTGGGGTCAACCTGGATTGTCGCCGTCCCTTCAGCATTCGACGCATCGGTCTCGATTTGGCGTGCCTTGCGGGCAACGAGTTCGACAAGGTGGTCGATCATTTCCTCATTGGACATCTTTTGCGACGCCTTTCCTGAAACATACACCATGCCGGCATCCTTGCCACCCCCAGTGAAGCCGACATCCGTCATGAGAGCTTCGCCAGGACCATTCACGACGCATCCAATGATTGACAGCGTCACCGGAACGCGAATGTGGGCCAATCTCTCCTCAATTTCACGAACGGTTCGAATGACGTCGAAACCCTGCCTGGCACAGCTCGGGCAGGCGATGACCGTAACGCCGCGCCGGCGCAGTCCCAACGACTTCAGAATCTCGTAGCCCACACGCACCTCCTCCACGGGGTCGGCGGAGAGGCTGACCCGCAGGGTGTCGCCAATGCCATCCCACAAAAGACTTCCGATGCCAATTGCCGAACTGACAGTGCCTGGAACCATGCTGCCGGCTTCGGTTATTCCAAGATGGATTGGTGCATCCGTGTGTTCAGCCAAGTCTCTGTATGCCGCCACTGCCATGAAGACGTCAGAGGCCTTGCAACTGATCTTGTATTCGGAGAAGCCATGATCCTCAAGAATCCTGACATGGTCAAGAGCCGATTCAACCATCGCTTGAGGACAGGGTTCACCGTACTTTTCGAGCAGTCGCCGTTCAAGACTTCCTGCATTGACACCAATGCGAATGGAACATCCGTTGGCAACAGCCGCGTCAATCACGGTGCGTTCACGCTCGGCCGAACCGATGTTCCCGGGATTGATGCGCAGGCACGCGGCGCCGGCCTCGGCTGCCTCGATTGCTCGCTGATAGTGAAAGTGAATGTCGGCCACCAAGGGGACCGGACTGGCATCCACAATTCTTCCGAAAGTGGCTGCCGAGGCCTTGTCGGGCACCGAAACCCGCACGATGTCGGCTCCTGCGTCGACACATCGTTCGATCTGGTCCACAGTCGCCTCGACATCGGTCGTTGCCGTGTTGGTCATGGTTTGCACCGTTATGGGTGCATCTCCGCCAACCGAAACGTTTCCGACCATGATCTGCCGCGAGATTCGCCGCTCGATAGTTCTCCATGGGCGAAGCTTGTGCAGGTTCACGGGCCGTCTCCGTCGCAGGTGCAGTCGGTAAGCCGCCGACCTCTGGCCGGCCTGAAACTCTGGGTCATGTTCTCCCTGTGTGTCCGAAATGATGTGTCGCCGTGTCGGCTGCATGGCTCGGTGCGAAGGCGGCAATCGTTCAATTGCCTCGATGGCCGTGTCCCCGTCACTCGCTGGACTCAATCTGCGTTGGACCACTCAACTCCTGGAACTCCTCCGGCACCAGCTCGTCGGAAACCAGCGGATAGCTCGCGCGAATTGCATCGCGGTCCAGTTGAACATCGCGCACTATCTGGGCTCCACGGCCCACGGGGCCAAAAACCTCTCCGTCAACCAGGAAATACAGAAATCCCGACATGCCGGCTCGCATGAGCAGCGGAGTGTCGACCTGGGGAATTTCGAACTGTTCTCCTGTGTCCAGTATTCTCTCCAGGTGAACCTCCCCCGAAGACTCTTCCGTGATCCTGACCCAGGCCGGTTCGGTGGGAACAAGGTAAAAGCCTGCGACAGCGGGTTCCTCGGCGGGCTCGAGCGGTTGCGCTTCCTCGGCGGGCGCGGCTGCTGCCTCCTCCTCCAGTCCGGCTGCGTTTGGGGATTCCTCGCTTGGAGATTGCTCGGGCTGCGTTTCCGGCACAGGCGCCGAAACGAACGGGCTGGCTATCAGCAGTTCAGGAAACTCGGGTTCAAGCGTGTCCTCCTGGATCTCGCTGGGCTGCAGTTCCCCGATTCGAGGCAATTCCTCGCTGTTGTCCAAGGCGACGGTTTCGCCATCGATAAGTGCAAGGTTGGCGCTGGGAACTTCAGGTCGCAGCTCGTTGTCTATGCCAAACGTAGCCGTGGCGGCGTCCCTGGTTTGCGTGACCTGGTCATACAATGTCCACATGAGGTATCCGCCTCCGGCAACAAGGCCGGCCGCCAGCGCAAACACGCTGAAGCCGACAATTGGAATCCGGTCCGACCAGGTTGACAGAGACCGGTCCTGATTCGTTGCGATGGGACTGTACAGGCCGGAACCAACAACTCCGTTGGACAGGTTCTTCATGTGGTCAACCATCGGCGGCACCACATCGACGCCACGCGCTGTGCTCTTGTTGATCGCGCTGTGCCCAGTTTCAGCGCAGAAGCGCTGCAGCGTTTCGGCTTCGTTGAGCTCCAGATACCGCGCATACTGGCGAACCGAACCGAGAATCAACGACTTGTTGCTGAACGCCTCCAGGTCGCCGTTTTCGATTGCATGCACAACGAAGGGCCGCAATCCCGTTTCCTTGTGCACATCAAGCAGCGACTTGCCGAGAGTCGCCCTCATGCCGCGCATTCTTGTTCCAAGCGCAAATTCGCCGGGGGCAGCGCCCTTGCGATGCTTGTCGGCCTGATTTCGGGAATCAAGTGCCGAATTCAGCGGGTTTCTGACGGCGTCCAATTCTGACCTCTGTGCGTGCGTATCACCCCGTCTATCAAAGGGATCAATTCAATCCAATTGCAGCTGTGCCAACGTTGCAGGCATTGCCTGGGCAGCTTACCGATCCTTCGTCTGGCGCGTGCTTGCCATGAGCGAAACAATGAACTGGTGCCGCTCCGGCGCGTCGAGCGTTCCCAGAACCCAATGCACAATGTCGCAGTCGTTCTCCGACAACAGCGATTCGAAGCCCTCAAGAACGCGGCCGTCGGTCGAAATGTCCATTTGGTCCGCAAACTCTCCAAGCAGCAGACACGCCTCCCGGGTGCCTCGCAACCGAGCCTGCATGCGCAGGCGCCGAATCGGCGGACCTCCGGTAGCTGCCACTTTATGTCCGTTCGCTTTCCCTGCAAGCCGTCAATGTGAGGCAACTAGCCGGACGTTTCAAGTCCAGGCATGGTTGAATACTTTATCTCCTCCATCGACAGCAGCGCCGTGACGTTGAATATGTTCACCTGATCAATCATTGCCTGGTAAAATTTGTCATAGGCGCGTGCATTGGCCACACGCACCTTGAGAATGTAGTCGATGTCTCCCGCCAACCGATGAGCTTCCAACACTTCCGGCCGATTGCGAACAGCGTCAAGGAATTTTCGTTGCCAGGTCGGCTCGTGTTGAGAGGTTCGAATCAGCACAAAGAAACACGCCTCGAACCCGAGAAGGTCAGCGTCAATCTCGACGGTGAAGCGGGTGATTATTCCGGACTGCTGCAGCTTGCGAACACGGGACCAGACGCGTGTCTTGCTTGTGCCGATTTCATCGGCGATTTCCTGCAGCGGCCGCCTTGCGTTGCGCTGCAGCAGGGTCAGGATATTGCGGTCGACGGAATCCAGCCGCGGCTTTTCGCTGTCTGACGATGCGCGCTTCATTGGCCTGTGCCACTCCCTGGATTGCCTTCACTAAAGTTCGAAAACATCACGGAACTCTCTCCATTCCCGCGCAGTCAGGCCCGACTCCTCCATGTCAACCGATTCGCCGGCAAGCTTGCGCTTGACCAGCTGAATTTGGGCATGCGACAAACTGGCGGCGTTGAGCCCATAGTCCTCAAAGGCCTTCCAGACCGTTGGAACCCAAGCCGCCACCAGTTTGCCCAGCGCCTTGGCGTACATCTGGATTTCCAGCTGAGCGTGCCTGTCGCTGCGCAGCTTGATGAAATGCAGCAGGTTGTGGAGATCGATTTTCCAATACCATTGCGTGTAGATGCTGGATGGAAGACAGATGCGGGCTATTTCCCTGGCGACGCCGGACTTGCCATGCGTCGAAAGCATTTCTTCGTAATGTCCGTAGGCAAGTGCATTGTCGTGTTTCATTGTCTCCAGAACATGTGCCGCCTCCCTGGCATCGAGGGTGTGTCCTCTGCCCTGACGGCCGCTGGACCCTGACTGCGCGGCCAGGTCGTCCGAGGCTGGCACATAGAATTCTCGATCCAGCTTGGAATAGCGTGCCGAATACTCGTTGACCGACGCGGTGCGGTGCCTGATCCACTGGCGGGCCACAAAAATCGGCAGTTTGACGTGCAGCTTGATTTCGCACATCTCGAACGGCGTCGTATGCCTGTGGCGCATCAAGAACCTTATCAGCGCGGCATCGGATCTCGTCTTCTTGGTGCCGGTTCCATAGGACACTCGGGCAGCTTGAACCACGGCGGAATCGTCTCCCATGTAGTCGACAACACGCACAAATCCATGGTCGAGAACCGGTTGGGCGATGTACAGCATTCTCTCCATGCCCGAACTGCAAACACGATGCGTTCGCGCGGATGAGCTGCGCTGACTGTCAATCTCAGCCTGTTGTTCAGGGGTCAAGACCATTTGACGCAAACTTGGTCAATTGAATGTCTCAGAAGTTTCTGTCGTTCCCGATGCCTGGATCTCCCGCAGCCCCGAATTCAGCGTCGGGACGGACTCCAATCCTGCAGCATCTTGCAATTCACATACCGCATGGGCTAGCGAGTTGGAAAGAGGTTTTGAGTTTCATCGGCAGTGGGGTTTAGCCATGATCACGTATCTGCACACGATGGTCCGTGTTCTGGACCTGGATTTGTCCATTGCGTTCTACGAAAAGCTTGGCTTGGAGGTCACTCGCCGCGTGGACAACAAGGCCGGCCGCTACACCTTGGTGTTCATGGCGCCAAGTCAGCAGCCGGAGTGTCCAATAGAATTGACATTCAATTGGGATGGGGATGAAGGACTGCCGTCCGACAGCCGCCACTTCGGTCACATTGCCTTCGAGGTGGACAACATCTACGAGCTCTGCGCCCGTCTCGAGAAGGACGGCGTTACAATCAACAGGCCGCCGAGAGACGGTCACATGGCCTTCGTTCGTTCACCGGACAACATCTCCATCGAACTGCTCCAGCGCGGTCCGGCTCTTCCAACCGACAGCTACTGGTCGACGAAGGGCATTGTTGGCCACTGGTAGCGTCAAGGCGGCGGCGAGTCGTGAATTCCGCCGTCAACTGGTGTCGCGCCAAGGTTGCAGAAATGCATCACAGGTTCAGTCGCGCTTGACTGCGCATTGACATCTTTCGGCGCTGCGCCTATTTGGATCCATGTCCAATCAAGGACTATGACGATAAAGGCGCACGAAATAAACGGACCGGACCCGGGGGCGGTACCCGGCGACTCCACCAATTCCCTTCAAGTGGGATCGACACGGGGTCGAAACAGGATAGACGGACGCGTAAAGGTGTAAGCTTTCGTTCGGTGAGGCACCACCGACATCGGTCCAGACTGCACAATTGCCAACGACAATCGTGCTCCGGTTGCGCTAGCCGCGTAACGGCGAAGCAATAGCCGGAAACTGACTCTGAAGCCCTAAGCAAAGCTTCAGCGGGGTCCGCAGGCACCTGGCAACAGAAGCCTGCAACTCCGAAAACCGTCAAGCGAACCCCGATTGCAAGTCGATTGACGCTACGGTCAGGACACCACAAAGGTTGAGAGTTCGAATTGATGGATCGGTTGGACTACCAGCAGTTGACCAGGAAGGCCATGAACGGCTTGGTTCAAGACGTGCTGGGTTTTGTTGCGGAGCGAGGACTGCCGGAACCACACTGGTTCGTCATCAAGTTTTCGACCCGCCATCCGCAAATCCAAATGGACGACGTTCTCCTTCGGCGATACCCCACATCGATGCGTATCGTGCTTCAGGAATGGTTCGACGATCTCGCTGTCGACGAGCACGGCTTTGGCGTCGTCCTGAACTTCGACGACGTCCCCCAACACATCTATGTGCCCTTTGCAGCCATCCATAGCTTTCACGACCCTGGAGTTGGCTTCGGCTTGCAGCTTGTCGACGAGAGCGGGATGGACGAACCGGTCAGGGCTGCCGAGTTGGAGGCGGAGCCGCCTGCCCTGCCCGAAGCCGAAGCGAAGCCGGATTCAGGCACGGCCCCCAACGACCGGAATGGCAAGGTAATCGAACTCGACAAGTTCCGCCCGCGTTGACACGCCACTTCTCAACATGCATTGAGCAATGCACGGCAAGCCGCCGGTACGCCAATGGCTGCAGACGCGCCAATTGACCGGCGCTCAATCGCAGGTTGCCAGGAGGGATGCAGTTGAAGACGACCAGGATCGAATCCGACAGTTTTGGCCAAATCGAAGTGCCCGCCAACAGGTATTGGGGAGCCCAAACGCAGCGATCGCTCGAGAATTTCCGCATCGGCTGGGAACGTCAACCGCTCGAGGTCATTCACGCCCTGGGAGTGATCAAACAGGCCTGTGCACTGACAAGCGTGGAGTTCAAGCTGATTGACCCTACACTTGGCGACGCAATCGCCAAGGCGGCGAACGAGGTTTATCGAGGTCTGCGCGACAAGGACTTTCCGCTCGTGGTTTGGCAGACCGGCTCGGGCACGCAAACGAACATGAACGCCAACGAGGTGATTGCCAACCGCGCAATCGAAATTCTCGGCGGCGAGATCGGCTCCAAGTTCCCTGTTCACCCAAACGACCATGTCAACCTTGGTCAGTCCTCCAACGACACCTACCCCACAGCCATGCACGTGGCTGCCGCAAGATCAGTTTGTTCGGGGTTGCTTCCCGCGTTGACGAGGCTTCACGATTCGATGAACGCAAGGGCTGCGGAATTCCAGGACATCATCAAGATCGGCCGAACCCATACCCAGGACGCGACGCCACTTACGCTTGGCCAGGAATTCTCGGGCTATGCGCGCCAGGTGGAGATGTCGTGCAACCGAATCGCCGGTGCACTCGGCAACATCTACGAACTGGCGCAGGGCGGCACAGCTGTCGGCACCGGCCTCAACACCCGTGCCGGATGGTCCGATTCGGTCGTGGCCCGCATCGCAGAACTCACTGACCTGCCATTTTTGCCAGCCGCCAACAAGTTCGAGGCGTTGGCTGCCCACGACGCCATGGTGGAGATGTCGGGAGCAATGCGCACTGTGGCGGTTTCTCTGTACAAGGTTGCCAACGACATCAGGTTTCTTGCGTCCGGTCCCCGTTGCGGGTTTGGAGAACTGGCATTGCCCGCCAACGAACCTGGTTCCTCCATCATGCCGGGCAAGGTGAATCCGACGCAAACCGAGGCAATGACCCAGGTGTGCGCCCACGTGATGGGAAACGACAGCGGCGTGGGTTTTGCCGGGAGCCAGGGGCATTTCGAACTGAATGTCTACAAGCCAATGATTGTCTACAACGTGCTCCAGTCAGCACGGCTGTTGGCCGATGCAACAAACTCCTTCCGCACGAAATGCATCGACGGAATAGTTGCGAATCGAGAGCGAATCGATGAACTGATGCGCAACTCGCTGATGCTGGTAACTTCCCTTGCGCCAAAGATCGGTTACGACAACGCCACCAGAGTTGCCAAGCAAGCCCACAAGAACGGCACAACCTTGCGCCGGGAGGCCGTCGCGTTGGGGTTTGTCACGGATGACGAGTTCGACCAGCTCGTCCGGCCGGAACGGATGACGGGACCTTCGTCCTGACAGCGGGCAAATGATCTGTTAAAGGGACGGTCGACGTTTGCTCTATGCCGACGTGATCCAGCAGCGTTTGCTGTGTTTTCAAGTTTGATTCGAACGCTTGACGGAATGTGCCGGCAAAGCTTGCCGAATGACATCCGAGCGTGAATTGGAGTGCGCATGATGCAGCAGTTTCCCACAACGGCCAGGGTTGTCATTGTCGGGGGAGGCGCCGTAGGAGCGTCCTGCCTCTATCACCTCGCGAAGGCCGGTTGGACGGATTCGGTCCTGCTCGAGAAGAACGAGTTGACGGCTGGCTCCACATGGCATGCCGCCGGCAACGTTCCAACCTTTTCAACAAGCTGGTCGGTAATGAACATGCAGCGGTATTCCGCCGAGTTGTACCGCGGGCTTGGCGAAGCCGTCGACTATCCAATGAACTACCATGTCACGGGTTCGATTCGCTTGGCCCACGGACTTGAGCGCATGCGTGAGTTCCATCGTGCCGCAGGCATGGGACGATATCAGGGAGTGGACATCGAGATCGTCGATGTTGGCGACATCAGGAACCTCTACCCGTTCATCGAGACACATGACCTGGCCGGTGCGTTGTACGACCCATTTGACGGCGACATAGATCCAGCACAGCTTACACAGGCCTTGGCCAAGGGAGCTCGGGACCTGGGCGCAAGAATCGTCCGTTTTGCCCCGGCAACTGCAGTGTCCCGACGCAATGGGGAATGGGTTGTTTCAACGCCAAAAGGCGACGTCCGCTGCGAATTCGTGGTGAACTCGGCGGGCTACTATGCCCAGCAGGTCGGTGAGATGTTCAGGGAACATGGCGGCCGCACAGTTCCCATGGCCACCATGAGCCACCAGTACATGCTGACTGACGAGATTCCGGAGCTGGAGAAGTGGTCGAGAAGCGTGAACCACAAACTGCCGTTGTTGCGTGACGTCGATTCCTCCTACTACCTGCGTCAGGAGAAGTACGGCTTGAATTTGGGTCCCTATGAGAAAAACTGTCGCGCTCATTGGGTTACGCCGGACGACCCGCTTCCCAGGGATTTTTCCTTCCAGCTGTTTGAAGACGATCTGGAGCGGCTGGAATGGTACATCGACGATGCCATGGACCGGGTTCCGCTGTTGGGAGAGGCGGGCATCGCCCGCGTGATCAACGGCCCAATTCCCTACGCGCCGGACGGGCTGCCATTGATTGGCCCCATGCCTGGCGTCAGGAACGCATTTGAGGCTTGTGTGTTCACGTTTGGCATTGCCCAAGCAGGCGGCGCCGGAAAGGTTCTTGCCGAATGGGTGACCGAAGGTGAAACGGAGTGGGACATGTGGTCCTGCGACCCGCGACGCTACACCGACTACACCAGTCACGCATACTGCGTTGCCAAGGCCAAAGAGATCTATGGCAATGAATATGCCATCCAATTTCCCTACAGGGAATGGCCTGACGGCCGGCCAAGCAAGTTGTCGCCAGTGCATGATCGGGTTGTCGAACTTGGTGGTCAGATGGATGCCTACAATGGTTGGGAGCGCGCCAACTGGTTTGCGACGCCGGATGACGACACATCGATTGAAGCAAGCCTGACCTTTGATCGGCGAGGACCTTGGGAGCCCCGCGTCAGGGAGGAATGCGAATCAGTTCGCGACGGCGTTGGCGTTCTGGACCTGCCTGGCTTTGCCCGGTACACCTTGCGCGGCAAGGGGGCCGCCGCCTGGTTGGAAAGTAGAATTGTCGGCGCCCTGCCCCGCATCGGCCGCATGAACCTTGCGTACTTTTCCGACAGTCGAGGCCGAGTGGTTACGGAAATGTCGGTGATGCGACATGCTGACGACAGCTTTGTTCTGATAACGGCAAGCGTCGCCCAGTGGCACGATTACGAGTTGCTTGTCTCGACCCTGGCTGCCAACTCCGGAATTTCGATTGAGGACCGTTCCACCGAATGCTCCACCCTGATCATAACGGGACCGGAATCCCGAAACCTTCTTTCGAGAATCTCGCATGCTGATTTCGAGCTTCCCTGGCTCAGCCACCAACGGGCAGTGGTCGCAGGGCAACAGGTAACCCTTGCACGCGTCAGCTATGCCGGGGAACTTGGCTGGGAGGTGCATGCCGCCAACAGTGCCCTGCCGCCTGTATACGATGCGGTCCTGAGTCACGGCGCAAAGCCCTTCGGGATGTGGGCGCTCAATTCACTGCGCCTCGAAAAGGCCTACCGAGTGTGGAAAGGCGATCTTTCAACTGACTACACGCTGCTGCAGAGTGGTCTGCGTCGTTTCATCAAGTTTGACAAGAGCACGAATTTCCCCGGCAAGGCGGCGCTGCAATCGGAATTGCAGGCGGGAAGCGAACGCAGCTTTGTGGCTTTGGAAGTTGACTTGACGGAATTCGACACCCCATACATGTCCACAATTTGGAAGGGCAACCAAGTGGTTGGCGAGACCACTACCGGCGCGTGGGGATACCGACTCAACAAGTCCATGGCATTGGGCATTGTGCGCACGGAATGGGCGTCAGCGGGAGAATGTTTGGAGATCGAGATTTTCGGCCAGCGATGTCAGGCCAGAGTAATGGCTAACAGCGAGTTGTACGATCCCATGAACGAACGATTGAAGGCCTGAGCCAATCTTGCGCATCAATCCGACCAAGCCGAGGCAATAGAAATGAACCAGCCCGCAGTGCCAGAGTGTGCCAAAGTAGTCATCATAGGTGGTGGCGTAATGGGATGCTCCCTTGCCTATCACCTAGCCAAGTTCGGCTGGACCAATGTTGTTCTTCTGGAGCGGCGCCGACTGACTTCCGGCACAACCTGGCATGCGGCTGGACTGATTGCCCAACTGCGTGCAACCGCAAGCATGACGCGCCTCGCCCGTTATTCGCAGGAGCTCTATGCCGGGCTTGGCAAGGAGACCGGTGTAGAGACCGGCTTTGTCCGCACAGGTTCAATCTCGGTGGCTCTTAGCAGCGAACGACAGGAGGAACTGAATCGTTCTGCCTCAATGGCCCGTGCCTTTGGTGTCGAGGTCGCAGAAGTGACTCCCAATGAAATCAAGCGTCTGTATCCCGAACTCAACATCGACGGAGTGGTTTCCGGAGTTTACCTCGCCAAGGACGGTCAGGGCGACCCTGCAAACATTGCCTTGGCCTTGGCAAAGGGCGCGCGGCAATGCGGCGCAACTCTCTTGGAAAACGTCAGCGTGTTGGGCATCGACCGCGACGGAAGCCGGGCTGGCAGCGTCAAGTGGAAGCGTGGTTCAGAGACTGGAAGGCTTCAGGCGGACTTCGTTGTCAACTGTGCCGGCATGTGGGGAAGAGATGTCGGTCTGCTGGCCGGCGCGGCGGTTCCACTCCAAGCCTGCGAACACTTCTACATCGTAACCGAACCGATCGACGGGCTTGGTCGACGCCCTGTCCTGCGGGTTCCCGACGAATGTACCTACTACAAGGAGGACGCCGGGAAGCTTTTGATCGGCGCATTCGAACCTGTCGCCAAACCTTGGGGGCTGGATGGAATTCCCGAAGATTTCGAGTTCGACCAACTGCCGGAAGACTACGATCACTTTGAGCCGATTCTGGATGCAGCCGTAAACCGTTTTCCTCTGCTTGAGGAGGCTGGCATCCATACATTCTTCAATGGACCGGAGAGCTTCACCCCGGACACGACATATTACCTTGGCCTGATTCCAGGATTTGAGAATTTCTACGTTGCTGCCGGCTTCAATTCGGTTGGCATACAGTCTGCAGGCGGAGCCGGCATGGCGCTCGCCAAGTGGATCATGGAAGGAGAGCAGCCTTTCGATCTCCATGACGTGAACATTGCGCGCATGCAGCCATTCCAGAACAACCGCCGCTACCTGGAGGAAAGGTCCCGAGAATCACTCGGATTGCTGTACGCCGATCACTTCCCGTTTCGACAAAAGGACACGGCAAGGGGGGTGAGGCGAACGCCATTCCATCACTGCCTGATGGAACATGGCGCCGTCATGGGAGAAATCGCAGGCTGGGAAAGGGCAAACTGGTATGCCAGGCCAGGCCAGGAACGCGTCTACCGGTACACGTGGAGCCGCCCCAACTGGTTTGAAAACTGGCGTGACGAGCACATGTCCGTTCGAACCAATGTCGGCATGTACGACATGTCGTCCTTCGGGAAGATTCACGTCCAGGGACCAGATGCCGAGAAGTTCCTGAACCGGGTTTGCGGCGCCAACATGTCCGTTCCGGTCGGCAAGACCGTGTATACGCAGTTTCTCAATTCCCGTGGCGGCATCGAGGCCGACGTAACCGTTTCAAGACTGGCGCCGGACACCTATTTGGTTGTCACGCCTGCCGCCACCAGAGTTGCCGATCAGGCGTGGCTCGAGCGGCACAAGGCGTCCGACATTGTTGCAATCGTCGACGTCACCGCAGCGGAAGGCGTGCTGGCGGTAATGGGGCCAAATTCCCGAAGGCTCCTGCAATCGGTTTCACCCAACGACTTTTCCAACGCTGAGTTTCCCTTCGGAACCTGGCAGACCATTGAGATTGGCATGGGTCTCGCCCGGGCACACCGAATTTCATATGTTGGAGAACTTGGCTGGGAGCTCTACATCTCGTCGGACATGGCAGTTCACGTGTTTGAGGTCCTTCTGGAGGCAGGGCGCGAGTTTGATCTTCGTCTATGCGGAATGCACATGATGGACAGCTGCCGCAGCGAGAAGGCCTTTCGTCACTTTGGGCATGACATTTGCGCGGCAGATCATGTCCTGGAGGCCGGACTTGGGTTTGCCGTCAGTCTGGGGAAGCCGGAATTCATCGGGCGCGATGCAGTGTTAAGGAAGAGGGAAACCGGTCTTGAGTGCATGATGCTGCAGTTCTTGCTGACGGAATCCGAGCCTCTGCTCTACCACAAGGAGCCAATTCTCCGAGACGGTGAAATCGTAGGTTATCTCAGTTCGGGCAGTTATGGTCATGCGCTGGGGGCCGCCGTCGGTCTGGGATACGTTCCCTGCCGTGGGGAAGGGGCGGCACAGCTCCTGAATTCGAGCTATCAGATCGAGGTCGCCGGCACTCGGGTGGATGCAACAGCTTCTGCAAGAGCCATGTATGATCCAAAGTCCTCGCGAGTGCGTACATGACTTGTTCCAGGTGAGATGGTCGTCCAAGACCGAACGACCCCTCTCCGCCAAGCGGGTAGCACTTCTGCCCCTGAGTGCAAGGGACATTGGAATCCCGTGGTTGGCGAACAGGAGAGCCCATGTTCTTGGACAAGTCTTCCATGCCTGCGATTTCCTGCCGTTCGAGGACATTGGAGTTGAACCGAAGCGCGTGAAAGTGGTTCTTGCTTCATCGTAGCAAGGTTGTCTTTGGGCTGGTTGTGGCGTCTAGCATCATCTTGCGAAGATTCTGAATCCTTGAACTGCGGTTTGGAATCCTTGGGTTGGGACAGGCTTTCCCCACTCTTTCTCTGGCTTTGTCGACGGTGAACATCTGGTCTGTCTGCCTTTGGTCGTCGCTTCCCTGTTTTTCCAAGCTGACATCTCCGCTTCAAGGGTCTTCCTGTCGGGCATTCGTCGATTGGGACATTGCCCCTGAAGAACGCCATTCTTGAATTCAACCCTGTTGAACCAGACGGCATGCCTTGCGGGTGGTGGAACTCGATTCGGCGCAGAATGCGCCGAGCTTCCTTGGCCGGAGAGTGCGGCTGCCGCGTGGGTTGAAGGACTGTTCTCTTTGGCTGCTTGGAAGTTTATGTCGGTCTGGTCCTGCATCCAAGCTGCGAAGTTTTCCAAGGCTCTATGTTCGGCGACCTTGACCTTCCGTCAGAGCGGCTTTTTCCGCTTCGTCAATCTGCAATTGGCAGTCTGGAATTTGTTAGTTGGGCATGGCCAGTTCCCAATCGCCGCTGTCCTATTTCTCGCCAAGACCGATCATGTACCTGCGGAAACTCGGATCCGGACAGGCACCGCTGCGGTCAGGCAGTACCTCAAACCCCCCCCGAGCCACGAGACATCCAAAAAAACAACAGAATGCCATC